>JBEAXK010000039.1:0-23352 GCA_041159865.1 Bacteroidota bacterium
TCTCAATTCCTAAAATCAGAGGTTGATTTTAGATTATATTACAATTTACCTAATAAAAGTACCCTTGCTGCACGTTTGAATACCGGATTAGCAGTTCCATTTGGATACACAAAAACGGTACCTTATATTAAACAATTTTATGTTGGGGGGCCTAACAGTATCAGAGGATGGGCTGCTCGTGGTCTTGGACCAGGAGGTTACATCGATTCCTTCTCGTTAACCGAAAGCAATCGACTGGTTTTTTTTCAAGCAGGAGATTTGAAGATGGAGTTTAATTTAGAACTCAGATTTAAAGCATTCTGGAGAATCCAAGGTGCCTTATTTATAGATGGAGGTAATGTTTGGACTCTGAAAAAAGATTCATCCAGACCAGGGTCTAATTTTCAATTTAATAAAAGTTTACTTTCAGAACCTTTCAACCCTAAAGGACAAAGTGATGCATTTTATAAACAAATAGCCTTGAGTTCCGGATTAGGTATGCGTATTGATTTTACCTATTTTATGTTTAGATTAGATCTTGGCTTACCTGTAAGATATCCATACAGAGGAATAGATGGCAGTTATTGGGCTAAAAAGGAAGAACTGAAATGGAAAAACGTGAATCTTAATTTTGGTTTGGGACTACCCTTTTAATCCTTCTGCCATCTGAAACTATTGAATCTTAGAATCATAATATTTTGATTCATGTTAAATTGCCATTTTTCAATGTTTGAATCGCTTGATTTAATTTTTTTAAATTGATAAGGAGAGGATAAAAAACCAGACGATTTTACCAAATCAAGATTCTCCTGAAATCGACCACTATTCTCCACCCAGTTTTCTACCAAAAGGTTTATTAAATCAAAACCCTGATAAGCTTCAGGTTCAGGTAAAGTGCCTAATTCCTGAAAAAATCTTCGTTGAAAGGAGAGAATATCTTGATTTGCCTCATCAACAAAATGAGCAGAAGCAACGTGAAAATTCAAAGATTCAAGAAGCTGATAATCTATTCGTTCTAAATTTAACCAGGGAGACAGACCAAATATTACGATTTCCTTTTTATCAAAAGTCTCCCTATTTAATTCCTGAAGTAAATTATTTAAAAACACTTCATCTGTATAGGATGAAATAATAACCACTAACTTCTCTTTTTTTGCTAATTCAGGGATAAGACTTTTGCCCCAGGTCGAAGAATTTGTTGAAAGTAAAATAGATTTAGGAAGAGCATTAATTGATTTGTCTATTAATTTTGACTCAATAGATTGCAAAAATAAATTTTGTAATTTTGAATCTGAATCCTTTTGAAGAATCAAAACATCATTGAAGGAATAATTTTCCTGGATATGATTTACAATGGTACCGATTTGAGTTTCTAACTGTGGATTTGACTGATAGAAAAATGGGTTTTCTTCGGTTAAGTTCGGGGCGGCGCTAAATGGAGAAAACATTAATATCCCTTCTTTTTTAGCATAATTTGCAAGGTATTTTACATTATCTCTATGATAAGGTCCAATAAGTAAGGGAATTTCAAAAAAACGAGGATCAGATAAGACATTTTTATTTAAAGTCATTGTATCCGGACCTGAATCCCAAACAAAAGATTCAAATTTAACACCTTTGTTTTTCCAGTTTTCTAGTGCCATTTTAGCACCAGTATAATAATGAATAGCCCAACGACTAACTTTATTATTGAAATCAGTATTGTTGGCGGAAGAAACTATATCAGTTAAAAAAGGTAAAACAAAACCAATTTTTAAATATTCATTTTTAGAAATTTTGCTTTGAGAAATCTGCCATTTTTCAGTGGGTATTTCATTTCTAACTATTTCAGAACCAATAGGTAAATAAACTTCAGAATCTACTGTAATAATGGGAAGAGTATCTAATTTATCAACCAGAACACGAGAATTAGTGGATAAATCCAATAAACTTTTTGTCGGAATGGAAGCTACCGTTCTATTTGAGCTACATGCGTTGGTTAATCCAAATAAAAATAAAACAAGAAAAGCAGTTAAATTATTCCCATTCAATGGTTGCGGGAGGCTTCGTACTGATATCATAGACAACTCTGTTTATTCCTTTAACTTGGTTAATAATTTCCGTACTAATTTTTCCTAAAAACGAATATGGCAAATGGCACCATTCAGCAGTCATACCGTCTAAAGAAGTTACAGCTCTAAGGGCAACTACTTGTTCATAAGTACGCTCGTCACCCATTACACCTACTGCAAAAACGGGTAATAATATAGTAGCTGCTTGCCAGACTTCATGATAAAGCCCCTCTTCCTTTAATCCATTAATAAAAATAGCATCTGCCTCCTGCAATAATCTAACTTTATCAGCTGTAATATCTCCTAAAATACGAATCCCAAGGCCTGGTCCTGGAAAAGGATGTCTATTTAATATATCAGGTGGCACTAACATTTCCCTTCCTACCTTTCTAACCTCATCCTTAAATAGCATGCGCAGAGGTTCAACAATTTTTAAATTCAACTTTTCTGGAAGTCCACCGACATTGTGATGTGATTTGATTGTTACTGAAGGACCATGTACGGAAACTGATTCAATAACGTCTGGATAGATGGTTCCTTGAGCCAAAAATGCAATTTTATGATCAGAGCCTTCTAATAGTTTAGCCTGTTGTTCAAAAATATCAATGAAAGCCTTTCCGATAATTTTCCTTTTAGTCTCTGGATCCGCAATATCTTTTAGTTCCTTATAAAAATAATTTTTTGCATCGACCCCTACTACTCGTAAGCCCATATCTTTGTAACTAAGCAAAACTTCTTCATACTCATTTTTTCTCAATAACCCATTATCAATAAATACACAAATGAGTTGGTTACCAATAGCTTTATGTAATAATGCAGCGGCAACAGATGAATCCACTCCTCCGCTTAATCCAAGAATGACATGTTGGTTACCAATTTTATTTTTTAATTCCTCAACCGTCGATTTAACAAATGCTGCAGGAGTCCATTTTCCCTCACAACCAGCTATTTTTCTTACAAAATTTTCCAACATCTTGTAACCATCAGTACTATGAGTAACTTCAGGATGAAATTGCAAGCAATACACCGCATTTTCATATTTACCTTGGCAACTTCCAAAAGCAGCTATAGGTATATCATTAGTTTTTGCTAATAATTCAAAGCCATCCGGCAAAATGGTGATGGTATCTCCGTGAGACATCCAAACCTGACTATTGGTATTTACGTTTTCAAACAGAGGATCATTTTCACCACATAAAGCTAAAGAAGCCTTCCCATATTCTCTTTTATCTGATTTTTCAACCTTTCCACCCAAAGAATGAGCAATATATTGTGCTCCATAGCAAATTCCTAATACTGGTAATTTGCCAATAATTCTCGATAAATCAATTTGAAGTGCGTTCACATCTCTTACTGAAAAAGGACTACCTGAAAGAACAATACCCTTATATTCAGATAGGTCAGCGGGAATATTAGAAAAAGGTCTAATCTCACTGTAGACCTCCATCTCTCTTATTCTTCTGGCAATTAACTGCGTATATTGTGAACCAAAGTCCAAGATTAGAATTGAATCCTGCATATATTAAAAAAATAAAATAGTTGTAAACTAATTAGTTATCAAGTAAGCCTCTCCCCTCTTTTGTAATTTTTTGATCTTCAGTTAACTGTTTAAATAGCCTATCCAAGATACCATTGATAAAATCTTTACTTTTATCAGTTGAATAAGTTTTAGATATTTCAACATATTCATTTAAGGTAACTTTTCCTGGAATCGAGGTAAAATTCATCAACTCTGCAATTGCCATTTTAATTAAAATCATATCAATAACAGCTACCCTCTCAGCATCCCAGTTTTGTAAATTAGGGGAAATAATATCTAATAGTTCTTTATCTTTAAAAAATACAGTTTCAAGTAAGAACTCTCCAAACTCAACGGTTGCCTCCTCAGAGGGAATATATTCTTTATAGAAATCAGTGGCAACTGGAAGTTGTTTCAACGTTTTTTTTACGGCACCTACGACTAATGACTCATCATCAATCCACTGGGAATAATTATCTTCCAGAACATCTTGAAAATGACTTGAATTAAGGCAAGTTTTCAATAAATTAAGATATATATTAACATAATCATCTGGAGAAAGAGCTTCCGCCTGAAGGAATTGTTTATAATCTTCAGTTTTCAGAAATTCATTATACATTAAGCGCACCAAATCTTCATCACATTTTTCTCTAATATCATGATTATCTATAAGATTATAGAGTCCAATATTTTCCGACAGTGACTTAATATATGGATTTAATGCCAATATTGGTTTAAACAATTTGTCCTCTGGGGAAGGTCTTAACCTTGTTTTCCTGTTTTTGGAATCTACAGAAGCATAATTAGAAATTTTTATTAAATAAAAAAGTACTAAAAGATAAAGGTCAAACGATTGATTCACCTGTCTTCTATAACCTAATAGTCCTTTCGTATAGTCCTGAGTAACATCTCTGCCCAAGGCATACAAGATTTGCATCACCTTTACCCTTACATTTCTTCTACTCAGCATAATTGATAATAATTCTTAAAAAAAGCAATAATAAATTTTTATTTTTTCAACCCAAACGTGGTAATGAGCTCCTCAGCATGAGGCAATTTTCTAATATGCCAATTAGCTATAACTTTTCCATCTTTAAGCAAGACAACACCTGGATTGGATCTGACTATTGTTTTTAACAGGATATCATCAGCCATATAAATGGGGAAATTGGCACCTGTTTTTTCCTGAAAATCATGAATCATCTGCTTGTCTGTATACTTAGTGATGGCAAATATTTTGATGTTTTGTTTCACTAAAGGATTCATAACAGGTAAAAGCCGCGAATTCCAGCTATCCAGATAACTTTCATCCCAGGAATAATTTTTAACAGGAATTGTTTTCTCTTCGATTTTATCGAAAACATTTATGTACTCGTAGGTTTTTCCAATTAACAAACTGTCTTTTCTAAATAAAGAATCCCTTTGGGTTTTGGTGGTATTGACCACTGATTCTTTTAACTTGTAAGCAATAATCATAAAAGAAAAACCTGGATAATTTAAAATTTCCTCCGTTTTATCGTTTCCATCAATATCTGCAACTTCAAAATCACTTACTTTAGTTTTTTCAATGGTTGGTTCAGATTTAATTTGCTCCAGTTTCCAATCTGATGTAGGGTATTTAGCGTATTCCACCATATAAGTATCAAATGGAACCTCTACTACTTTGCCAGACTTTAAATTTGTCATTTTATAAGCTACAATCTTAACTGCCGCAGCAGCCTCTTTCTCAGATTTCTTCATCTCTCTGAGGTTGTTTCCTATTTTGAAAGGTCTGAAATCAGTATGGGGTAAATTCCAAACAAAATTTGAAAATGAATAGAAGGTAAATCCAGCTAAACTAAAGATTAAAATACTATTCCTGGTTGAATTTGAAAATAAAGAATAAAGACTTTTATTAAACAATATAAATAGAATAGCGGGAATCAAAAGGAAAATATCCTTTAGAAAAGAAACCTTTGGTTTTAATTTAATAAAATCACCAAAACATCCGCAGTCTGTTACTTTCATGTTAGTCTCAACATAATCACCCCATTGTGAAAAGGAGAAAAAATTAACTCCCTCAGGTACATATCCCGTTAAATAAGTGAAACCTGTAAGAAAAGTAAAGAATAGTATCAGAAGAAAAAAAGTCCAGGCCGTAAATTTTTGGAATATTCCGAAAAGCAACATGATTCCTAACACAATTTCAAGAACAATCATTATTACGGCGAAAACAATGGCATATTCGGCAAATACAGGAAAAATATCAGCAATACCCTTTAGTGACGTTTGAGAAAAAGTCACTTTAAATTCAGCAAAATATTGTTCCATTTTATAAGCAGTACCCAGTGGATCAATAGCTTTTACCCAACCAGAGAAAATGAATAGTGCACCACAAAAACTTTGGAGAAACGTAATCAGGATTTGATTAGATTTTTGCCAGAAATAGATAACCAAAGCGGTCCACAAACCGCCTGCAATTGCCATATAGATAGTAATATCCGTTAGTGTCATAAAAGTCAATTTACTTTATAAACAATTAATTTTCTGCTAGTTCAGATAATTTTATCAAAGAAAATACAGCATAATTCATGATATCCTGATAATTGGCATCAACCCCTTCCGAAACAGTTGTTTGACCATTATTATCTTCTATTTGTTTTATTCTCAACAATTTAGTTAAAATAATATCAATTAATGAAGATAATCTCATCTCTCTCCAAACCTCCCCATAATCATGATTTTTATCAATCATCAATTTTCTGGCTAAAACAACTTGTTGATCGTATAATGAAACGGCCTCTTCATGCAGTAAATCGAAATGATCATTAACAGGAAGGGATAATTGAATTAACGACAAAATACTGTAATTGACAATACCTTGATATTCTTGTTTTACGGGGTCGCTAACCTTTTGGGTGCCCATAATTTGAATAGTACGAATTCTTTTTGCTTTTATTAACAACTGATCTGTTAGAGAAGATGGTCTCAAAACTCGCCAGGAGGTACCATAATCTATGGTCTTCCTGACAAAAAGCTGCCTACAGGCCAATATTTCAGCGTCGTACTGACTAAGCGTTCTTTCCACGCAAGCTAATTTATAATATTTTTGCAAATATAGGCATTTAGTTGAGAATCATTAAACATTGTTTATAGACTTTTAGCCTTATCTTTGATTTATAAATAAAAATAAATGTTTTACCTATCTCTTTCTATTTTAAGTTCCTGCACTTTACTTTGGCTTTTTCGTTATTTTTCAGACAAAAAACTAAATATACCCGGTATTATAACGGTCAATTATATAACCTGTTTGGTAGCTACTATTTGGGTTAATGCGGAAGAATTAACTTTAAATTCCCTAAAGGAAGAAAACTTCCAGATATTTGCTTTTTTACTGGGTGGATTATTTATTGTAACCTTCAATATCATGTCCAGGACCGTTACCTATTTTGGAATCATGATTAGCTCCGTTACACAAAAAATGTCCCTGATTGCTCCTATCTTAATAGGAGTCTTATTTTATTCCGAAAATCTTTCTTTCCTTAGAATCATAGGCATTATTGCTGCCATAGGTGCTATAGTAGTCATTAATATGCCATTTAAGGAAGAAAAAAATCAACAGAATAAAATAATTTACTGGATTTATCCTTTCCTTACCTGGCTCTTAAGTTCCGTTATTGACACTGCTTTTTATATACTTGGAAAATCGACAGGTTCCAAACAGTCAGCTATTTTTTTAGGTACCCTATTTGCTACAGCAGCATCTCTTGGTATTGTATTTATTTTCATCTCCTATTTTAGGGAGAATAATAATATTCCAAAGCATATACTTCCTTTTGGCATTTTATTAGGTATCCCAAATTTTATGTCCATTTATTATCTCATGAAAGCAATAGGTCAAGGTTGGGATGCCAGTTTAATGTTTCCCATTAATAATGTGGGGATTATTGGTCTTTCTATGCTTGGAGCTCTACTTATATTTAAAGAATCAGCAAATAAATATAAATACATAGGAATTGGCCTTGCTATTGGGGCTGTAGTTCTTATTACGCTTTCCTGAAAAAATGAAAAACAAATATCAATACAAAACAATATTAAAAACGGGATATGGGGAATATCGGGATAGGGGGAGTAAATTTATTGCTCATTCCTTTCCTATTGAAAAACAAGATCAAATAAATATTCACCTGGAAGAAATCAGGAAGTTACATGGAAAGGCCAGTCATTATTGTTATGCGTGGCGTTTAGGATTAGATGGATTACAATATAGAGCAAACGATGATGGAGAACCATCGGGTACTGCTGGCAAACCAATTTTAGGACAAATTGATAGCGCTGAACTAACAAATACATTGGTTGTAGTCACACGTTATTTTGGCGGAACATTACTTGGAACATCTGGACTTATCAATGCATATCGAAATGCGGCTGCATTAGCCATTGAAAACGCTGAAATTATTGAAAAAGAACTTTCAGATTATTATTTATTTATTTGCGATTATACTAAAATGCCTCTTCTGTTGGATACTGCAAAAAAACATAACCTGTTGATAATTAAACAAGAATTTGATATAGAATGCAAACTGACCATTCAATTTCCTCAGTCTAAATGGAAAGATAAAATCGCTATTTTTCTTTCTAATGCCCTAGATTTGAGAATAGACCAGGTAGAATCAGATGCATTATTTCCAGATTTGCAATGGGAACTTTCTGGTACCTGGTAGAAAAATTATAGTTTACTTAAGCGCATGGAAACGGTTGAAAACCCATCGGTTAAGCTACATCCGTATATGCCGGAAGGAACATCTTTGGTTGGAAATTCAAATCGATTATTTCCTGGATTTAAATTTATCCTCCTTCTTTCAACTATCCTGCCATCCATATTATATAACTGCAAATCAAACAATCCACTTAATTCGGTCAAAATATGAATCTGAATGTTATCTGAAAAAGGATTTGGGTATGCATTTATTTTTAACCTTGTTGCTCCTAAGAGATGCAACGAGGATGTTTTACAAACAATACTCGAAGAAGACCTAAGATAAAACCCAAAATCATTTAATTGAATTCCAAAACTATCTGGAACCTCCAATTTAAATTTAAACAAGGCTGATGCATAGGAATCATCAAATTTACCTTTGATGGTGATACATCCTGTTTCACTTTTTTTGAATTGACAATCTGAAGGAAAACATGAATATTTTAGCGTAGCTGGCAATTTTTCCATAGAATTACCAATGGGTAAAACAGAAATCTCTTTAGGTATCTTAACAGCAAATGAATATTCAACAGGAATATGAAGGCATAAACTATCTACTATGTCCTTTTTTCCGTTATAGCCTGAAAAAGCATATATACCTGATGAATCGGCAGGGATTATTATCTGACTACAAGGATTAAACTGACCACAGAGATCTTTTTGAATGATAAATACCACGAAGAAAAGAAAAAAATATTTTTTCATCGTTTAAAATTCCATTATTACCTTTTCAATGTATGGAAAAGTCCCTAAAATTCCTAATTTTTTTCTCCAGTTTTTCAGAAAAATCGGTTCTGGCTAATAATTCTTCTATACAAAGATGCATTCTGTACTGCCAATAATTTTTTGGATTAGCAGGAACATTAATTCTTTCCATCGCCGGATTAGGATTTCTGAGTAATAAATCCATACCCATTAAATCCTGAATAGGGAAAACTGCCCAAAGAGATGGCCAGCCTAAGTGCAAATCAATTACTTTTTCAACCCATTCAGGTGTGCAAGAATCAGGCGCTTTACCAAAACCTCCCAGTTGAGTTTCATAAAACCTTTGAATCTGATCTCTATCAGATTCATCCCACCAAGTTCTTATGGGCGCCATATCGTGGGTAGAGGGACTCACCACAGAAAGAAAGGGAATATCTTCTTCCTGTAAAAATTCAGTGGAAGGATTTTTACTCATTCTTTGAATTTCAAGGGTGAGTAAACCGAGTTCTTTCATAACTCCGGAAACACATGCAGGAACCATTCCCAAATCCTCTCCACAAATTAACATATTGGTAGATTCCTTAATTGCAGGTAATTTTTCCATAGCTTTTTCCCGCCAGAAATCATCTTGCATCTGATAAAAATAATAATCATGTAATCTTTGAATATTATATTTAGTGGAAGCATCTAATTGTTTAAAAGAAAAAGTATCCATTAAATTTATCCTTGGATGATAAGCATTGGGAATATGTTTGTCTTTTATAAATAAAACATCACAAACAAGACTAAATAACAATTCTTGATATTTGATAAAAGGAAGGCCATCCAAAGTTTTAAAAAAAGATTCCAAATCTTTCTGACTTGAAAGAGATGGTTTAAAATGAAAGAAACCATTTTCAGATACAACAAAAACAGAGGTTATCAATTTCTCTGTATCATCTTCAAATAAAGAACGCAACAAATCAAAAGAAAGATATGGTTTACAAAATCTATTTTCATCAAAAACAATCCCATTATAAATAAAGTCAGTTAATTTCAGCGGAATTGCGGGATTAAAAACACCTAATAATCCATCCACTTGATTGGCAGGAATTTCCCAGATTCTAAAAAAACCTAAGATATGGTCTATGCGATATGCGCCAAAATATTTTGCCAGAAGAATCATCCGATTTTTCCACCATTTATAATCATCCTTAGCCATTTCAGACCAATTATAGGTAGGAAATCCCCAATTTTGACCTGTTGCTGAGAAGGGATCAGGCGGTGCACCTGCCTGTCCATCCATATTAAACAAATGAGGAGAAATCCATGCATCAGTGCTATGTTTAAAAATTCCAATAGGTAAATCTCCTTTCAGAATAACTCCCTTACTTTTTGCATACTTAGTAGCTTCCAGCAACTGTTTATCTAAATGGAATTGTAAGAAAAAATAAAATGCAATAGAAAGAAAATTTTCATTTTCAGGTCTGATAAAATCCGAGATAAAATCACTTTTATAAACACTGTATTCCTCCCATCTATTAAAATCTACCGTTTTATATTTTTCCCTGAAGAATGAAAATAACGCATAAGGCTCTAACCATTCCCTGTTTTCATTATAAAAGGTATTATAAGCTATCTCATTTTTTAATTGATTCCACTGATTTTTAAATATTCTTTTTGAAATATCTAGCTTATATGATAGTACCTTTTCATAATCAACAACAGCAAAATGATTTAACTCACTTTTTATTAAATTTAACTCCTCAATTGAAATACTATTTTCCCAACCTGAAATATTTTCAATATGTAAATAAAGAGGATGTAATGCAAATACTGAAATAGCAGCATAGGGATAAGAATCAGTCCAGGTTTGAGAAGATTGTGTATCGTTGATTGGTAAAATCTGAATCATTTTCAAACCAGAAATGGCAGCCCAATCTGCAAATAAACGAAGATCATTAAATTCACCAACGCCAAGACCTTGATTGCTTCTTAATGAAAAAACGGGTATTGCTACTCCTGCTCCTTTCCAATAAGGAGAAGGAAAATTAAAACGAGTATCATTTAAACATATATTAACCAAGGAATGAATTGGTTTTACATTCCTTAAATGTCTATTTTCTCCGGTTTCAAAAATAATTTGATTATTAGGAAGCTTCCAAACATATTTATATTCTAACCCTTCAGGAAATTTTTCAAATGAAACGATACCGGTCCATTCGTTGGTGTCCGTTAAATTTGACAGTTTTAAACCCGTTTCAGGCTGCCAGTTTCCAAGTTCATTTTTATTTCCCAGCACTAAAAGCTGCGCATTTTCATAGGGATAAGGCACTCTTAGATTAAATTTAAGTTGAATAAATCCCCTTTTATGTTCAACAGGCAAAAATTGTTTAGTTTGTGGCAAAACGAGACCTGAAAAGGCGTCACTAAAAAAAGCATTTTCAGGATGTCCTTTATCCATCCAAAAATCTCTAATCAAATAAAAATCACATATATCAGGACATTTATGAAAAGACCGAGAAAAAACACCTTCATCTTTTTTTACAACCTGATTATCGTCTTTGATAACATAAGCATATTTGAAACTAAGTAATTCAGATGGAAAATCAAACTCGTTTCCCCAATGTCCATGTCCTAAATAGTTTAAAGGAAGATAGCTTAGTTCCCCCTGAGAAGATTCGAATACTTTAAGAAATAAATTTTCACCAGGTTTAGTATAATAGTGTATTTGGAAGCGGAGTTTAGAGACCATTATTAAAGCAATTTTTGCAAAAATAGGGAGAAACCCTGACAAAGCTATTTAATGATAATAAAACATTTTTTTTTAAAAATATTGTGAAAAGTAAATAAAATACTATATTTGCGCACGCGTTTGGAAAAAGTCCAAGCAAGAGGTATTATGCGGATGTAGCTCAGTTGGTAGAGCGCAACCTTGCCAAGGTTGAGGTCGCAGGTTCGAATCTTGTCATCCGCTCCATTTTTTAACTTTAAACGATTAAATCTTCAAAACCTTATGCTGATTATTGATGTAAAAGATAACGAAAGTATCGACCGTGCTTTAAAAAGGTACAAAAGGAAGTATAGAGATTCCCAAGTGATGAAAGAATTGCGCAGAAGACAAGAGTTTGTTAAGCCCTCTATTACGCGAAGAGCAGAGGTATTGAAAGCTGTTTACATGGAAGAAAAGAAAAGAGAAGTAGAAGATTAAATATACTTTCTATAGATAATAAAAAGAGCAACTTTTAAGGTTGCTCTTTTTTTTTACGCCTAAGAAGATCTGTAAGCCGTTTCATGATATGCTCCTTCATGAGGTCCTAGAAATAAACGAGCATAAATTCTATAGATAGCAAGACCATCTAGAATCAAAATAAGTGAAATCAACAATGTTAATCCAATTTGATTTTCATGTAAATGACCCAAAATAAGGTCTTCTCCAATAAATGTTGGTGTAATTGGAAATCCGGATAAACCTAAACAAGCAATAAGGAAAGCTACAGAAAGTCGCGGTCTCACATACGAATGACCATGAAATTTATGAAGTAAAATGGATTCCCCCTTATATGTTAGTCTTTTAAGAACTAAAAATCCTAAAAAGGCGGCGAATACAATTCCACTTAGGAACAGTAACAATTGAGCAATTTCAAATTGTTCATTTAGGGCAATGGCCTGCCCTAATAAAAATTGGCTAAAGATAATTTGCCACCAGGCATTCTCCGCACTTATCCTAGATTCAAAAGCTGAAAGGATTAAACCCAAACTTAGAAGGCCACCAATGAAAGAAAACTGATGCAACCATGCCTCTTCGTAATATTTTTTTATAAAAATAAAATAAAAACCTGCTGCCAAATATAAACTACATAATATCAATGCTTTTCCCGTTTGAAAAAACTTTAATTTTCCGCCCAGAATTTTGAGAGGTTTCCATAAATATTGATACATATTTGTATCCATATTAAATTCTTTAATACTCAACAGAAAGATTGTCATATTCATTCTTCCCCACAGATTTTCTTTGATAAGATTATTGGGTTTAATAAAATGGAAAAACTGATCATGGATTAAATAACTCAGTACTGCCGGAGAAACTAAAAGTTGATAGGTTCTTAAAAAAGCATTGCCTGCAAAATGAAATAATGCCAACGTATGAAAACCCAATGCAACTTCTATAAAAATGATGCCAATTTGTGAAATAGATGAATAAGCTATCTGGGTTTTAACGGACGACTGAACTCTTGCAATTAAAGTGCCTAATAAGCTTGTAACAACCCCAAAACAAACCACAACCACTTTGAAGACGAAATGATTTTCCCAAAGAGGAAAAGTTCTTAACAACAAAAATACACCCATGTGAACACTTAAAGATCCATAAAAAATAGCCGAGGAAGTTGTTGGTCCTTCCATAGCTCGGGGCAACATCGAAGAAAAAGGATATTGGGCAGATTTTACTAAAGCAGCCAGGAGAAATAAAAACGGAATTGCCAGAATATATATGTCGTGTTCACCACCTAAATAATTAATTTCCAAGAATTTCAATTCCTGAAAATTCAGTGATTTTTTAAAATAATGATGACTTAACCAAATTCCAAGTAACATAGAAATATCTGCAATTCTATAAGCTGAAAATAATTTCATTGCATTTTTTGCTGGTAAATATCTGTCTTTATAAAAGGCAACCAATAAAAAAGAGGCAATTCCAATAATTTCCCACCCTGCAAAAAGCGTTTCAAAATTCCCCGAAAATTCAATAATGGATAAACCTAAAAAGAAAAATAGCATATTATTAAAAAACCGTTTAAATCCTTTTTCCCTATGTAAATAGGTTTTACTAAAGGTAGAAACAAGAATTAAAATAAAATCTGTTATCCAGGCAAAAAAACCAGTTTGGACGTCAAAATAAAGATGAAAGGAAAAATTTGAAGTATTCGTTTTGTATAACGCTGGACCCTCAAAAAACAAATTAAAGTCATCTTGAAAAATTCCATTTACACAAAGAAATGTGAGCAGTAAAAAATGAGTAATCAAGGTCATGAAAACCGTTCTGTAAATCCATTTCTCCTGATGATTATTGGGAATGAGGGAAATAACGAAACCAATAAATGGAATTAAAATAAAAAGTGGAATATAAAAATTCATTTTTTTTAATTTAAAATATGAACTGGGATATGTTCTTGAGTAGCATGATAAATTTCATTTGTCTTCATTTCTGTAGCCAGATCTATTAATTCATGCACATCCGTGCTCTCCTTGACAACTTTTAGTAATGGGGTGTAAAGGTGAAATTGGTCATTTTTAAAAGTAAACAGTTGATTTGATTCAGGATGAATTACCGTTATTAGTACCCATCCATTTTTAAACCATTCATAATATTCTGGGCTTGATTGTATCGTTTTCAAAACAATTTCAGGATAGTGTTCTACTATTAACATTAATCTGACAGGATCATGAACTTCAATCATTTGTAAAGGAAGACCAGGTCTTAAATCTCCATCTGAACTATTTGCCACGCCAATAAGCCCCATGACATTATGTGGTAATTTTGTCCCTGCTCCCATTTTATAATTATCAACTCTGGAAAAATAATATTCCAGGTTTATACCGCCACAAACAATTGGCAATGGTTTCATTACGCCCAACAAAAGATCTCCTTTTGGATCAGAACGATAATCATAAGAATTCATAAAGGCTCGTCTGTCTAGAAATAACCCTTTAGTTAAATGTCTGTGACCTACAAAACAAAGCGCATTCGTACCATGACCAAGTTCGGGTCTAGGTTCAAAATAGGAGACAGATCTTTTCTGAATTGATTTTCTGACATGCTTAATATATTTCTGTGTCTCAATAGAAGCAAATCGTCTAGATCTCTCTTTTGCATTTAGATCCAGCGCATTTTCAAAATTAAATACATTAGCCTCATGGTTCAATTTATTTGCAGGAGTTAGAATTTCCAAATCATAAAAAGCCATTTCATCACTTGCAGTATCATGTAATGCACCAACAAACTGAGTGGTTTCAGGGATAGTCAACCCTCTTTCGACCAGTATTTTTCGAACTTCTTTATGATTAGCCATAAAGGCAAAAACCCTTGAATTCACAGAACCAGGTCTTCCACTACATGCACCACAATCATGTGCGCCATGGTGTGGATTATTAGCACTGCTACTTCCATGGGCAACAGCATAAACAAGTAGTGGAAAATTTTGATATAACCCAATTCCTCTCAATAGATTTTCTACTCTATCGGCCATTTCCTTAATAGTGAAACCAACTTGCAGATTATTTTCAAATTCCACGGGTGAAGAAGCCTCTATTTGTAGGGTAGAGGAGAGGTTCATGTGAGCAAAAGCATCAGAAATAGCTGAACTCATTTTGGGTCTAAGTATATCCAGAACCATTTGAATTGCCGCCCAAAAGCCCAATGAAAGGGTAATCAAGAAACCTCTAAAAATGGTATTAGCTTTTTTATTGAAGAGTAATTCATGACCACGAACACCTTTTGAATCAATTTCCTTAATTAAATATTTAGGCGTTACAGGAGCTGGACACAATTTTTCATAAAATTTTCCATTAGCCGGGTGAAAGTAGAATTCAACGCCAAAAAAACCAGGGCAGCCCATTGTTTCACAATGAGGTTGAACAAATTCTAAATGCCTTCTAATAGAACATTCCCGTTCATCAATACAGAAGATACCTATGAATGAGGTAAAAGCTTCATTTTCAGTGTTTTCAACTTTTTGTATCGCTTTTTTTTGCTTTTGCAAAGACAGTAATCCTGCAAATACTTCGTCATAGTAACTCCATTCAAATGCCATTTGCCAAAGAATCAAAACCTGTTGTAATTCTGTATTAGCTACAGGTGCAAATAAATCAGCTGGTTCTTTATTAAAAAGTTGACCCAAAGGTTGCCAGTTTTCTCCGTATTCAGAAGTTAAAGCATCAATTTCAAGTAATAATTCAAGCGTAATAAAATCTTTTAGAGTTATAGACTTTGGGTAAAGAATTGAATTTGGATTATCCTCGATAGCACCCACTATTCCGCTCCAACCTCTGTGAGAAAATTGCTGATCAAAAATATATTCTTGAAATAAGGATTCTTTGTCTACTAAAATTTTTAGTAGTTTACTGATATTTAAGGAGGGATCTAAAAGTAATTTTTTAGCCCTTTCTGTCTTAAAAAAACTGGAAAAACTTTTTTCCTCCAATATTTTAACTGCATTTATCAATCCTTTATCCTCAAATGGAAAGTGCCAAAGAGCAATACCTTGATCCAAATAACTACCAATTATTCTAAATAAAAGAGGTTGAACTTTGTTATCTAAATCAATTTGATAGAAATTTTGCCAAGTTTTTCTAAACTGCCCTATTCTTGTTGACACCTCAAAATCGTACGATTTATTTAAAACTTTGTCTAACCAGTCCGAAAAATTAATTTCCCCATATTTATCTACAATCGTTTTAGTTAATATTTCAGTACGAATTCTACCTAGTTTATATAATTTTCTATATTCGTTTAAGGATAAGGTAACCTTATAACCAAAAATAGTAGATGCTTTGAAAATCCCTTCAAAAAATTCATGATGTTGGAATGCATGTAATGAATTATGATGAATAAAATCTTTAAGAGGTGTTTGGGAAGGCAAATAATGTTTTAGCTCATGTAAAACATGATTAAGATCAAATTCAAAATTTTTTTTCATTTTCTCCAGTTTAATTTAGGATTTTTGTCTTCTGGCAGCAAGGGGATGATTGGAAAGTTGGTTGAGTTGTTCTAAACCTTCAAATTGAACTTTTCCTCCCCCATTTTCATAATCATCTTTAAAATGATGAAGATTTTCTAACACTGAATGATCCACCAATTTTAACTTAGAAAAATCGATGGAGACTACTTCTTTTTGTGGAAGTTCATCCAGAATTTTTTTTAATCCAAGCCAATTAGAAAAGACAGCACATTGTTCAATAATTAATCTTGGACCAAATTCTTCATCGACAACACAGATGGTGGCTTTAAAAAGATTTTTAAATTTAGCCCCATTAAAAAGATGAATAATCAACTTCAAAATAATGCCAGCAGCGATACCCACCAATAAATCTTCGAACAAAGTAAAAAAGATAGTTATCAAAAAAATAGCAAGTTGTTCTTTTCCGATTTTAAAGATATGTACAAATTCCATTGGGTGCGCCAATTTGAATCCAACTGTGATAAGCATAGCGGCCAAAGCAGTGTTTGGAATCATTTCCAAAAGGGGAACGGCTATTAATAAAAAAATCAAAATGAAAAATCCATGGAAAAAATTTGCCCATCTGGTTTTTCCTCCATTATATAAATTATTAGAGCTACGTGCCACTTCAGAAATCATGGGTAGACCACCTAAAAATCCACCAAAAATATTTCCGATACCTATGGCAATTAAATCTTTATTTGTGTCAGATTTTTGTTTGGCGGGGTCTAATATATCAATCGCTTTTACCGTGAGAAGAGATTCTAAAGTTCCGACTAGGGCAAACATGATTACATATTTAATAAAAACACCTGTTTGTGAAAATCCAGAAAAATCGGCATTTATCTTTATGCTATCTATAAAATTTCCAATATGAACTAAAGTGTATGAAGGTGCGGTATTTTTAAAATCTAAAAATAAACCTGCTGGAATTGTTAAAGCTAAAATTACCAAAGGGGCTGGAATTTTCTTTAATATTGGATTTTTCAAATTTGGCCAGACAAATAAGATAATCAATGAAAGAATACCAACTATAGCAACCTTTGGATTCATATTAAATAGGAAAGTTGGAATCGATGCCAATAGTTCCAAGGGATCTTTTCCTTTCGTGAATACTGGATCTACATTTAATAAGACTGGGATTTGTTTTGCAATGATTATTAATCCAATAGCAGCTAACATACCATGTATAGCAGAAAGAGGAAAAAAATTAGCGAGTTTTCCCAGCTTAAAAAGACCAAACAAGATTTGAATGACTCCAGCAACAATAATGGTTCCCAAGGCCAAGTGCCAACCTTTTTCTCCTCCACCAAAATCAGCAACAGCACTTGCCGCAATAACAATTAAACCAGCAGCCGGACCTTTAATAGTAAGTTTAGATCCGGCAAAAAATGAAACAACCATACCTCCAATAATGGCGGTGAGAAGGCCCATGAGTGGTGGAAAATCAGAAGCTTTTGCTATTCCCAGACTAAGGGGCAAAGCAAGTAAAGAAACAATTAAACCAGAAATGATGTCAGCTGAATGAATGGATTCTTTATCCTTTCCAGTTTTATTTCCATTTGAATTTACATTAGGATTCATTACATCAAAGATTGAAACTCTAATTCAAGAGTTGTTAAAAATTCGAACCATTAAGAGGAAGTTTCATTACCAGAAACTAAACAAAAGGTCTATTTTAACAGTCAATCTTTAAGGAGCAGAAAAGAACTACCCTGTTGATAACAAGGTTTATATAATAAGATAAAACAGGTGTTTCATTTTTAACACCATCAAATTCATTGAGTTTAAATGTCTTAATTACAGGTAGACAAAAATGTGTATCGTCCTCAATTTCTTCAATTTCAACTAATAATAATTTAGCTGAATCATTGATTGAAAGGGGATTAAGGAAATCATTCCCTTTATTTAGATTTTTTTGTTTTAACTGTAAAGCTAACTTATCAGAAAGTGCATAGGCGTAATTAGCGTCTTTGCCTAGAAGCGAAAAACAAGCAAGTAAAAAAATAAAACGCCGTATAGCTAACATAAATATGCTTAATAATGCAAATGTAATATTTAAATCAATATATCCTAATTATTATAATTATTTTATAATGGAAAGGACTATTTAGATTTTTATTTTCGTTAAATTGTCGATGAATTAATTTTTTTTTAAAGATACCTAAACTAAACTTACCTACATGTTCATTAGAATTAAGCTTTTATTGGTAATATTTACAAGTTGTGGAATAGCCCTTACGGCTCAGAATAGTACGCCTAAATCCTCACCTTTTGAAGAAACAAGTTATTTTCATCCTGTAAAATGGAGAAATATAGGTCCCTTTAGAGGTGGAAGATCTGTAACAGCAACAGGAGTCTCCAATGACCCTCTTACCTATTATATGGGTACTACTGGTGGAGGATTATGGAAAACCGTTGATGCTGGACATAATTGGTTTAACATATCAGATGGTTTTTTCAATACAGGTTCAGTTGGTGCAGTAGCTGTTTCTGCTTCTGACCCTAATATTGTTTTCTGCGGTATGGGGGAACATGCACCCCGAGGCGTTATGACATCCTATGGTGACGGCGTTTACAAATCGACAGATGCTGGAAAAACATGGTCAAAAGTTGGACTTGATAAAACCCGACAAATAGCCAGAATTATTATCCATCCGAAAAATCCTGATATCGTTTACGTAGCTGCCCAAGGAGCTTTAAATGGACCTTCCCCCGAAAGAGGAATATATAAAAGTGTGGATGGTGGAAAATCATGGAAAAACATGCTTTTTGTAAATGAAGGAACTGGTTGTAATGATCTGTCTATGGATAAAAATAATCCTTTGATTTTATATGCCTCCATGTGGGAACATAACCGTTCTCCCTGGAAAGTTACCAGTGGTGGGCCTGGTAGCGGGCTTTATAAATCAGTAGATGGCGGAGAATCCTGGTTTATACTTGAAAAAGGATTACCTAAAGAAAAAGGCAAAATGGGGATATCAGTAAGCGGTGCCAATTCTGATGTGGTATATGCGCTTATTGAAAGTGATTCTGAAAAGGAAAAAGGGGGACTTTTTTTCTCAAACAATGCGGGTGAAAGCTGGACTAAGGTTAGCAGTGACCATCGATTGGTGCAACGTGCCTGGTATTATATTGAGGTTTTTGCAGATCCAAATGACGAACATACCGTTTATGTGCTGGGTCCACCTGCCTTGAGGTCCATTGATGGAGGAAAAACCTGGGAAATATTAAATACGGCTCATGGCGATCACCATGATCTTTGGATAAATCCAGCAAATTCTAAAAATATGGTTATCGCTGATGACGGAGGAGCTTCCATTACCTTCGACAGAGGTGAATTTTGGACGGAACAGCAAAATATGCCAACGGCCCAGATGTACAGAATTAATGTCGATAATCAGTTTCCATACAGAATTTATGGGGGTCAACAAGATAATACTTCCGTCTCCATTGCCTCTCGTTCATTAGGAGGGTATGGCATTACCCATAAAGACTGGACGAGTTCTGCAGGCGGAGAAAGTGCATTTTTAGCATTTGACCCCGACAATCCAAGATTTGTAATGGGTGGAAGCTATTTAGGTACGATAGAAATACTGGATACAAAAGCAAATGCAAGCACTAATATCATGCCCTCCCCTATCCAATACCTTGCTTTGGAGCCTAAATACATGAAATATAGGTATAATTGGAATGCACCTATTATTTGGTCAAAACATGAGCCAAATACTTTTTACCACGGTGCACAAGTGCTATTGAGAACAAAAGATATGGGTTTATCGTGGGAAGAAGTTTCTCCCGATTTGACAAGAAATGAAAAAGAAAAACAAGGCAAAGGTGGTGGACCTTATACCAACGAAATAGTGGGTGCTGAAAATTATGGAACCTTAAGTTATGTCCTCGAATCACCTCATGAAAAAGGGGTAATCTGGACAGGAAGTGATGACGGCTTAGTTTACTTAACATCAGATGGAGGAAAAACCTGGAAAAATGTTACCCCAAAAGGTCTTCCTGAATGTTTAATTAATGCGATTGAAGTTTCCCCCCATAATAAAGCAACTGCCTATATTGCAGCTACCCGTTACAAATTTAATGATTTAAAACCCTACTTATTTAAAACGACAGATTATGGTAAAACATGGATAAATATTTCAAACGGAATTCCTGAAGGAGCCTATACCAGGGTTGTCAGAGAAGATGAGAAATTGGCAGGTTTATTATTTGCTGGCACAGAAACAGGTATTTATATTTCTAGAGATGGTGGTGGAAGGTGGAAGCCCTTCAAATTGAATTTTCCCGTTGTTCCCGTGACCGATTTAATGATTAAACATGGCGATTTAATTGCCGCTACCGCAGGGAGGTCTTTTTGGGTACTGGACGATTTAGAGGTGATTAGAAATTTTGGAGTCGACTCCTCTAAAATGTTCCTATATCCTGTCGAGGATACTTATCAGGTAAATGGTGGCAGTAAATTAAATGAATCAGGAAATAATGCTTCTGGAACCGATTTAAAAGTTGGTGTTAACCCTGCTACAGGTGTTGTTATTTATTATCAATTACCACAGGATGAGAAATCTAATCCTTTGAATAAAGTTTCATTAAACATCTATAACCAAAATAACGAACTTATCAGAACTTTTAGCAGTGATAAAAACGAGGGATTTAAGGTGTATGATGGCGGTCCTTCTCCAGAACCTTCTTTAAGTGCAATGAAGGGATTAAACCGATTTGTTTGGGATATGCGAACTCATTCAAGGCCTGGAGTTCCAAATGTTTACATAGAAGGAAGTTATAGGGGTCATAAAATTGCTCCAGGGAAATACATCATTGAATTAACTTTTTCGGAAGAAAAATTGAGACGGGAAGTAACCATTTTACCTAATCCACTTTTCAAGGTTTCCGAAGAAACTTATACAGTTTATAATACTTTGTTGAATCAATTATCCAGCACTTTTACGAATATGATCCAAACAGTTAATCAAATGGATGAATATAATCAACAATTAAATCGTCTCATTCCTGTCCTAATAAAAAAGAATATGGCAGGTTCTGAACAATTTCTTGCATGTAACAGAATTATTGAAGCAATCAAAAAATGGGATGAAAATATGGTTCAGCGAAAATCAAAAGCTTATGATGATGTAGATAATTTTGAAAATAAAATGACAGGAAATTATTTATTCCTGGTTAATCAGGCAGAAAGTGATATACCAGCCGTTACCAAAGCCGTTTTAGATGAACAAAAAAGATTAGATTCCCTTTGGTCAGCTGCATATAAGGAGGCCTTGCAAATAATGAAAAGTGATTTGCCCGCACTTAATAAATTATTGCTGGATAATGGAATTGGTGTCATTCATCTTGAAAACAATTAAACTTAAATGAAGGGATACCAGAATATATTGCCATACGATGGAGAGGTTTATTATGAAAAAAATCTTTGGGTTTCTTCTGATGCCTCCCTGCTGATGGAAGATATGAAAAATCACCTTCATTGGCAACATGACGAATTAACCATGTTTGGAAAAAAAATAACCACTGGCAGGAAAGTAGCCTGGTATGGGGATGAAGCATTTAGTTACACTTATTCTAAAACTACTAAAAAAGCTATTCCCTGGCATCACACTTTAATTTCAATAAAAGAAAAGACTGAAAAATTCACTTCTTTTGATTTTAATTCCTGCTTATGCAATTTGTATCATCATGGAAATGAAGGAATGTCCTGGCACAGTGATGATGACAAAGAATTTGGTTATCAACCAACTATTGCATCTCTTAGTTTTGGTGCAGTAAGACCTTTTAGCTTTCGACATAAAGAGTCAAAAGAAATTATTACCTTGTTGTTAGAAAATGGTAGTATCTTATTAATGAAAGGAGACACGCAAAATAGATGGGTTCACTCTTTACCAAAATCTTTAAGAATAAAGGAACCCAGAATAAATTTGACTTTTAGAAAGGTATTGTAGGAACTATTATTTCAAACAAAGGATGAAAAAGTTACTTTTTTGGGTTTTCTTGGGCTACTTGATTTATATCCTCCTTAGTGGAGAAGAAGAAGTTAATGAAACTATCGTTCGACCTCCAATTCCTGAAGATGTTCCCTTCAATGAGGTTACAGGTTGTAAATCATTTGAAAAAAACTGGAAATGGAGTTCTTTAGATGGTAAGAATTATGAAATGTCTTTTCCAGTTTGTCAGGAACTTTATGATCTTAGTATATCATCCAGGGAAAATATATCCTTGCCTGAAAATGAACTTTCAGATATAGAATATGCAAGATTTATTTACGAGCAACTTTTGAATGCAGTTGAATTTCCTACAAGTGACTTAGTTGAAGGTTATAAAAAAATAATTGATGAGGCAAACCTCGACTATATGGGTGCATTAAATTTAATTATTTCCAGCATTCAATCAATTCCTTATACGTTGATTATCAACGAAGATTGTCCATTTGTTTTAAATGGTATAAAATATGTAAATACTTGTGCACCTTTGGAATCAGGACAAGGATGTTGTGGAAATATACAGCCTTTTGGTGTATATTCACCCATGGAATTTCTTTATCATGAAGCGGGTGACTGTGACACAAGAACCGTTTTTGCATATTCCGTATTAAAAAAACTGGGATTTGATGCTGTGGTCATTAATGGAGAAGAACATTCCATG
>JBEAXK010000138.1:0-11554 GCA_041159865.1 Bacteroidota bacterium
ACAGAGCTGAGTTTATCCCTGAGAAAATAACAGAATACCTCAATTCTGGTAATACCATGGGCTCACTTAATTTTCCAAATCTGTTTGTGCCCGCTGTCAAAAATGCTCACAGGCTCCTACATATTCATAAAAATGTACCTAATGTGCTCGCAAGAATCAATCAGATTTTTGCCTCACATCATATAAATATCTTAGCGCAATCATTAAAAACAACTAATACTTTAGGTTATGTTGTCACCGATGTCGATACAGAATACCCAGATAACTTACTTGATGAGATGAGGGATATTGAGGAAACAATTTGGTTCAGAGTACTTTATTGAGAAGTATTTTTTCGTTTAGAAGCAAAGAAATTGTTGAACATGAAGACTAAAACAGAAAAAAAGAGATTTTGATACTTATAAAACGTTTCGAGCCATTAAAGAAAAAATCTTGAAAGAGATTTATAGTTTGTCTTTCGAGCAATTGATGGCATATTTTGAAAAAACAAAACTAAAAACGGGAAAAATCTCGGAAAATCAATAAGTCTCAAAAATTAAATAATGAGAAATAGGATATTTATGAAAAAATTACTTTTACTGGGAGTGATTACTTTAGGGTTCATCTCAACTATTTTTGCACAAGTAGCAGGCATTTCAACAGAACGTCTAAGCAGGTTAGATACTTTTATCCTTTCTGAAGTTTCAAAGGGAAATATTCCAGGGGGCGTTACTTTGATTATTAAGGACGGGCAAGTGGTACAACATAAAGCGCTGGGTTTTAAAGATGCTGTAACAAAAATACCCATGGAAAAGGATGATTTGTTTTATATCCAGTCAATGACAAAACCCATTATTACGGTAGCTTTCATGATGTTATACGAAGAGGGAAAATTTTTACTAACCGATCCTGTTTCTAAATATATACCTGAATTTAAGAAGCTGAGGGTCATCAGAAACAGAGAGGATGGAATTAAGGGGGAAACTGATTCTCTACAATCGGAAATGACTATCTCCCAATTGCTTAGCCATACTTCCGGTCTTACTCACGGACTTGGTTCTGACAAGTTTGAAAAGGAATTCATGGCCAATTATTTTATCCAGTTATACCCCAATATTCAAGGAAGAGTATCAAAAATAACGTCTTTCCCTCTTTATGGACAACCTGGAAAACAATGGCGATATAGCGCTGGGCCAGATATTCTTTCTGCCCTAATTGAAAAGTTTTCAGGCCTTTCTACCGACGAATTTCTTAAAACGCGCGTTTTTAAGCCACTAAATATGTACCAAACGTTTTATAACGTGCCAGATGCAGACCTGAATAAAATAGTAAAAGTTCATACGAAAGGAGAAAAAATTTCCCTAGCCGCCAATCAGCCCCCTAAACAAGGGGTTAAACTTTGGAGCGGTGTAAACGCACTTTATTCATCTGCAAAAGATTATGGTAATTTTTGCCAAATGCTGTTAAACGGTGGTTCCTTTAATGGTAAACAATTACTAAGTAGAAAAACAATTGAGCTGATGACAGCCAATCATTCTGCTGATATGTTTATCAGACCAGGAGAGGGATTTGGTTACGGTTTTGCTGTGGTAACAGACGTTGCAGCAACAAGATTCCCTGGTTCCGAAGGTTTATTTTATTGGGAGGGAGCCTATAATACCCATTTTTTTATTGATCCTAAAGAAAAATTAATTGCCATATTCATGTCTCAGGAATCAAATTTTTCATGGGAATATCATGGTCGTCTGCGTCAATTTGTTTACCAATCTTTTACAAATTAAGATTTTTTATAATACCACCCCATAAAAATACCTACAAGGCCCCAGGCAACTACTGCATCCATTAAACTGGCAACGGTGTCAAACGTTTCATACCAGATATCATTTGTATAAGGATAAAAAAAGAAACCAATTAACCCAATGGCCAATGAAACTTTGAATATGTTAAAGAAAGTTTGATTGGCCATTAATCCAATAATCCATATCAAAAGAAGGGAAGATATAAAATGAATACTTAGTCCTCGAGTAAAATTCATGACCATATTTACCTTAAATGCATCATGATATTGAATCATAATCCATGGTTTTCCAATCATTGCATTATTATGTGCTTGTTGTACCTCTGCAGACGAACCAGGTTTTGGTAGGGGTAAAAAATAGGCCCCTTCTTCCAATCCTGTAGCTTTTATAGCGTTTATTAATTCATCTTGTTTTTCTGTGTAGGATTGCGCTTTTTCATGAAGATTTACGGCTGCCCACGAAATAAATTGCCAGATAAACAAGATGAGGGTGGAGATAATAGCAGGGAAAATTACTTTTTTCATAAATTCTATTTTAATTGAATTAAAGTTAATTAATTATGGGGAAATTAAAATTGATTTACGGTTAATAAATAATTTACTACGGTTAATAAAAAGAAGGTCATTTGATGTGGTGATAACGCAGATTATAATCTATATTTAAAAGAAATAATTTAATAATACATTTAAGAAAATCATATAATATATGTTGTCAGCCATTATTATAGAAGATGAAAAGCTAGCGCGGGAGGTTTTGACTTCATTGTTGGAACAATTTTTTAGTGATAAAGTTAATATTTTGGGTGAGGCTTCCAATGTTAAGCATGGTATTTCCCTTATCCAGAAATATCAACCGCAGCTAGTTTTTTTAGACATTGAATTAAGAGGTATCAATGGGTTTGATCTTTTTAATCATTTTGAAGAACCCAGAACTTTTGAGGTGGTTTTTACAACGGCTCACAAGGAACATGCTATTAAAGCGATTCGAAGAGGTGCTTTTGATTATATTCTAAAGCCTATTTCCTTAAATGATCTTACTGAAATGCTTAAAAGATTAGAAGTTTTTTTAAGTTCTAAAGCTAAAATTGAAAATTCTGCTCTTGATGAAACGGAACAAAATGATAGTAACCTAAAATTGAATACTAAATTGCCTGTTCCTATATCCAGTGGTTATTCTTTGGAAAACAAGGAAAATATACTTTATTGCGAAGGTATGGTCAATTATACCAGGATTTATTTAGCATCCGGAAAAGTTATCGTTCTGGCAAAAACACTAAAATCAATGGCTTTATTATTGGGAGATCGTTTTTGCAGAATTCATAAATCTTATTTGGTTAACACAGATTATATTGTAAAATATTCAAGAAGTGAGGGATTTAAAATAACTTTAGTCAATAATACAGTTCTTGAAGTTTCCCATCGGAATAATGATAAATTGTTGCTGATGATGAAAAGTAAATCTTAAAAATAGATGTTAAAATATTTATTAATATGTTTCTTCTTTTTTAGTATTTCCTTATGGTCACAACGGCCACCTTTCAAAGAATTTAATATTGATAACGGTTTACCAAGTAATATGGTACGTTGTGTATTTAAAGATTCTAAAGGATTAATCTGGATAGGCACTCAAAGTGGATTGGTTCGTTATGATGGAAAAAACTTTTTTGTTTTTGATGAATCCACTGGATTGGCAGCTAATGAAGTGTGGAGTATCATAGAAGACGGCTTTGGTAATTTATGGCTTGGCACCTATGGCAAAGGGGTAGTAAAATATAATGGAAAATCCTTTACTAATTATAATACCTCCAATGGCCTTGCTGGGAACAAGATAAGAAAGATGTATTATTCTAAAAAAATGAACCGTGTTTTTATTGGTTCTGTAAATGGTTTAAGTATCTATAATGGTTTTTCTTTTCAAAATATCGGCATGATTCCTAATAAGTTTGGAACCATAGTGATGGACATCACAGAGTGGAATGATTCCATTTATGTGACGAATCATTTTTCTAAATTGGAGGTTTTAACCACTAAAAATAACAAACCCTATCGATTGGAAAAAAAAATTCCATTTATCAGTAATGGCAGATTTCTTTCGTCCATTCATAATCAAGATCAGTTTGTCGTTGCTACCAGTATGGACGGCTTGCAAGTTTTTAATGACCATTTTGAAAGATTGGACTTCATGAAAGCGCCGTTGATCTGGACAATGGATAAGGGTGAAGGAAAGGATGTTTATATGGCTAGCTGGAATATTTCAGATGAAAAAGGAGGCTTATATAAATTTGACGGCAAGTATTTGACAGATTTAACTCAGGAATGGAAATTACCATCAACTTTAGGTTGGTCCGTATTTTATGATAAAGTGGAAAAGCAATTATGGTTGAGCACCCTCGATAAAGGTTTAATTGTGATAAATTTAAATAAGGAAATTGAAATATTCCCTACCCCTCCTGGGAATGGAAAACCAACCATTTTCACCTCCGTTTTTAAGGATCAATTTGGGCGTTTGTGGTTAGGGGCCCAGGATAATATATATGTTTACGAGAATAATAAACTTATAAAACATTTTCAGGCAGAGGAACTAAAAAGGGAATTATTAAATTTTTCTAAACGCCATCCTGAGAACACGTATAGTTGGGTAGAGGATCCTGATAAAAATGTTTTTGATGAAAAAAAATCTGAATTTATTGCCACAAAGGGTTTTCGAACAATTCAGTTTATAAACGGAAATGAAGGAAAGTTATGGGTCTCAGCTACCTTTGGTATTTTTAGGCTAACAAAGGATTTTCAAATTGATTTTTTTGATTTTGAGGAAGGGGGTCATGTTTTAAAAACAACAAATAATACTTTATTATATAGTATTACCTACAGTACTCTGTATCAATTTCCTGACATTCCCCGGCCAGATAAACATACCTTGCATTCTTTTTTCAAATCGGACACTCCTGGTAACTTAACCAGAATGATTCAAAACGGGAAGGATATCTGGTTTTCATCCTTTTCAGAAGGCTTATTTCACTGGCAAGAAGACGGGGATCAACTGATTAAAAAACAGAGGCATTTTAAAGGAGAAAATTTCTCCGACATGGATATAAGCAAAGACCAAAAGCTTATTTTAAATGAGAGGGATGGCAGAATCTGGATAGTTGGAAAATATGGTGAGGACAGCCTGGTCGTATATAAAAAGTTAATTCCAAATATTGATTTTAATGGAACTTCTACCCTGTTTCACAAGTGTTTTCGAGATTATCTGGTCATTGGAACAAATAAAGGAATTAATATTTTAAAAAATGATAAGGTTATTTATTTTTTAAATTATGAGGAAGGATTGCCGTCCTTGCAATTTAAGGATGCCTTTATAGATGAAAAGGACTTTCTTTGGGTTTTATCAGATAGCTATTTATTTTCCTTAAATTTAAATTTGATTTTAAATAAAAAGAATCACAGGAAGGAAAAAATACAAATAAAGCGAATTGAATATTTGAATAGCAAGGAAGTTAAAGAAGAGAATGACTTATTAGAATTTACAGATGAACCATTTATTTTAAAAGTTCCATATAAATCATCTGCGCTAGAAATAAGATTTTATGCCAATGATATCTACAAAGGGGGTAAGGCAACATATCGTTATTTAGTAAATGGGGAAAATCAAGGATGGTCAAATTATGAATCGGAGGGAATAATAAAAGTTATTGCCTGGTCACCGGGTATCTATAATGTCACCTTGCAAGGTAAAAATTTATCATCAGGTAAATTCTATGAATCTAAAAAACTGATAATTCAAATATTACCTCCATTTTGGGCTACTTTATGGTTTAGATTAGTAACATTTTTACTTTTTTTCGCTGGATTATATTTTGTGATCAAGCGAAGAGGCAGAAGAATCAGGAGGGAGGAGCAGGAAAAAAAGGAGTTGCAACAAAAGATTTTAGAAACGAAAATGGAGGCTTTGCAGTCGCAGATGAATCCACATTTTACTTTTAATGCCTTAAATTCGATTCAATTTTATTTTTTAAAAAACAGGGTGGGAGAAGGATTACATTTCTTGTCCAGTTTTTCAAAGTTAATACGTCAAACGATTGAAAATGCAGCTAAGGAATCCATATTATTGGAGGAAGAACTAGAGTATATTAAACAATACATTGCTATACAACAACTTCGGTTTCCTGAAATAGAATTGACCTGGGAAATATCTGAAAAGGTGAATATTCATAAAACGTTTTTGCCCCCTATGATTTTACAACCCTTTATTGAAAATATTTTTGAACATGCCTTTGAGGAAGAAAAGGAAAGTCACCCAATCATTGTGTTTAAAATGGATAAAACCGAAGAAGGATTAACGATAACGATTCAAGATAATGGGGTAGGATATAAATCTGGAAAAAAAAGCGGTCATATTTCAAGGGGAATAAAACTTATTCAAGATAGAATAATTCTATTAAACACAGTATTGGGAAAGGAAGCCTATTTTCTTGGAATAACCGATCATACAAAAGAGGGTAAGGGTAAAAAAGGTACAGAAGTGGTTTTTCATATTCCAGTATAGGGTAAATGGGGTTTTTAGGTTTGAATTATTTTCCATACTACGAAATTTAGTATTTTGAAGGGATATAGAACCCCTGCACCGATAATAGGTTTCCTGAAATTATAGGCATTTGCCCTTATAGGAAAAATAGATTTTTGGCAGCATGAACTTTTTTTCATCTTATAAGGTTACAATTAGTGTAATTTTTTAATAAAGTATCACGAGACCCAAAGGTCACCAACCGAGCACTTGCCCTGCAGCGGTGGTAAAATGATGCGGACTTCTTGTCAAAAACAAAGGGAAATGAATTTTTTGGTCCGCCCTTGTTACTTATTTGCCTCTGAAATTACTTCAGAATCATTTTTCGTGATATTTAGTATTTTGACATTACCGCAAAAGATTTATGGATATAATCGTAGTAGGTAGTCACAATAATTAAATATAGTATATCATGAAAAATCATTCTTTTCAATTTACCAGTGAGTCTGTTTCCGCAGGTCATCATGACAAAGTAGCCGACCAGATTTCTGACGCTATCCTGGATGCATATCTGGAAATTGACCCTTTTTCTAAGGTCGCCTGTGAATGCCTTATTACAACCAATCTGCTGATGATTGCAAGTGAGGTCACTTCGAGTGCCAAAATTGATCCTGTTGAGATTGCAAAAGGTGTTTTAAATAGTATCGATTACCATAACGATGGCGTTGGTTTTAACTGCAATAGGGCAACTATTCTAAATGTAATTCATACTCAAAGCAGAGAAATCTTTAATTGCGTAGCAAATGGTGGAGCAGGTGATCAAGGGATTATGTTTGGTCATGCTTGTGGGGATACGAAAGAATTTATGCCTTTGGCTATTATGCTTTCTCACCAGATCGTATAAAGACTGCATGATTTTAGGATAAATAAGGAGCTTTTGTGGCTTCGTCCCGATGCTAAATCACAGGTTACCATCATCTATGAATAGGGTAAGCCTGTCTCAATAGATAAAATTGTCGTTTCAACGCAACACGACGAGAATATTTACCAAGCCGAAATTAGAAAGGCAATGATTGAAAATGTACTCGAACCTTTACTGGGAGATTGGCAAAAGTAAATCAACCTGAGTACTTGATTAACCCATCCGGAAGTTTTACCAAAGGCGGCCCACATGGAGATACAGGACTAACCGGACACAAAATTGTAGTGGATACTTACGGGGGAAGATGTCCACATGGAGGAGGTACATTCTCTGGAAAAGATCCCAGTAAAGTAGATCGTAGCGCTGCTTATGCAGCCAGATATATTGCCAAGCATCTGGTAGCAGCAAATCTGATGGAAAAGTGCGCCGTGCAACTATCTTACGCCATTGTTGTGATCGAACCGACTTCTATTCATATTGAATCTTATGGCACTCACCGATGTGATTTAACAAAAATAGTGGAGGTGATTTATGATTTATTTCCGGTTAGGCCGAATCAAATGATTGACGATTTTGAATTGAGAAAACCTATGTATGCTAAGACTGCTTCTTATGGTCATTTTGGCAAAGAATTCCCCTGGGAAAAACTGGATGAAGCAAAAGTAAAGGCTTTAGAGATGCTTTTTACTATCAGATAGTTAAAACAAAATGTATCAAAATTTCAGAAAGAGTAATGACTTAATGTTGTAACTTTGAACCTCATAAAAAGGAGCGATGAAGGAAATAAATCTGGAGCATCTATATGCCCTTCCAGTTTTCGAACTTTCTTTTAAACAGGAAAGATTCAAAAATGAAGTTGAAGTTTTTTTAAGTCATGTTAATAAATGCGTTTCTAAAAATGTCAGGGAAATTATCGGGGATTTATTAAAATGTGCCTGTGAGTATAAACTGGAAATTCCGCTATATAAAACCATATTTCTTGATTTAGCTTGGGCAGTTTTGGAAAATAACAGGGCTTTATGGTCGAAGGAGGAAAAATTAAACGGCTATTCTGATATTGACTTGCATTGGCATTTATATCCTCAATACGATGGAAGTTTCGATGACTATGAATCGATTGCTTTAAACCCCAACGACTACTTTGAGGGGGTAATAGAATTGATGAGTCAGGAAGATTTGTCCTGTAGGGATGAAGTTTGTTTTGCACTCTATGTATTTTTTGTTCAAAGTAGATGACTAAATTTTCATAAATATGGAAAAATCAAATTTGAATTTCACTTTACTTGAATGCCTGAATTCTGATCATTTAACTTCACTATATATAGCGGAATATACCCTTTCAAAGAAAAAAATATTACTAAAAACTTTAAACCCTGAATTTTTAGATAACCAGGAAATAAAAGAATCTTTCTTAAATGAAGTTAGAAAATGGTCTTCTTTTTCTCATAAAAATATAATTAAATGCCAAAGCGTTGTTGAGGAAGATGGACTTATTGCCCTGGAAATGGAATATGTGGAAGGGATAAGCCTGGATAAGTTGTTAGCAGAAAAGAAAGTGTTTAATATTCAGGAAATCAGTAATTATTTTAGGCAAATATTGGCTGCTGTCAGTTACTTACATAAACATGGTGTTTTTCTGAATAATCTACAAACATCAGGTTTTTATATAACTAAAGGTGGAAAGATTATATGGACCTGGTGCTATGAATATATTCCATCCTCAAAGGAAGCAACTCTGAGAAATAATGTTTATCAATTGGGGAATCTTTTACTTGAATTGTCCGCTGAATTTAAAGATAGACGAAATTCTGTTTTATTCCGGGGCGGTATATTTAGTGAAGTTATACATAAGGCAACAAACAAAGATGAAAGTATCCAGTATGAGGATATTACCTTGTTGAGTAAAGAATTTGAAAAAGTAATATTTATTCATTACGAGTCTATTGTTTCAAGCCAAAATATTGATAATCAAAAAGGAAAGAAAATTAGACAAATATTTAGCTGGGTTTTACCTTTTTTTATTTTAATTGCAATCCTATTAACTTTTAAGTTTGCTAATAATAAAAGTAGGAATGGTTTTCAGGAGGAGAAAATATCAAAAGTAAATCCATCTCAAATAAAGGAGTTGGTTAGAAAAAAAATAGCTTTTGTAAGTATTCCAGGAGGTCAGTTTTTAATGGGTAGTCCCGTTTCAGAACCGGAAAGAGAACTTGATGAATCACAACATTTCGTTCAGGTTAGTCCATTTAAAATGAGCAAATATGAAATTACCTTTGATCAATACGACGCATTTTGCGAAGCAACAGGAAAAATAAAACCTGATGATGAAGATTGGGGAAGAGGAAATCGTCCTGTTATAAATGTCAACTGGTTTGATGCTAACGAATTTGCAGCATGGGTTGGATGCCGTTTGCCAACAGAAGCAGAATGGGAATATGCTTGCAGAGCAGGGACTACAACGCCATTTTATCTCGGTAAAAATATCACTACAGATCAGGTAAATTACAATGGAAACAGACCATATAATAAAAATCCCAAAGGAGAAAATCGGCAAAGAACATTACCGGTAGGATATTTTGAACCCAATTCCTGGGGATTATATGACATGCATGGAAATGTAGCTGAGTGGTGCAGTGACTGGTATTTGCAAAAGGCAGAAGATGAAAATAATGATAGTACCTATATGCAAGATAGTACGGATAAAAATTTGCGAGGTGGCAGTTGGTGTCTTCCTGGTTCTATAAACAGGAGTGCAAAACGAGATAAAGATTTACCATATTTTGGCTATAGCAGTGTGGGTTTTAGATTGATTTTACTAGATAATAATCGGGATTGAGTTTCTAAATTCAACTTTTAAGCTTCTATTTCTAAATGATTATGATTTAAAGATTATTTTTAGTTTTTCATTACGTCTTATATAGTTCATTTTAAACAAAAACTTAAGTTCATAATGCGATTAACTGGTAACATAATCCTATTTACTTTTTCTTTTTTAGCTTTTTTAAACGGACAAGATAACTTGGTTCGTATTGAAGATTTTTGTAAAAAGAATGAAAGGGAGATTCTGAAGGAATATTTTGATTTTCTCTCTCTGCCAAATTTTGCTTTAAATAAGGAAGATATTTATAAAAATGCATTCTTTATTCAAGAAATGCTGGCGAAAAGAGGGATTAAATCTCAGTTACTATCCTCAAAAACAGAAGGTACTCCACCTGCCGTTTATGGCGAAATGATAGTTCCTCAAGCAAAACAAACCTTGGTTTTTTACGCACATTATGACGGTCAGCCAGTCAATCCAGAAAAATGGAACCCTTTGGTTAAACCATTTACTCCCGTTTTTCTCTCGAAACCCATTGATAAAGGGGGTGAAATTATACCATTTCCAGCACAAGGTACATCTATTGATCCATCATGGAGAATTTCCGGAAGAAGTAGTTCAGATGATAAAGCTGGGGTAATGGCTATCATTCAGGCTTATGACGCTATTATAAAAAGTGGATTACAACCCTCGTGTTCCATTAAATTCTTTTTTGAAGGTGAAGAAGAGATTGGTTCCCTTCATCTGGGTGAAATTTTGGATAAACATAAGGATTTACTTTCCTCGGATGTGTGGATTATCGCCGACGGTCCGGTTCACCAGTCTGGATTACCCTTAATTGATTTTGGTGTACGGGGAGATGTAAACATGGATATTACCGTTTTTGGTCCTAAAAGACCACTTCACAGTGGACATTATGGAAATTGGGCTCCGAATCCGGCACATACTCTGGTCCGGCTTTTAGCCTCTATGAAAGATGATGAAGGTCGCGTATTGATCAAAGATTATTATAAGGATGCCGTCCCTTTTACGGAAAGTGAAAAGCTTGCATTTGCTAAAGTACCAGCCATAGATAAACAAATGCAACAGGAATTAGGCATTGCACAACCTGAAAAGGTTGGAACTTCCCTTTTTGATTCTTATCAATATCCTTCGTTGAACATTAATGGCATTCGAAGTGCAGATGTTGGTGATAAGGCCAGTAATGTGATTCCAACTGAGGCTTCAGTGACGCTTGACCTCCGCCAGGTTTTGGGAACTGATTATCTTCGGCAGATACAAAAAGTAAAGGATCATATCATTTCTCAAGGATTTTATGTCATTGATAGAAATCCAACAGACGAAGAACGGCTTAAATATGCTAAAATTGCTAAAGTTTCAGCTGATAGAGGAGGTTATAATGCGCAAAGAACCCCAATGGATTTACCTGTTGCGAAGCAGATTATATCAGCAGTTCAAAGTGCTTCTAAAGATAAAATACTTACATTTCCTACTGCTGGGGGAAGTTTGCCCTTATTTTTATTTGAAAAACAC
>JBEAXK010000069.1:0-41763 GCA_041159865.1 Bacteroidota bacterium
CCTTAACAGGAGCCGATAAGGATGGGGTTGTGGCCAGAGTATATTTAACGGACGCCGCAGGGAATGAAAACTATTGTACCGTAAATATCTTTTTGGAAGACAATGTATGCCAGCCAGCAGCATCGGCAACGATTGCGGGAGCCATCCAGACAGAGAGCAAGGTGACGGTTGAAGGGGTTCAGGTAAATCTGTCTGGCCAGAGCCAGAAGAACTTTGCCACCGGCGTGAATGGCAACTATGTATTCTCCAACCTGACAAAAGGCATGGATTACACAGTAACTCCAAGCCTGAACAAAGGATTTTTAAATGGGGTATCAACCTACGATTTGATTTTAATCAGCAAACATATTTTAGGCAATCAACCCTTGACCAGCCCGTATAAATTAATTGCTGCGGATGTTAACAACTCGAAATCGATTACGACGCTGGATATGATTCAATTACGTAAGTTAATCTTAAATATTGAAGCGAGCTTCCCATCCAACCAAAGTTGGCGATTTGTGGATGCGTCGTACACCTTCCCGAATCCATCGAATCCATGGGCGACGAGCTTCCCTGAGGTGAAGAATGTGAATGACTTAACTGGGTCAATGTCTGCCAACTTTGTGGCCATCAAGGTGGGTGATGTAAATGGGAATGCAATAGCGAACAGTACACAAGGCAGTATCCGTAACCTGACGGCTAACTTAGGCATAGAGGTACCAGACATGAACATGGTGGCTGGCAATGAATATAAAGTGGACTTCACTGCTGCCGACTTAAAGGGAATTGAAGGCTTCCAGTTTACCTTAAACCTGGACAAAAAAGGTCTTGAGTTGGTGGACCTGGTACCTGGTATTGCAGCGGAAGAAAACTTTGGCATCTTCACAGAGGAAGGGGTTATTACGGCGAGCTGGAATGGCGAATCGAAAGGGGGCGTAATATTTAGCTTGGTGGTCAGAGCGAAAGAAAATACAAACTTAAGCGAAGTATTGAACTTGAATAGCCGATACACTGCTGCTGAAGCCTACAAAGGTGGAGAAGTAGTGAACGTAGGTCTTAACTTCAATGCAAGCAAAGCTTCTGCCAACTATGCCTTATACCAGAATACACCTAACCCATTTGCGGGTGAGACGGTAATTGGTTTCAACTTACCGGTTGCTGGTCAGGCTACTTTAACTATTCAGGACGTAACGGGTCGCACCTTGAAAGTAATCAACGGACAATATGCAAAGGGTTACAATCAGGTGAGCCTGAAGTCGAAGGAACTAACGGATATTGGGGTATTAACGTACACCTTAAAAGCAGCGGATTACACGCTGACAAAGAAGATGATTGTTGTAGAGTAATTTTTAATTATACCTATTTGAGATGGGGGTAGCCAGCAATGGCTACCCTTTTTTTTAAGCAAAATATTTTTAAATTGTTGGTGTTCAGAAAACTTTATCAAAATATTATTATTTTTACTTATTAGTAAATTTATTTAATTAATTTAGTTGGGTATTCATTATTGGGTTTAAATGTTTATGAGAATTATAATCTTACCTTTTGTTGATTATTTTTCTTGGGTGGCTTTTGTTAAAAATAAGTTACCAAGTTTGATTATTTTTTTATTTTTCACTTCAACTTACCTGTCTGGTCAAGATACCTTATTAAAAAATATCATAAATTTTGAAAATCCAATTCGAGCTATAGTAAAGGACGGGAATTCAAATGTTTATGTTCAAACACTGGAGGGAGTTTTTATACTAAATAAGGATGGTTTTGAAAAAACAAATTTCAAAATTTCCAATTTTGATGGAATCATAGTTCATAACGGAAAATTAACTTCCAGGAAAACGCTGGAAAAAGCAAAAATTCCACATAAAAGTGTTAGTCAAAACTACGATTGGCAGAATCTTTTACCTCGTTCAGGTTCTCTTAATTATTGCCAAGTAATTACGGATAAATACGGTCAGATATTAGTCAGTAATGGAACTAAATTTCTTTTTTGCTTTAAAATAAACAATCTATTCAAAAGATCATTACCTAATCTTTCCATAAGAGGTATTGAGGAAGTTCAGGATAAATTATTCGTTCTTTCTTATTCCGGATTATTTTTGAATGGTGAAAAATGGACGGATAAACTTGCCAATAGTAGTTCTAATATTTTTAGAAATGGAGATAATTTATATTTTGCTTCTACGGATCAGGTATTTGCATTAGATTTAGAAACAAATGAAATAGAAATCATTTCAAATAAAATTTCATCATTCCCTATTGGTGAAATTTCATGTGTTTTTTTTAAAGATTCAACTCTCTACATAGGTGGATTTTATGGACTGTTTTCCTTAAGTAAATCAGGACGTTTACAAAAGGAAAGAATAAATGAGGAGGTCAGCAATATCATAGGGATACAAAATAATATTTTTATTTGTACTTCTAAAGGTATTAATATCCTATCAAAAAGTAAATTTACTTCAAAAGCCAATTTTCCTTCAGATTTACAATATAATGATATTGAAGAAAGAGATAATAAGTTATACGCTGCTTCCTCCAGAGGATTATGGATGTTGGAAAAAGGAGGAAGAACGGCCATTAATTTATTGAAAAATACCCTTTATGAAAATATTGAATGCTATGCAGTTGAAATAGATGAAGTAAATCAATTGTGGATAAGTACTTCAAAGGGAATTGTTAGATATAATACCAATAATGCAGCAATAGATGTTTATTTACCTGAAATAGAGTTTAACAAACGCTCTTCCCACAAAAATAAATCCAAAATATATTTTGGTTCTACGGAGGGCTTATTTGAGTTTGATACCTCAGAATTCCCAATTGATGAAATAATCTTAAAGGATAATTCAGAAATAAAAGCCTCTTTTTACCTTAATTATATTTTAATCTTTATAGTGACCATAGGTTTCTTAATTTTAGGATGGTTATTTTTAAAAACAAGATATAAACTTAATAATCGAATAAATCAACCCTTAGAAGATTTAAATTCTTCAAGAGAAGCACCATTTAATATGGAAAACATCGAAGTATATATTTTAAATAATATAAAAACAATAACTGCTGAAAGTTTAAGAGAGGATTCTGGTATGTCAAAAAATGTATTTTACAAAGTTTTTAGTCAGTATTATGATATTACCCCTAAACAATTAATTGAATCTATCCGACGGGATCACCAGAGAAGAAAGAAAAATGTTTAAAGTTGTTATAATGAATTTAAAAGTCTGTATATTAAATAATCCACCCGAATAAATAGCCATTTTTAAATGCCTTTGAAAAATAAAAACAAGAAGTAATATGAGATTAGTTCTAATCTTTTTATGTTTTAATGTCATAATTTCGTTTGCCTTTTGCCAAACAAAATATAGTTTTTGGAGTATCCAGATAGAGGGAAAAACACAATTTTCCTGGGATTGGAACTATGAGGATAAACATTCAGAATATTATAATAAGGGGTCTCAAAATTTGGATTTTCAAGGTAGTTACACTATTAATTGTCCAAAATGGTTAGGTATAATGGAAGGTGATGTATTAAAAATTGGTACAAGCATTAATGAATCGGAAATTCCAGAAAATATTTTGAGAGAAATGAATAATATGACTTCATTTTCATCTGGTAATAGTACCTTCAATTCACGTAATTATGAATTTAATGAAGATTTTACAAATGATTTTAGAAGTTTTACAGAATCTACAGTGATTTCCCAAAGTACTGCAGTCATAGATAAGAATGATCCTGGTTTTTGGTTGAAAATTTGGACAAAGGACGGATTTTTTGAAGGTGGAGCTTCTGTTTCAACACACCATGAAGATGTTTCAGCGAAGGGTGAAACAAATATAGTGATAGTGGACTGGAGCGGAAAAAAGACAAATAATTTCCCGATAGATGAATTGTTTATGCAAACTAGACATGAAGAACATGCCATGGATTTTATGCAAATTTCATTAGATGAAAAGGAAGAAAAGTTTGCTTTTGAAGGTCTGGATGCAAAATCACTAAAAATGATGGAGGGTTTGCAAATGATTAGGGGAGAAGTAAAGTGGAAACCGACGATGACAACGCTACCTGAAAAAGGTGGCTTTATTATAAATTCTTCTCCAACGGTTAAAAAGTTTTCTGGCCCCTATAATTCATTTTTTATAGATGAAAAAGAAAAAAACGGGAATGTTACCATTACTCTTTTGCAAAAGGTGATAATTACTATTAAACCATATAATCCTAAAAAGTCAAAATATGAGGCATTCATAGAGCCTGTTTCTAATGAAACGAATACTTATGATCATTTTATTCCAAAAGGTCCCTTATTGGAAGCAACCGTCGCGGATAAAAATCAGTTGACTTTTTCCAATTCAGCAGACAGGGGTAATACTATATCCTTTAAGGTAAAAGTTTATGACACTGAGACTCAAGTACTCATACCAGCAGAGCAATATCAAACCTATTTTCAGTTATCTAATGTAAGTAATCACCAGGGAATATGCACTAATTATCCACATTTGAAAAATGCACCAAACAGTGATCCTGATTTTTTATTTCACCCTTTGATGAATGATGTGGCAAATTTTGAAATTTTTTCTCCAAATAAACTAAAAACATTGAGGAATAATGGTGATGCAATCGTTAACCTTACCAGTATGGATTATGGTGCTTTTACTAATTTGGAAGCGGAAGTTACCCTGCATCTTGAAGGTGGAAATAAAATAATGGCCAGATTTAAGCCTGATGGACGGTATTCAGTCCGTATTCCTAAAGATGAAAATTTTAATCAAATTTCGGACTTTTGGGAAAAGCAAACGGGAACCTTGGGACTGAGCGCAAAATGGGATGAAGATGCTTTCCCTTTAAAACAAAGGAGAAATGGAGATGGCTATACCCTGTTTGAGGAATATAGGGGATTCGTTGTTAAAAATAACAGTCAATTTAATCCTCAAAATACCTTTTCAGATCGTGGACATATACGAACTAATCCAAACCATAAAGATGTTTTCATCTATGACCAGGATGAATTGTTCAGAAAACATTACGCGGGAATTAATCCAGCACAGTTAAACTGGCATTATGTTAACGAAAATCAATTTAATTACACTAGAACACCCTTGAATGAAACGCATAGATGGATTAACTATAATACACCTGAAGATTTTCTATATGCGAAACAATATGTAATGCATGTTGCTATTCAATCTATTGAGGGTAATGATGGCTTTAATCTGGGAATAGCCCGAGATTCAGGACCCAAATTAAATCAATTCAATAGCAATCAACCCGAAAATCTTATTTTGAGAGATATTAGAAAAATGATGAGCCGTATTTTTGACAAAATAGAAGAACCATTGTTTGAAAAAATGCTCTGTAGCCAACCTGAGAATTTTGATCAACCTTTAAAATGTCATTATGTGGTAGCAATCAATAAACCCTTAATTGATGATATGTGTAATCATAGTGTACCCCCAAATTATCGTCAATTTGTGTCAGAAAAACTACTAACGACAACAGTTATTCATGAAATTGGTCATTGTATTGGCATAAAACATCATGGTGACGATGATTTTACTAATAGCCAGGGTGTAAAAGATTGTGCTATGCGTTATACTACAAACGATGAAAATATTCACCCAACTTTTTATTCCGATATGCATCGTTATTGTACCCAGTCGGAAACTTATCCACAATATTTACAACCAGACCAAATATTAGATCCCGACAAATTAATTCCAATTAAATTTGAATCCAAGAAAGCACATGGATGCTGGGAACAAATAACGGTAAAGAGTGATAAGTATTAAATTTAATGGAATCTTCCCCCTTCAACATGATTTGTAAAATTTAACTGGAGCATTTTCAAGATTTAATTCTATTTTTTTGGCTGCTTTAGTAACTGATAATCCACCCAGATTAGTACATCTTAGGGTATGATGAATTTGATCTCCAACCTCTTTCATGGTCTCAATTACCTCATCTAAGGGGATTAAATGAGCATAATCAGAAAGAGCCATATTTGCTGAAGAAACGGCGTTTGAAGCTGCCATAACATTCCTTCCTAAACAAGGAGCTTCAACCCGATTGCCTATTGGATCACATATTAGTCCGAGTGAATTTTGTAAGGCCAGTGATGCGGCGGCAATGGCTTGTTCCAGCGTACCTCCTTTTAATCCAACTAAAGCAGCTGCTGCCATACCGCCTGCTGAACCAGTTTCAGCCATACAGCCACCTACTTCTGCAGCAAAAGTAGCATTTTTCGTAATAAAAACACCAATTAATCCTGCGGTAAGCATGGCTTTAATGATTTCATCTTCTGGAAGGCTCATAGCATGTGCAAGTCCAAAAATAGCCCCAGGCAGAGCTCCACAAGAACCTGCTGTTGGTGCGGCTACAATGATACCCATAGAACTTTTAACTTCCATGGTAGCCGATACATATAAAGTGATTAAATTATTTGCATCACCGCCTAAAAGTTTCTTAGACAGTAAATTTTCATTAAACAGCAATGATTGACTTCCTAAAATCCTGTCGTCATAATGAGTACCTTTAAGGCCAGACTGGATTGCCTTTTCCATTATTCTAACTATTTCCCGCATCATTTCAAAAACCTCATTTTCAGAAATATCGCCCCGCATAGCTTCATACTTAACTGCTAATTCCCATAAGGATAAATCTTTATCGGCATTAAAGGCGAACATTTCCTGACAAGTGCTAAAAGGTACTTCGATGTTTTTTCTTGCTTTTATGGGTAATACTGGATTAATTACTTTAATTTTTGATACCCCTTCTAACTGTTTGATTTGTTCAATTTTATCATCGTCTATTCTTTCTTGCGTTTTTAAAGCTAAAAAGGAATTTTTTCCGGTATGTACGGATAAATGCGAAACGGAAAGATTTTTTAAAATAAAAGATTCAATGATCTTCGGATTTTTACTAAATATTAAGGTTTCATAATAATCTCCATTCATGGAGACCTTATTTTGGTCAATATCGATAACTTCAATCATCCCACCACCTGTTGAAATAGCCGTTAAGGTGTGTTTTTCAATTTCATTGTATAAGATTACTTTATAGGTATTGGGGTGTGAAGCCTGAATATCTTTTATTTCAATGTGAACAAAAATACCCTGAGATTCGAGGTGATTTTCAGATTCAGGTAATCGCTCATCATAAGCTTCCCATCCCATAAATCCACCGAAAATGCCCATATCAGATCCCTGACTTTTGTGGGTAGTGGCCAATGATCCATTTGGATCATATTCGATATAGACATTTACTAAATTGCCATCCATTAAATCACGGCACATCCTGCCAATACGCAGTGCTGCAGCACAATGAGAACTGGAAGGACCACGCATTACAGGCCCAATGACATCATTGAAAATACTTGGAATGGAATTCATTATTTAATTTTAGGGTATTCATTACATTTAACCAAATTACCTCTTTATCTTAGATTATCATAGCGAATATGAATTTCAATTTTCACCGTTTAAATATTTCTTGGTATGGTTATTTTCATCTGGGCGGTTTTAGTATTATTAGCTATTTGGTTTAGTACCTCGTTGGTTTTAGATTTTCTTAAAAACAAGCATAACTTAGAAAAAGTAAGCTGGGTGAAAACCGGACTCATAGGTTTTTTTGTAAATTTTATTGACGTCCTGGGGATTGGAGCTTTTGCTCCCCAAACTGCATTATTGAAGTTTACAAAGCAAACGGAGGATAAACTTTTGCCTGGCACTTTAAATGTAGCCAATACCTTGCCCGTTTTAATTCAAGCGATGATTTTTATAACAGTTATTGATGTTGAACCTATCACCTTAATTTCTATGCTTGTTTCCGCAGCTGCTGGCGCCATTTGGGGTGCAGGTATCGTTTCAAAATTAAAAGTAGATAATGTCAGATTAATTATGGGCTTCGCCTTAATTATTACTGCGGGTTTTATGGTGGCTGTAAATATGGAGTGGTTGAAAGGTGGAGGAACAGCGATTGGACTTAATGGATTTAAATTGATTTTTGCTGTCGCTGTGAATTTTTTTCTTGGGGCTTTAATGACAGCGGGTATCGGATTATACGCTCCGTGCATGGCAATGGTTTTTTCCCTTGGTTTGTCACCACAGGTAGCCTTTCCAATCATGATGGGATCTTGTGCATTTTTAATGCCCCCAGCATCCATAAAATTCATCAAAGAAGGGGCTTACAATAGGAAAGCAGCCATTGCTATGGCGATTCCTGGTATTATTGCCGTATTTATTGCTGCCTTTATTGTGAAATCTCTCCCATTAGCCTCTTTAAGATGGTTGGTGATTTTGGTTATTCTTTATACTGCCTTTGTTCTGCTTAGGTCGGTTAAAAAAAATAAGATTGCTTCAGCCTAGGTAAAATTAGCAAACAATTTTAGGCAAAAAGATCCATCACCGCTTTTCCCTTTCCATCAGGGGTGGTATAAAAAGGTCGTTTTTCAATTTCATACTGCGTGTCTGGCGAAATACCAAGTGCGTGATAAATTGTTTGGTGTAGCCCAGCAATCTTTATTGGATTTTCAATGGTTTTACAAGGCCTTTCATCTGCCGTTTTTCCGTAGGCAAAGCCTTTTTTAATGCCACCCCCAAACATTAAAACGGAGCATCCGTCTGTAAAATGCCGGTGCATACCATAGTATTTTAATTCATGCAGGATATCAGGCTGGGCTACTTGTTCCTTCACTTTTAAATCGGGACGACCTTCAACCATCATATCTCTGCTGAATTCACTTGCCAGGATAATAAGCGTTCGGTCTAAATGACCGGATTCGTCTAAATCTCTGATTAATTTTGCGATAGGCATATCAATTTGCTTTTTCATTAACGCTAACCTCGTATGTCCGTTATCGTGCGTATCCCAACCGAAAAAGGGTTCATATTCAGTGGTAACGCTAATAAAACGCGCACCTTGTTGAGTTAATCTTTTCGCCAGTAAACATCCCAGCCCAAATCGACCTGTGTTATATGAATCGTAAGATTCTTTAGGTTCATCAAGTAAATTAAAAGCGGCCGATTCAGGAGAATGCAAAAGTGCATAAGCCTGTTCCATAGAACGTTGTAAGGATTCCTTTTGGTAATCGCTGCCAAATTCTCCAATAGGAGATTTTGATGCTAATTCTTTATATAGTTTATTTCTTGCTTCAAATCTTTTCAAATCCATCCCAATAGGCGGGCGCACACTATCCAGTCCCTGACTTGGATCAGGAATAAAGAAAGGGCCGTATTCGTTGCCTAAAAATCCTGCGGTATGAAATGCTTTTAATTCTTCAGCTTCTCCCACAGTGAATCGCTGACCTATATCGACAAAGGCAGGTATGACTGGATTTTTAGGACCTAATTCCTTAGCAATCCATGCCCCAATGTGGGGTGCTGCAACCGTTTGAGGAGGTTCATAACAGGTATGCCAGTTAAATTGATGTCTGGAGTGTAGAATATGACCTAAATCGGCTGCAACATAAGATCGAATGATGGTTCCTTTGTCCATTACTTTTCCAATTTCCTGCAATCCTTCTGAGAAATGGATGCCATCCAGAACAGTGGGTACACTGGGAAAGGTTGAAAGGACACGATTTCCTTCCATTCCTTTTTCAAAAGGAGTATATTTTTTAGGGTCGAAGGTTTCTGTGTGCGCCATTCCACCAGCCATCCAAAGCAATATAACAGTATCGGCGGTGCTACTATTTAGCGGTTTTACCTTTGAGCAACCCGTTAAAAAGGAAGATGCGGGTGCTCCGGCAGCCATGGCAGCCAGGGTAGCTTTTGAAGCGGTTTTTATAAATTCACGCCTGTTCCAGGTATTTTTCATTTTAGCAAAGTTGAATTTTTAGTAAATCAGTTGGAATTCAGGTAGTAAAGTTAATGCCCAGACTAAGTCCTGAATATTGGCTTTAGTTGGCTTTTCAGCCAATATTGATTGGGTAGCTTTTCTCTCCCTGACGGTTGGAAGGCGACCCAAAAAATTCATGAAAAGGGAATCAGTTAACTTTTCTTTCTTTAGATTGGCCGACATCCATTTTTCAGATCCCAGTTGTAATCTGGTATTCAGAACTTGTCCATTGGTCACTTCTAAAGCCTGGATTAAATTGGATTGACTATTTCGTATGGCTCCCACATTTTCCCTGTTTGGCCTGCCCAGCGCAGTCAGGAAAATATCATTTTTTACCATTGAAGATCTAACAAAAGGCGTTTTTAATTCATTTATCTGAGGGAAATGCTTCTTAACAAAATTAGAATCGGTATAAACAGGATAAAATGCCTGGCTGATGGCATCTGCAAATTGTTCTGCTGATAATCTTCTGCGAACCATCCCTTGAAATACATAATCTTTGGCCACTAATTTTTCAGGTTCCTCATAAGCCACCGAAGGCTGTTGATATATTTCCGACGATAAAATCTGGTACATAACATCTTTGATGTCATAATTATTTCTTACAAAATCAAAGGCCAGCCAATCTAATAAATCCTGATCCCAAGGCAGATTATCCATAAAATCGAGCGGTTCTATTAAGCCTCTACCCATAAATTGCGCCCATAATCTATTGATAAATGTGCGGGCTAATCTCCCATTTTTTTCCTGAACAAGCAAGCCCGCCAGATCTTTTAATCGTTCTGTTCTATCTGTTGTTTCTTTTAATTTTCCTAAAGGTTTAAAAAGAAGATTATTGGAAGCAATTTTTCCGGTAGGCTGATCGCAGCGATAAATTTCAAGTGGTTGTTCAGAAAAAATATTGGCAAATCCATAGGCATCCTCCAGTTTCCAGTCACTGATAAAGCTGTTATGACAAGAAGCACATTTTAAATTAAGGCCTAAAAAAACCTGGGCAACATTCTGTGCAGCCTGCATTTCCACTCTTTGACTAGCATTGATGGTTCCACGCCATTGTATGCCTTTGATGAATCCGGCAGAAGCCTCCGATGGACTTATGAGCTGGTGAACTATAGAATCGTACGATTTATTTTTTGTTAAGGATTCATATAACCATGGTGTTATAGAACTTCTGCCCCCCGTTATGTATCCTGTACCTGAATAATCATTTCTTAATAAATCATTCCAAAAGGTAAGCCAATGTTGAGCGTAAATGGTGTCTTTGGCTAATAATTGTTTAATCAGTTTGTCTCTTTTCCGAGGATTTTTATCTTGAGTAAAAGTGGATATTTCACTTGGTGTTGGCAATAATCCCAGAACATCGAGATAAACTCTTCGCATAAAAACAGGATCTTCCACTGTTTTTTTCCACTTTAGTTTATTATTTTCATAATAGCGATCAACAAATAAATCGATAGGATTTGTAAGTCCATTTCTTTTTTGGGGAACCTTTGGTAATCGATGTTCAAAAGGAGCCAGTCTGTAAATGGAAGTAGTCAGGCTATCGGGCCAAGGTGCGCCCGCTTCGACCCATTTAATGAGTGTTTGCACCTGATCTTTTGTCAATTTTTCACCTTTAGAGGGCATATAGTCTTTATGACTGTGAGGTAAGGTAATCCTGCGTATCAATTCACTTTTGTCAATATCTCCAGGGATAATAACCGGACCCTCATCTCCTCCGGCAAAAGTTGCTTCTTTGGTATGCAGTTGAAGTCCGCCCTTACTTTTAACCTCTCCATGACAAGAATAACAATGATGAGCAAAAATGGTACGAGCTTCTAAATTTAACTGATTCAGTTCAGTTGAATCATAAATCGGTGCTTCATCTTCTTTTAGTAAAAAAAAGTATCCTAATAAAAGAATAACGCCAGAAATAAGACTGTAGCGAAGGAATGTGGATGAAAAAGGTGTTAAAGGCAAAATGATTTTCTTTTAGTATTTTAATAAACTAAAAATAAGAAAATAATCAGTTAATATCTTTTATAAAGAATCTTTTCCCATTTAAATTTATTTCATTTTTTGCTGTTCTGTTTTCTATTTGAAAGCTTTCTACAGCTCCACCTTTATGTGTTAAAACTAACCAAGGAATATCCTTTAATCTGCTTATTTTCCATGTACCAGTGGAAGAATTTCGGCTTGTGCCAGATCCTAATTGTGAAACAGATACACTTTCAATAGTACCTTCAAAGGTTTTATCTTCAAATAAATTAATCAGCGTCTTGTCAGAAAAACCATTATTGGTATATAAATATAAAATTTGTTTGCCTGATAATTTTTCATCCCAAAAGGAATCTATAACATTTTGTTCTTTTTTAATTACAGGTGAAGATTTATTTTCTGCCGTTATTTTATTTTCACTTCCCAGAGGTTTGTCAGGTCGATTTATTTTTTCCATAACTGCAGATACTCCGTCTAAAGTAAGGTAATAATCACCTTGTAATCTTGCAAGAGAAAAAGGGATATTTTTACCTTCAATCATCATATTACCGACTACCATACCGAGAACTTTTGAACCTGAGAAGGAGATATTTAATCCTTGGAAATAAAATAATCCTGTGTAATTTTTCTCTTTTGTTTTATTTAATTCAATTGAAAAATATTCATTTTTCTGTTCAAAATAACCTGTAAAAGGATCTTCCTGAGCAAGGAGGGAGTTAAAAAACATCAAAAGCAGGTAAATGGTAAATCTAATATTTTTCATTTCCTGGATATTTAGGATTAATTTTTTACTAACAAGGGATTAGCGGTTGACCTTAAGTATAAATTTACATCCAGAATCTGATTGGTGGGAATGGGTTCGACAAAACGAATACGAATTTTAGAGGCCGTGGTTTTTGGCAAAATGATCCATCTTTGGAAACCAACAGTAGTAGCTTCACCAAGAAAAACCCATTTATCGTGAACCCAAGCTTCCACTTTCCATCCATCAATCAATTGCCCCTGGCTAATATTTTCTTTTAAAGAAATAACATCAAAGGATTTATTTCCTTTTAAATCAATGGTAACGGAATTATTTTCCATTTTCCATTTCTTATTCGTTGGAATTTTATTTTCAACAAAAGTAGCATCTAATCGCTTTCTTAACTGCATTAAGGCTACAGAGTCAGCAGCATTGACGAGTCCCTCTCTGTCAATTGGAATATTTAGGAGAAGATTTGTATTGCGACCTACAGATTCGAAATATATTTTTTCCAATTGATCTACCGATTTAACTTTGGTGTCTTCTTCGGGATGATAAAACCAGCCTGGTCTGATAGAAACATCGGTTTCAGCGGGCCACCATAAATCTCCATTTTTAATACCTGCCTGAAGTAAGGGAATGGGTGCATCTTCACTTGGATTTCTTTGCTTTGAGTCAAAAGTACACCAATTTGTTTCTGAGGCAACCCCTCGTTCATTACCAACCCATCTTAAATCAGCGTAACCTGCACCGAAAATTACGGCTTCAGGTTGAAGAGAACGAATTGTTTGTCCAAAGCCTTTCCAATCATAAACCTGATATTTTTCAGGATTTTCCCGATCCCCATTAGCACCATCAAACCAAACTTCAAAAATGGGCCCATATTGAGTTAAAATTTCCTTTAACTGATTATTGAAATAGGTATTATAAGCTTGATCATCTTTTCCATAAATAGGGTTATTCCTATCCCAGGGAGAAATATAAAATCCCAGTTTTAAACCATAAGCTTTGCAGGCTTCTGACAATTCTTTTAAAACATCCCCTTTTCCATTTTTCCAATCGCTATTCGATACGTCATGGTCTGTGTAAGCGGAAGGCCAAAGACAAAATCCATCATGATGTTTTACTGTTAAAATGATGGCTTTCATACCTGCTTGCTTTGCAATCCTAGCCCATTGGTTACAATCTAAATTTTTAGGGTTAAATATTTTAGGATTTTCAGCCCCTTCACCCCATTCTAAATTAGTAAATGAGTTCACACCAAAATGAATGAACATATAATATTGCATCTCATGCCAGCGAAGTTGTTGAGGACTAGGCTTGGTCAAAGGGGTAGTTTGTGAAACTAAAAGTTGAGACGAAAACAATATGGCTGAGAATAACAGGAAAAATCGGTTCATTTATGGGTGTGTTGTTTCCTCTAATATAATGACCTGAAATGAAAAATGGAAATTATTCATTTTAAAAAAAGAAGACAAAAACATTATTAAACTACCAAAGACCAATATTTGTAGAAAACTGATTAAACCAGGTTCTTAATTGCTTTAGAAACCGTTTACCCATCACATCAATGTATCGTCTGAAATATCTTATTCTGCCTGGAATATGAAGGGCTAATCTAATCCTAATCTGGTCAATATATTTAATATACACAATAGCAGCTATAACAAACAGAACTGCACCGATTACTACTGGTATGGGACTCCAGGTAAATTGCCCAAAGGTTTTAATACCAATTCCCAGCCAGGTCCCATATAAAACAACATAATGAGTGGCATAAATGGTAAGGGTTTCAGAACCTATTTTTAGCATTAATGGAGGAAAAGTAAGAAGTCTTTCCAGAAAAATAAATATAGAAATAACAATCATTACATGACCAAATCGCCAGAATAAAACATTATCATAGGCTAACTGCAGGAAGTTTCCCCATCCAGTCCATTGATTTAAAAGGAGCAAGAATTTGGTTGAAAAAAAATGAATAAAAAACCCTGCCAACATTAAAGTAGCAGGCCAATACCAGGTTCTGTATAAGTAAGTTTTATGAAATAGATGCCAACCTAAACCTGCTCCTAACAAGGTGAAGCCAAGCCATGGAACGGGTAAAAATATGGAGCCATTATCTGCATCGAAATAGTTTCTTAGGGCGATAGGAAAAAAGTCCCATTCAAAAGCTTCCCAAGTAGGATGGATTAAAAAAATAAAAATTCCCCCACCAAAATAAAGGAACGGCAGAGAAATTTTGCTTACCAAATGGAAGCAATATAATCCAATTAAGACTAATAAGGCTAAACCTATATTGTGTAAAACATCCAAAGCTGGATAGCTTTTATAAAACCATCCCATCATGAAAGCTGGGAAGTTTACTTTTAATAAATAACCTAAAAAGAGGAGGAAAAAGCCACGTCGAATACCTTTTCTAATCCTCTCATTTTGGTTAATTGGTCTTCCGTCCCGTAGTAATAAAAAAGTGAAAACGAGTCCGGTTACAGTAAAAAAAATAGGTGCAGTCATGCCTCGCATGAAAAACCAGGTTGAATAAATCACATTTTCAAGGTCTCGAAACCGATAAGCGAGCATGGTATCTACAAAGTGACCTTGAAGCATCATTAATATAGCATAAGCTCTGATGGCATCTATAAATTGTAATCTATCCTTAACTGAACCTGCCTGCATGGTTTATGTCATTTTCTAATAATATTGATACGCATATTCATATTGTAAGTAACTTTTTTTACCCTGAAAGGTTAATAAAAAAATTAATTTTGGGTAAAATAATCGTAACCCCGAAAAATCTTCCTGAAAACTCTGTCCTGAATCAAGTAAAATTCACCTGTTTCATCTTTTGCAAAATATCGCTCTACGACACCTGATTCATTTTTAGTTACCACACCTGTTTCAGAAGATTGCAACGGATAAATAGGCCAGACTTTTAAATGACGATGTTTCCCTTGTTTTACTTTCAGCGATATCATAACAAAAGGAAGCGAATTTTCAATAGAATCTCTGTATGGATTATTCGTTTCGAAGGCTTCAGCTCCTAGTTTTTCAAAGCCATTTAAATAGGCTATTCCTTTGGAATTGGAAATGTCTAATGATTTTCTCAGGGAAGAAGCAGATTTTATATGAAAAGTACCCTTGTTCTGGGTAAGCCTGAAAGACGCAAGCTGTTGTTTTGGATAAGTAAGTTCAACACTTTCCAAATCCTTTACTTTATATTGAAAAATGGTTTTATCACGCCATTCATTTCCTTTCATCCTGAATCGAAAACGCAAATTTCCCTCCCACCCAGCTAATTCACCTACAAATGGCAAGTCGCTGTTTTCCCTGATGATATGTGTGCCTCGTTCATCCACGGTGCTTCCACCAACGTAATAACCCATTATTTTATCATGATTTCGGTCAAAAATTTCAACTCTGATACCATTTTTTGCTAAATCATTTATAATTCCAGGGACTGCAGCCTGAGGTGGTACATATTTAATTTGAATTCGGGCAATAGCATCAAGGAGATTCTCGATGATGTTGGGATTCGCATTAAAGGTATCATTTAGTATCCACTTATCCCCTTGTCTCCTCAATTTGACCTGCTCACCATCCCTATGGGTTATAAATACTTCAAAAATCCTTCTTTTATCTTCAATATGAAAAGTTCTGTCAGGATCGACCAAGGGTTTATTTTTGAATTGAAGGAGGATTAATACCATCCCTAAAATTAAAAAAACAGCACCTAATACAATGGTTTCCCTACGCATCTTTATAGTTTAAACTACCTGTAACGGCGTTGACGAATAAAATTAAACAAGAGTCCTCCAAGGGCAATAATGGCTAATGGTAGCAGAAGATTGATGATTTGCCATTTCAGTTTCTCCTCTTTAATTTTTGTTGTATTTAATAATCTGAGTTTTATGTCTTTACCTCTTGCCTCTATAATTCCGTCGGAATCAGATAGATATTCGATGATATTTAATAAAAAATCTTTATTGGCAAAAGTATATTTTTCAAATTCATTATAACCTGCAGGAATAATTTTACCTGTTTGTTTATCAATTCTGTTTCGGATTAAATCGGCATCTGAGATGACAATTATTTTTGTCTCAGATGATTTATTTACAAAAGGTCTTCCTTGATTCTGCAAAAATGTAAGCATGGCCGGTGCCACTCTGTTTTCGTACAGAGAGGAAAATTGACCTTCCAATAGAAGCGTAACTGGCTGAGGTCCTTTATTAAATAATTTTTCATCTAAAGGATAACGCATAAAATCAAAGTTCATGCGTAGGGGCAAAAATTGATACCTGCTTTCTTCGGAGGTTTGAAGAAGGATGGTTTTTTTAACAGGATATTTTGTTCCCACTGTATCAATGCCTCCTGCAAATTGCATGTTTATAGGGCCTATATTTTTAACAGCCGGGTGATTGCTATTGGGTATAACAACCAGGTGATACGGATATCTGAAATACTCAAATTGAGGTGCATTTCCTACCTGACCTGTAGCGAGAGGAATGACACTGCTTTGCATATCGAGCAATAAATTAGGCTGCAATCTCGCGCCATACTTAAAAAGTAAGTCGTCTAAATTCAAATTTCGTTCATTCGGCATGTATGTTCCACGTCGCAGGCTATCCAGGTGAAGGGCTATTTTATCGGCAAGCAATAATAACCTTCCGCCTTTCATGACATATTGATCTATTTTGAAATTGTCTTTATCTGAAAATGCGGACTTCGGAGAGGAAATAATGACAGTTTTGACGGAAGTATCAATAGCAATTACGCTGTCAAGGATTATCCGACCCGTATTATATGTTTCTCTAAGACTATTTTCAAGGTCTGCCGTTTCTGATGGTAAACTCTCACCATGGCCATCCACAAAAAGTAAAGTGGGTTTAGTACTTTGCTTTAATTGTTGAATAGCGTGAACAAACTTATATTCTAACAGATTGATGGCCTTATTTAAGATAATATCAGGCGGAACCCCAGGAATTTGATTTTCTAAGAAGTTTACCGGAATACTGCGACCTTTGTAATAAAATATTGCGTAAGGATAGGTCAGTTTTTGACTTCGTTCACCATTTTCGCGAACGTTTAAACTGACAGGAAGAACCCCCATTTCAGCCAATTGTTTTTTCCTCGTATTCACCTGATCTGTATTTCCCGCCAGGGGGTCTTCAAATTGATAAGAAATACGAGTATTTTCACTTTGAAAATCAAGGAGTATATCTTCGACCGATTCTTGCAACCTCTTATAACCTGCGGGGAAATCACCTTGAAGCAGCACTTTAATGTATACGACTTCATCCAGATTTCGGAGTAAGAATTTAGTTGCTGGGGTTAGCGTAAACCTTTTATCCTCGGTTAAGTCAAAACGAGTGTATAGAGGAACATTGCCAATGCGGGAATGAGCAAGAATATTTATCAGTACTAAAATTCCAATTGCAAAGGTAAGTTGGATTAAAGCTTGTTTATATCGCATAATGAAGGGACTTAGGAACGAATGCGGTATTGCAAAACAAATCGGGTAATCCATAAAAAAAGGACAATCACCGATAAAAAATAAATGAGGTCACGGGTATCGGGTGCCCCTTTACTCAAAGCATGATAGTGATAATCCATGCCAAATTGTTGTACTAAGGCATCCCATTTTCCAAAAAACAGGGGTAAACTGGAGAGGAAATAAAACCCATAAAAAAATAAAAAGCACCCGGAAACAGCAATTACAAAGGCAACAATCTGATTTTCCGTCAAGGAAGATGCTAGCATTCCAATTGAAGAAAAAGCACTTCCCAGAAGTATAAGTCCTAGGTAAGACCCCAAGATTGCGCCACTATCCAGATTACCCAGAGGAGATCCCAAATTATAAATCGTCAGGTAATAAAACAGAGTTGGTACCAAAGCCAGAAAAATAAGTGTAACAGCGGCTAAAAATTTTCCTGCTATAAGTCCTAATTCGTCAATTGGTTTTGTGAGTAATAAGGCAAGAGTACCGAGTTGTCTTTCTTCCGCGAGAAGCCTCATTGTAATAGCGGGAACTAAAAATAAAAACAGAGATGGAGCCATTTCAAAAAACGGCTCAAGGGAAGCAAAATTGGACTCTAACAGGCTGGTTTCTGGAAATACAAACAAAAATAACCCCATTACCGTTAAGAAAACACCCAAAACGAGGTATCCGGTAAGGTTATTAAAAAATGTTGTTAATTCTTTTTTATAAATCACCCACATGGAAATGAATCTTATTTTTGAATAATAAAAGGATATCTACTGTTAAAAACAATACATGCCCGGGTTAACTTTTCTTCATATTCCTCATCGGATGCCAGATTAAGCGCCCGTAAAATCTCTTTATCTTTTTCCATCCATTTCTCTAGTTTTAAGGGGTCATGGATCAAAATCTGGTCATCGTTTAAATTAAAAATTCTTTTTTCCAGTGTAGTCGTGTTTCTTTTAACCACTCCCTTACGGAAAACCGTACCTGTCAATGGATTATAAGCTTTCATTGGAATCAATTCCTGATTTTCCTTTTCATAGGAAAAAGTATTGATCAATCCTCTTACCGTAAGTTCGGCAAACAAAGTTAAAGGTCTCCCACAACTGTCAGGGGATATTCTGATGTAAGGAACTCCCTTTAAGGTAAATCCCCAGATAGAATCCTGCAGGTTATGGTCAGGTTTACCTTTTTTATATATTTTTTCGACCTGATAACATTTTAATTTGGCGTTATAGGTCCATATGCCTTCATACTCTCTCCATAAATGAGAAGGAGCATCCTTTTTAAATTCGCCGATATGATGATAAAGACCGTCGGTAAGCTTTAACTCTTGCGTTAAAGGGCGTTGGCAAAAAGAAATGGTTATGGTGCCAAAGAACAATAGAGAAAGAAAAGTTTTTTTCATAAATATCAGGCTCCGGTTAGTTTTTGAAATATTTCTTCCACACTGCGTCTATCTTGTTGCATACCTATAATAACAGCATTATCTTGAACTGCTTGCCTGAAAATTAACGACCTGACATCCACTCCAGGTGAGGTTATAACCTGAATCGTTTCCTTATTGAGCGAATGAATACGCTGGACATTCTTTATTTTTTTAAAATTTTCAGAAGAAAAAGGGCCTTCAAAAGTTACAGTAGTAATCCATTCGCCTTGAAGGGTAGCCTGGAGGTTTTGAAGGGTGTCATTAGCCTGAATCTGGCCATTTTTAATAATTAGAACACGGTCACAAAGGGCTGTCACCTCTTGCATAATGTGCGTTGAAAAAATCAATGTTTTTTCTTTTCCTAAATCTTTAATCAAAGCTCTGATTTCAATCAACTGATTTGGATCAAGACCAGTAGTAGGCTCATCTAAAATAAGGACTTGTGGATCATGAATAATGGCTTGTGCCAGTCCGACTCTTTGTTTGTATCCTTTGGATAACTCCCCTATCTTTTTGTGTTTTTCAGGCGTAAGTCCAATCAATTCAATCACCTCTGAGACTCTGGCAGTGATATTTTTAATTTCATAAAAGCCAGCTACAAAGTGAAGATATTCTTTGATATACATATCTCCATAAAGTGGATTATTTTCTGGAAGGTATCCAATAAGCCGTCTGATTTCTTTTGGAAATTCCTGTACATCTAAACCACCAATTTCTACAAATCCTTTAGTTGGTGGTAAATATCCAGTCAGAATCTTCATAGTGGTACTTTTTCCAGCGCCATTAGGACCTAAAAAACCAAGAATTTGACCTTTTTCAACCTGAAAACTGAGATTGTCAATGGCTTTTTGTTCCCCATATATTTTGGTGAGACCATCCACCCTAACTGACATAATTTATTTTTTAGTATTAAGAACGTAAATTTAACAAATTTTGAAATGGATTTATTGCAGGTTTTAACATACCTTGAACTAAATTTTCTGACAGAATATAAATGTAGTCTTTTATGAATCATAGCATCAAGCACATTCGCATTTTTAAAATGAATATTCCATTAAAATATCCTTTTGTTATTTCTTTGGAAACCATTACTTCTGCTCAGAATGTCCTGGTTAGATTGGAAACACATTCTGGGTTATTTGGTTATGGAGAATGCAGCCCTTATGAGAAGATTCATCATGAAACGCAAGATTCCTGCTTGCATTTTGCTAAACAAATAGCACCTAAGCTTATGGGTGTAAATCCCTGGGATATTATTTCCTGGCAAAAGGCGATAAATGATCATCTGGAAGGGCAAAACTGCATAAAAAGTGCCTTTGATATGGCCTTATATGATTTGTCAGCTCAGATAGCAGGTTTGCCTCTTTATGCTTACCTGGGAGGAAATAATAGAAAGTTAATGTTCACAGACATGACTGTTGGAATTGATAGTCCCGAAAATATGGCTACAGAAGCCAAAAAATACGTTGAAGATTCATTTCCCGCCATAAAAATTAAACTTGGAACCAATTTCCATGACGATGTACAAAGAGTAAAATCGGTGAGAGAAGCGATAGGAAAAGATATTCCTCTTCGCATTGATGCCAATCAAGGTTGGGATGTCCAAACAGCATTGGAAATATTGAAGGAAATCGTTCCTTTTGGGGTTGAATATTGTGAGCAACCTGTCAAAGCTACCCTTTTTAAAGATATGGCACATTTGCATCAGGAAAGTCCAATTCCCATTATGGCCGATGAAAGTCTTTTTGACCCTAATGATGCCCTTGAATTAATACGTCAAAATGCTTGCAGTGGCTTTAATATAAAAATTTCAAAGGCCGGTGGGATACGTTCCGCTCAGCTTTCTGCCCTTTTTGCTGAAACGGCAGGAATGAAATGTCAGGTGGGTTGTTTTTCTGAGAGTAGGCTGGGCATCACAGCATTAGCCCATTTTGCACTTGCTCATGATGCTATTGTGAACTTCGATATGGATAGTCCGTTTATGTTGAGCCAGGATCCTATAGAGGGAGGAATTTCTTATACCCCAGAAAAACAAATAATAATGAATAATGAAATTGGTATTGGGTGTAAACCAAATTTAGACGCAGCTTGCTTTCAAGAGGTTTGATTTTTCGTCGAAAGTCAAGCTGCGTCTTAAAGAAAGTTAAGGAACTAAGTTTCGAACAACAGATTTGCTGAGTACTTTAGCTGTTTTGCAAACAATTAATATTTTTTCATGATTCAACTGATAAGAATTTTTACCCTTACCTTCGTAGTTAAGCTTTACGGCTCCCACTTGATGTAATAATTCTAATTGCCTGTATAGAAAATCTTCTTGCCAGCCCGTTCGAATTAATAAATCAATACCATTTATGGACTCGTAAGACTCCATAATTTTAATGAGTATTCTGCTTTCGGGAAGGTATAAAACCTCCAGCAGTCTGGTCGCTTTGGCAAGCGAGCTTTTGTTTAGTGTGTTTTCCATAGTGTTCTCCAAGTGTCAAAAAAGAGGTAATCAACAAGGAAATAAATTATTATATTGATTACCAAACTATTAAAGTTTAATAAAAAATACTATTTTATTTTCTAAAACAAAGAAAATAATAAGATGCGAAAAATCATAAGATTCTGTCAATTATATTTAAAAAAAAAATAATATTGTTGAAAGAGATAATTCTTAATAGAACTAATCAATAAATTGAAATTCAATAATATATATGTTAAATATAAATATTATACAATAAAATGATAGCTTGCATTTACTCTAAATGAATGCATTAACTGTATGAGGATCAGCAATCTTATTTGTGGTATCACAATCATCAATCACATGAGAATTTATTTCCGTGCCAGGAACGATTTTTGAAGTAATTACATTAACTTTAAAAAAATACATCATCATGAAAAATTTTAGTGTGTTATTTACCTTAATCCTTTCATCAAATATCGCGTTGAACGGACAAATTTATGATGGAACTTGTGCATTTACATTTTACAAGGCTAAGCCTGAATTAACCTTGTTAAAAGGTACTTCGAGTCCCGCTTCACATCCTGATTTCGATTGGTTTGAACCGGAAACATTTGCACCCTCTGCAGGTACCGGATATGAATATCCTTCATATCGAGTATTTTCCCTCAGTGGTGCTATCATGAAATCCAATGTTGAAGTACTCTCCATTTCTACGGATGGTTTATCAGAAAGGAAGATTGGAACTATCATTCAAAATGAAGTGGTAAAAGGATTACGGGTAAGTACAGTTCAGACCCTGAAACCGATTTCCTTTCCTTTATCTGGTGTGAAAGATATTAAACTCTATGTGGGTATTCCTGACGACTTTGCGAAAAATTCTCTGGGAATGATCATAAATTTAAAGGCAAAAATCAGGCTTGATGGAAAAACCATCCAGGAGGTTAATTTAAAACTTCAGCTTAACCCTGCGAGTGGTGGTACGGGGATATGAGAAAAAAAGTCTTCCCTCCATTTAAAACAAAGAGGAGGGAAGACTTTTGGGGTTTTAATCAATAACCTTTATTTATTCCTTTTTCTATCGCCGGAATTCCCTTTGACATCCAAAGCGGCATAGGTTTATTTTGGAGATAATGGTCGAAAAACTGTTGCATTCTTAACTGAAAATCTTTCCGATTTTCCAGCTTTACCGGCCAATGAGGTTCACCATTATAATTGAGCATCCAGGCTGGTTTACCTAAACGGCGCATGCCCATATAAAATTCAATACCCTGATACCAGGGAACGGCACCATCGGCATCGTTATGTAATATAAGAACGGGTGTATTTATTTTATCTAGGAAGAAAAGGGGTGAATTTTCAAAAAACTGCATCGGTTTTTCCCAGAGAGTTCCACCAATTCTCGACTGGGTATGTTCGTATTGAAACATACGACTCATACCCGACTCCCATCGTATTCCCCCGTAAGCGGAAAACATATTTACTACAGGCGCTCCAGATTCTGCACACTTAAAGAGATTAGTCCGAGTCAAAATATACGCTATTTGATAGCCTCCCCAGCTGTGTCCCTGAATACCTATGTTATTTTTGTCCACAAATCCCTTGTCCATTAAGGCAGTAGTTCCTGAGACAACGGCGTGCAAAGCACTTTCACCAGGATAACCTATTTTATAAGGTATGTCCGGATTGAAAACCAGATATCCTCTGCTGGTATAAAAGGTATAGTTTATCTGGCTTCTGCCTGCTACAGGAAGTCTGTGTTCGTATAATCCTTCTGAACTGCGTTCATAAAAATTAACAATCATAGGGTACTTTTTAGCCGGATCGAAATGATCAGGTTTTGCTAATAGTCCACTTAAAACGGTTCCGTCGAGCGAGGTCCATTTTACCAGTTCCATTGTTCCCCAATTGTAGTCAGCTTGTTGAGGGTTGGCATTTGAAATAACCTTTGTTGTCTTGAAATCAGGGCTAAGGATTAAATCGGGAAAAGTAGTATAATTCTCCTTAGTAAAAAGCCATTTTTCTGCTTTGGCTGCTTTTTTTACCTGCTGTGTGAATTTAAAAGGGCCTTCCTGAACGATATTTTTATTTCCAGTATGAAGATTAAACCATAAATAACCTTCCTCATGATTGACCTCCTTATGAAAATGGAAAAGGAAGGGTTTTATTTCGTCAATAGCTATTTCATCGGCCTCATAGCGTATTAGTCTGTGAATAGTGGTAGATTTTCTTCCACCCGTTAAATTATTGGGAGAAATGCCTCCTTTTGGATCTACTTTCCAGCAATCGTAGCGGTCGTAAAGTAGGACGAAGTCATCATTCGTTGTCCAACCCGCTACGCCATAAGGAGCGGGGAAATCGGGCGAATCATTTAATTCATCAAAGTATAAATTTTTGTTTTTGCCTGAGAGGTCAAATTTTTTACCCGTAGCTGTTTCATAAGCACGCCAGGTAGAATCAGGACTATCATACCAATAGATATATTTACCAGCAGGAGAAAGCAGCGGAGTGGTTCGAACCTCTTTTTCAATCAATGTTGCTTTTCCCGTAAGGGTCGAAATGGCGTAAATATCTTTCGCAACTGGCCCCCCTTCCCAGGTAAATTTTTTCATGTAAGGATCTTCCGTGTACCCAATCACTACATCAGAGTTAGCGGTAATATTGGTTTTTACTTCAGGAATATCCCTGTTAGCAAGTATATTTTTCTTATTTAAAGAAGGAATAAAGACAGCCATGAAGGCACTTTTTTTATCTTGATCGAGACGAACTTTTTGCATCGGATAAATTTGAGCATCTTCCGTTCCCCATACCTCAACCTGAACTATTTCTTCTTCCAGTAAATTGGTATCTTTTTGCGGTAGTGGTGGCGCCATACCGAAGAACAGTTTAGACCCATCACGTGAAAATCTTAACTTTTCATGCACACTCACTACATATTTTTCGGGTAAAAAACCATCGTTTGGTTTGCAAATCAACTTTGCAGAGTCACTCATTTGCAAAGAAGAATAGAACAAGGACATGGGCCTTGGGTCCACTTTTACATTTCCAGTATCAAGGACAAAAGCAATTTGTTTTGCTTTCCGGTCAATGGCAATATTATCATATTCACCTTTTCCCCTGTAAACAGGTCTTAATTTTTTGGTAAGGCCATCGAAAAAGTAAATGCCAGGCAAATAATTTTCATCATCTCCAGTAGAATAAACAACCAATCCGGGTGCTTCCTCAGCAACTTGAAAAGATTTGGTAAAGGGAATGGTCATAGAAAAAGTATCCGTTGTTGATTGAACAACAAAGCTTGTTCCTGTCTGAAAACTTTCCTTCTTTTTCTTTCCTTCTGATTTCTCTGTTTCCTTATGGTAGGCAATCCATCCAGCCCATTTTTCAGGTATAGCAAATCTTTTAACTCTTGGAATTTTGGTAACATTCCTGGTGGCTGTTTGAAAAATAAAGAGGGTATCTTTAGGAAGATCTTCAGATTTAACTTTTTTGCGGCGTAAAGAATCAAGGGTTAATTTAGGAACCTTTACCAGAAAAGCGGCATGACTGTTATCGGAAGTAAAGGTAGCGCGGGAACCTCTTGGAAAAATAAAATTTTCGTCACTTTCAGTTTGATGGATAATGAGCGTTTCATCTCCCTCTCCCGGAGTCAAGGTGTAAGAAACCCATTTGCCGTCGGCAGAAAATACACTATTGCCTAACGATTTCCAGTGTGCAAAATCACTGTGTTCTAGTTGTTTCTTCTGTCCGAGAACAGGTTGTAACAAACCTACAAAAAGTAGAAAAAAAAGAAATGGTCGCATCATTTTAAAGAATTTTCAACTAAAATACAATATTTAACCGGTATGAGATAACATTTGAATTTTTCAAACCTTTCCAAATAACTTTATAGCTGCATCTCGTCTAAAATCGAAAATTTCTTCTATTTTATCTTCCACAAAGAGGCTATTGGCAATCGTTCCCAGTATGCCCATACCCACTCGATAGTGCAGGGTATCTATCATTAAAACCCCTGCTTCATGCTCAACGAAGGTATGTTGGTGATGCCATAAGTCATAAGGACCTATCAATTGTTTGTCGATAAAGGTGTAAGGTTTTTCAACATGGATAATTTCAGTAACCCAATAAAGGGGGATACCAAGAATGGGGCGAACTTCATGTTCGATTAGCATGCCTGGAAATATTTTTTGGCCATTCAGTTTCGAAATCATCCGAAAACCTGCGTTTTCTGGCGTCATTTTATTTAGATTATCAGGAACGGAGAAGAAATCCCAAAGCTCCTCTAATTTTACAGGCAAAATTAATTCCCATTGTTTTTTCTTTATTTTCATCTTGTTTTGACGACTTAACAAGGAATTAATTATTTAGTTGGGAGAATTACGCGATTTTTCAGCCCGTAATCCATTATCTTTACAACTTAAATAACTAAAAAATGTCCGTAGTAGATGAATTTAACGATTACAGATCGTTGATGAATGATAAAATATTATCTGTTGATAATAAGGTGATTAAACGATTTTGGAGCCTTGATAATCAAGCCTATCAATCTGGCGCGCTGGATACAAAAACCAAAGAATTACTCGGTTTAGTTTCTTCGATGGTGCTTCGATGTGACGACTGTATCAAATATCACTTGGGTACCTGTTTTGAATTAGGCGTTACCAAAGAAGAACTCTTTGAAGTGTTTTCTATAGCCAATCTGGTTGGTGGATCCATTTGTATTCCACACACCCGAAGAGCAGTAGAATATTGGGAAGCACTCGAAAATAATAAACCATCGGAAGAAGTATAAAGAATAAATGTCGAATCAAAATTATTTAAATGCATTAAATGCGGTTCAGCAAAATGCAGTGACAACCCTCGATGGTCCCGTTTTAGTGATTGCAGGTCCAGGCTCTGGTAAAACAAGAGTTTTAACCTATCGGATTGCCCATATTCTTCAATCGGGGGTTTCCGCTGATCGAATTTTAAGCCTTACTTTTACAAATAAGGCGGCCAGAGAAATGCAGGAAAGAATACATGCTGTTGTGGGTACCAGTGCCAACGGGATCTGGGCAGGTACTTTCCATTCCCTTTTTTCGAGAATTCTTAGGATGGAAGCGCACCATATTGGTTATCCAACCAGCTTTACCATTTATGATACGGAAGATTCAAAAAATGTGCTTTCCGCTTTGATTAAAGAATTAAATCTCGATAAAGAAACCTATCAGGTGAATCAACTTCGAAATCGCATTTCTGCAGCTAAAAGTTCCCTCATAACGCCTACCATGTATGAGTCGAACGCTGAGTTTATAAAACAAGATAGAGCAGCGGGCAGACCTATGATAGCTGTTTTGTACAGAAAATATACAGAACGTTGTAAACGGGCGGGTGCTATGGATTTTGATGATTTGCTATATCGCCTTTATGAACTGTTACAAAGAAATCCAGATAATATTTTAGATAAATACCGGCAAAAATTCAAATATGTCATGGTGGATGAGTTTCAGGATACGAATCACCTCCAATATGCTATCATTAGAAAATTAGTTCATTTCGAGGGAAGTAAGCGAAATATTTGTGTTGTCGGCGATGATGCCCAGAGTATATATTCCTTTCGTGGCGCAACCATTCAGAATATTCTTGATTTTGAAAACGATTTTAAACCCTTTGGTATTCAGGTTTTTAAACTAGAGCAGAATTATAGAAGCAGTGAGGAAATTGTTCAGGCCGCCAATGTTCTTATACAACATAATACGAAACAAATTCAAAAGAAAATTTGGTCACATAAAGGTGTTGGGCATAAAATAAAAGTAGTCAGGGCTGTAAGTGACAATGAGGAAGGGAAACAGGTGGTCAGTACCTTATCTGAACTAAGAAATAGATATCATCTTTCCTGTAGTGAAATAGCTATTTTATACAGGACAAATGCACAATCCAGGGTTTTTGAAGAATATTTACGCAGAGAAAATATTCCTTATAAAGTTTTTGGAGGGCTTTCTTTCTATCAGCGAAAGGAGGTAAAAGATTTAATTTCTTATCTGAGGGTGATCATTAATCCCGCTGATGACGAAGCATTGAAAAGAATCATTAATTACCCCAGAAGAGGTATCGGTGAAACTAGCATTCAGAAAATGCTCCAAATGTCCGCTGAAAAAGAAGTTCCACTTTGGGAGGTAGTGAGGGAAGAAGGCCTCAATAATCAGAAAGCACCCAAACTGTTAAAGCAATTTGTTGAAATGATCCTATCTTTTTATGAGAAAAAGGATACTGAAAATGCTTTTGATATTGCCACACTCGCCGCAAAACAGTCGGGAATCATTGATTTGTTAAAAGCAGATACAACACCAGAAGGAATCTCCAGAATAGAAAATGTAAACGCATTATTAGATGCAGTTAAAAATTTTGTTGATGAAGACGAATCAGATCAGGTTGATGGTCAGTTAGATAAATCATTGGTTTCTTTCTTGCAAACCATCGCCCTTTATACCGATTTAGATGAAAAGGAGGTCGGGGATGAGACAGTTACCCTGATGTCCGTTCATTCAGCGAAGGGTCTTGAATTTAAAGCTGTTTTTGTTACGGGTCTGGAAGAAAATCTTTTTCCTTCGCATATGTCTCTTGATACCCTGGAGGGACTCGATGAGGAAAGAAGACTCTTCTATGTAGCTATAACAAGAGCGGAAACTTTCCTAATATTATCGTATTCTCTCAGCAGATATAAGTTTGGGCAAATGAAATATAGCGAAATGTCCAGATTTTTGGAGGAGCTACCCAGTGAATTTCTGGAATCTACTTCTCCCATGCGTTCAAATAACAGATCTGTTCAAACCACTTCCACGGTGACTGGATTTGCTGCGAACACCCGAAAACCAATGAATAAAATTCCTGATAAGTTTAACGCGGAAGATTTTATCGCAAGCCCTCCAGAATCGCTTGCACCAGGCATGTCTGTGTTACATCTTAAATTTGGAAAAGGAAAAATCATGAAAATCGATGGGGGAAAAGATAATAGAGTAGCCACTATTCTCTTCAATGAAATTGATGAACCAGAGAGAAGATTAATGTTAAAATTCGCCAAACTGCAGATTATTTCTGAGTAATTTGGGGTAATCTTATTTGGGTTCTTTTTTATGATGATCCATAAAGGTTTGCCCCTTGGCGTTTATCATCTCTTTCATTGCCCGGTATAAAATGGGAGCAGTTTCTGACCCAAGAGAGTTTATTTCCCCATAGGGAGCTTCTTTAAATGAATAGGTGTAGGGTGGATTCTCATCCCATTGACTCTTTGGAACGATGTAACCAATCATATCATTTGAAAGACCCATAGTGAATGAATATTTGGATGAGATAAAGCTTCGTAAGGAGGGTGTTTCAAAAGGCTCCATGTTAAAGTCCTGGCCCTTTGGTTTTTCAACTCCTCCATTTAATATTTCAGGATATAATTCTCCCGGATAGTGCAAAAAATGGATGTCGCCAAGTTGCCAGGAAGCAATTTCTGTTCTTACATTTATCCAGCTACTCGTACCTCGACTTACTACACCCATAAATGCCGCCAAACGGTACAAAGGGTTTGCCAAAGGAAGTTCCAACGTTTTAGCCTTTATACTCAATGTAGCTTTGCGCAGGGTTTTGTTATCTTTACCTGGTTGTAAACACTGTACGCCCAAGGCAGCTAATTGATACCCCTGAGCTTGAGCCTTTTCAAAATTTGGTTCCAGATATATACGATTTTCCCGAAAGCCGGGAATAGGAAATTTAGGGGAAGAAGTCATTAGTCCACCAATGGCACCAATAGAAAAAATTGCAGTTCCACCCAATCCCTTTATCAAGGTAGAATCTCCTCTTTGAACTCCTTTTTCAATTGCTTCCCTTAAATAGTGAGGAAAATCAGAGGTTAAGTACAGATTTTTATTCCAAAGGGTTTCGGGATGATTTGACCAGTTAAAAAAGACGCCCAGAGTTGTATCTGAAACGGCATCAATTGCTTGTAAAATATTAATTCGAGGGTCCATGACTATGGGGTCTCTGGAATCTTCAACCAGGTTAGAAGCTCCTGTAAGGTCGTGTCCAACCTTTAGGATAGCAGGTCTTATTTTTTTATTTGCTTCTGTAATGGAAGTTAAAATTCCCTCCTGAACTTGTTTTGTGTAATCCTTATTTACCCCGGAAGAAAAGGGTGTTTTGCCCCAAAGTCCTACTAAATCGGGTGTTTCGTGACTATGAGTGCTCATAATAACGACATAATCAATATTTAAACTGGCTGGAACCTTTTTTCTGACACTTAATATGTCATCGGCTCCAAAACCGATAGCATCTATTACCGTTAAAGCAATTTTATTTTCCCCATTTGAAATAATCATGGTACGAGCCCAAAGTGGATCATGAACGCCCATGGCTGGCCTGTTATTTTGAAAACCTGCCATCCAGACAGGATCAAATTTACCATTTCCATTACCGTCTTTAAAGGTATCCCCATCTTTAGGTTCATATTGGGCATCTCTATTTTTATCCATCCATGTGTCAGGCACTTCTGGCGTAATATCGATAGCAGCAAATCCCGCTTGCAATAAATTTTCTTTTGAATCCAGCATAAAATCTATGTCAGCATCGGGATGTCTGTCTCTGACTGCCCAGCTAAATCTTAATAGAATCAAGATAAGCAGAAAAAGCATAAAGCTTGCAATACGAATGAACCATTTTCCTAACATGAGAATCGTTTTATGAAAAGTATTTTAATTATTGGCTTATTTTTTCACTCAACAGAGAATAGCAAATATGGATTCCCTCCAGGAAATTACTGAATTTCAAGTTTTCGTCCGCAGCATGAATGTTATTATCTGGATTAGGAATATTGACGGCAAGTGCTGGAATGCCAAGGGTTGTAATAAATGGGGCGATAGGTTGAGATCCACCGGTGGATCTAACCTTTACATACTGATCGCCAAATGTGTTTTTCATGGATTGTTCTACCCATTTACCCAAATCTGAATTTAAGTCCGTCCGATAGGCTTTCGAGCCAATTCTAAAAGACAAAAAGGCAAGTTTAGCATGATTTTTTCTATCTTCAGCACTTGGTTCTTCTTTCACTAAATGAAAACCTGCCTTTAAAACATAATTTCTGAATAATTCAATCATTTTTTCAGCAGGTGTTTCTGGGACCAGGCGAATATCGAATTCAGCAATGGCATCTTCCGGAATTATTGTTGTGGATAAACGCCCAATTTTAGCAGCCGAGATCCCCTTTATATTTAGTGATGGATATTGTAAAGCCTCCTGAAAAGAATCACCTATTTTTTCAGGTTTAGCAATGCCAATTCTGGATAAAAGTTCCTCTGTTTCGTCTGGCACCTTAGCCAGCATAGACTTTGTAAGGCTGTCAAGATGCACGGAATCATAAAAACCTGGGATTAAAACACGTCCCTCTTCGTCTTTCATACCACTTATTAGCCTTGAGAGAGCAAATACCGGATTTGGGACGAAATTTCCATATTGACCACTGTGCATGGGGTTTGCAGGACCAAATACCCTAAGGGTAACCGATAAAATACCTCTTGCCCCAAAAGTAAGGGTAGGTAAATTGGAAACATGTCTGGTTCCATCTAAAATAATCATCCAATCAGCAGCAAAGGCCTCTTTATTTTCTGTTACAGCTTGTGGAAGGGTGGGCGAGCCCAGTTCTTCCTGAAAGTCCATGATAACCTTTATGTGATAATCACTGGTTTTCCCTTCCGCTTTCATCATTTTGAGTGCAGTAATAAAAGCTACAACATTACCTTTTGAGTCAGAGGTGGAACGTCCAAAAATTCTCCAGTCTGGCTGATAGGTAAGTTTTACCTTTTCCCAAGGGACTGTTTGCCATTGATCACCTGTTGGTTTTTTAACTACGGGAATAAAAGGGTTTTCTTGCGACCATTCCGATGCATCAAAGGGCTGACCATCTATCTGAAGATAGAAAAGAATCGTTTTTGCCCATTTATTGGAAGATTTTTTTTCTGCCAATAAAATGGGAACCTCCTTGGTTGTTACTATTTCCATTTTAAAATCCAGTTCCTGGAATACATTCTGACACCAGTTCAGGTTTTGCTGAACATGTTCTTTATTTGAACCTAAATTGGGGATAGTTAGAAATTCTCTAAGCATTTCAAGCCCTGAATGGAAAGATTCCAGCGGCTTATTTTCTTTTAAAAAGGAATCAGGCATTTGTGCACCAAGTAAACAGGGGATAAAATAAAGGAATAAAAAAGGAAGCCATTCTTTTAAATGCATCATGATTTAGATTTTTGGAAATTTGCGTTGTTGAAGCTAATCCCACTTTATCTGGATTTTTTCACCCGTTTTAACTGCTTTAAAAATGGCTTCGATGATCACCATATCTTTGAGCCCCTCTTTACCATCAACGGGTAAAAAGGGGGTTTTATCTCGTAAAATAATCTCTGCCATCTCCTCCATTTGTCGTAATTGATGGGTAACATGAGGTTGCGTGAATTCCCCTTTATGTGTTTTACCTTTTATGGGACCATATCCTGTTGCGGGTTGTAATTCAGCAAATCCAGAATGACCAGTTAGTAAAAAGCGGTCCAAAAAACTCGTATTATAGGTAGACAAGCACGAAGCAACGGCTCCATTAGGGAATCCCATCTGGAATTGAATGGTTTCATCAACCCCCTCTTTAAATTTAACAGGATCTGTTTTAGTTTCCTGGGCTGTTACCCAAACTGGTTCTTCACCAATCATGTATCTAGCTCCGTTAATGGCATAAATACCAATATCCATCATCGCACCGCCACCGGCCAGCTCTTTATTTAGGCGCCATTGATTGGGGTCCCCGATTTTAAATCCACAAAGTCCTTGAAAAAACACTAATTTTCCAAATTCACCTGCCATTCTCATGCGGACAATTTCCTGCGTTTTAGCCTCAAAATGCATTCGGTAACCAACCAGCAACTTCACACCCGCTTGTTCACAGGCTTTTATCATTTCTTTTGCCTCATTTACATTGACAGCCATCGGTTTTTCGCAAATAACATGTTTGCCAGCAGCAGCCAAACGAAGTGTTTGGTCTTTGTGCTGTGCATTTGGGGTGCATATATAAACAGCATCTATTTCAGGATTATTCTTGATGGCATCAAAATTTCCATAGTGATAGCAGCTGTTATCAGGTACCTGATATTTGTTTTTCCAGGTTTCAATTTTTGAAGGTGTTCCACTAATTAGCCCTGTTATTTTAACCCTGTCACTATCTTTAATAGCTTCAGCTACCCGGTTTGCATAACTGCCTAATCCAAGAAAAGCTACACGTAAGGGAGGACCGTCGGGACGGGGTTGGGTCTCAAACGGGGAATAATTTTTAGCTAGTTCAGGTAAAAAACTAATCATACCCAGGGATAAAGGGAGAAGTTGGAGGAAATCACGACGGTTACGCATCAGAGAAACATTTTTAGGATTCATGTTAAAGATAATTATTTAAATCTAATTAGATTTTCAATCAAAATTATTTTTTACGGATACCTAATATTAGGTATTTTTAAAAAAGGTGACTTTTGACATCTTATTTTTTTAGCATTACATTTATTTTTGGTTTAGATTTGTGTTAATTAGATTAAATCAAAATAAGCATCGTCGTGGTAAAGGTTCATACTAGTGAAAAAATACTTTCCTGTGCCAAAGTTGGCGTTAAAGGAGTAGTTTCTCATTTTAAAGATGAGCATGTAGCTTGTCGTTTAATATCTATGGGATTAGTACCCGGATGTACCATTGAAATTTTGCATAAAGCTCCTTTTGGTGGTGGCTGGTATGTGAAATCAGATTGTTTGCATATTGCTATGCGCAGTGAGGAGGCTTGTTGTATTGTGTTGAGGTAAATTTTTATCAGATTAATTATTGTGGAATCAGAACGGAAGCCAACTCGTGTTGCCCTTATAGGTAATCCAAATTGTGGAAAAACATCCCTTTTTAATTTTATTACTGGCTTACAACAAAAGGTAGGCAATTTCCCTGGTGTTACAGTGGATATCAAATCTGCGGAAACAAAATTGCCTGACGGCGACGTAATATCTTGGGTTGATTTTCCAGGACTTTATAATTTGTATCCCACTTCCAGAGATGAAAAGATGGTGGTACAAAGTCTGTTAGACACAAAAGATATTTACCACCCTGAATTAATTTGTTATGTCGCTGATGTTACCAAACTTGAAAAACACCTATTACTTTTAGACCAGTTAAGGGATATGCAAATTCCATTAATTTTGGTTCTAAACATGATAGATTTAGCTCAGAAGGAGAATCTGGAAATTAACGCAGAACTTTTAGCTAAAAAATTAAATATCCCTGTCATTTCAGTAAGCGGAAGAAGCGGTGAGGGCATCGAAAACCTGTTTGATGCCATAAATGAAAAGATTGAAAGGGTAAAAATTTCCATTGATTCCCCTCATTCCGGGTATAAATTTTCAGAAGATGAAAAAATAATCATCGGACAGCTTGAACCTGTTTTTCCTGCATTTTCAGCTTATAAGCGATTACTTATAGCTCACCATGCTACCTGGCTACCATTTATTTCAGCCAGTGAAAGAATTCATCTTTTAAGTATTCTTGGAGAAAATTCATTTAAAAGTTTGCCTTTTCAAGTTAGAGAAGTAACCCACCGCTATAACTCTTTTACCCCTTTGATTTCAACTGTGTTAAAGAAAAAGGTGAGTGATGGATTTACATTTTCTGAAAAACTGGATGGATTATTAACCCATCGTTTCTGGGGATTAATTGTTTTTTTAGCTGTCTTGACTTTCCTTTTTCAATCCTTATATATTTGGGCAGAATGGCCCATGACGCTGATAGAAGAGGGGTTTTCAAGCCTAAGTAATTACGTTTCTACCCATTTACCCGAAGGGTGGTTCAACCCGTTTTTAACAGAAGGTTTAATTGCTGGCCTCGGTGGAATTTTAGTTTTTATTCCACAGATTGCCTTACTGTTTTTCTTAATTTCTATTCTGGAGGAAATTGGCTACATGTCTCGTGCAGCCTTCCTTTTTGACAGAATAATGCAACTCTTTGGACTAAACGGAAGGAGTATGGTGGCACTTATTTCGGGTGGTGCCTGTGCTATTCCAGCTATTATGAGTACCAGAACCATTGCTTCCTGGAAGGAAAGATTAATCACCATATTGGTCACTCCTTTTATCAGCTGTTCTGCGCGAATTCCCGTTTATACAGTGCTTATTGGTCTGGTAATACCCTCTAAAACAGTTGGTTATATTTTTAATTTACAAGGATTAGCATTTCTTGGATTATATTTATTAGGTATTTTTGCCGCTTTAATATCAGGGTTGTTATTAAAATGGTGGATAAAAAGTGATGAACCCTCTTTTCTTTTATTGGAACTACCTGATTATAAATTACCTGTTTGGAGAAATGTAGGATTAACAGTTTGGGAAAAGGTAAAAACATTTACACTCGAAGCGGGAAAAATTATCTTAATTATTTCTGTAGTTCTTTGGTTTTTAGCAAATAACGGACCTTCTTTAAAAATTGAAGCTGCCCAAAAAGAAGCAAAAAGAGTGTCTATTGAAAAGCAACTGTCTCAGGAAGAATCGGATAATCTTTCCAAAGCTTATCTTCTTGAAGCCTCTTATGCTGGAATTTTAGGAAAAACAATTGAACCTGTTATTCGTCCATTAGGTTTTGACTGGAAAATTGGAATCGCTTTATTGACTTCATTTGCGGCGCGTGAAGTTTTTGTAGGTACTATGGCTACTATTTATAGCCTTGGTCAAAATGATGACGAATTAACTTTGAGGGAACGTCTGGCGGTGGAGAAAAATCCAGAAACGGGTAAGTCCAGATATGATTTAGCAACTGGAATTTCTCTGTTGCTTTTCTATGTTTTTGCCATGCAATGTATGAGCACACTGGCGGTTGTGAAAAGAGAGACTAAATCATGGAAGTGGCCAATGATACAATTTTTAGGTATGACGATTATTGCCTACATTAGCAGTTTCATTGCCTTTCAAGTACTTTCATAACATGCATTATTCTAAAGAAAGAGCCCAGGAATCCCGTGCCGCAGTTGAGCGGTTATACATAGCCATGCGCCATTTGTTTATCAGAGGTAGTTACAAACCTTTAGGCATGTCAGGTGAAGCCATGATTGAGGCTTTAATGGTTTTGCGACCTGAAATTTATGGTACCCTTTTTCATCCTGAACGTATAGAGTTAGACGGTTTGTTGTATGTTTTTCAGCGACTTCCCAAAGGTATCGAATCTTGTCGATTGATTCGTATGGTCAGTCGCGAAGGTTATGCAGAAGCTGGTTTTCCATCTTTAATTGCACCAAAGAGAAAAAGAAATGCCTATAGAATTGATGAGGAGCAGATGTTTATTGAAATGACAAGAGGGAGAAGTGATATTTATGATATCATGACTCATCTTACCTTTTTATACATAGAATCAGAAAAAATCAGGAAAAATAGTATTGATTTTAAGGGAGAAAAATCAAAAGAATGGTTGTTTTTGGAAAAATGGGTATTAGAAAAAAAAGATGAAAATCATGCTGACCTTCCAGTTGCATACACCCATCTCAGTACTATTTTAAGAAGAACCTATCAAGAAACTGTATCTGCCTGTCATAAATTTGAAGCAGATCAAAATTTAAATTCTTTATTTGAAATAGTTTATTGGATGGGGGCGCTTTCCATCAATGAATCCAAATTAAATATCGATAGAGAAATTAGTTTTTCGGTCGCGCTGAGAGAACACTTAGGTCATCATTTACATGGTGAATCCTGGGCTCAGAATATTAAAATTTTTCTGCAGAAAAATAATTTATTCAACCGGCCTATTCATTTGATTAGCGCAAATATGCATAGTGTAATGAATAGTTTATATGCTCAAAAAGCTTTAGCGGGTACCTTCGCTGAGGATACTACTCTAGAGGAGATAGCCAAAATATTGAGCATGGAGGAAAATGGGCATTTACGAAGGGCTGTTCAGGATTATGCTATGGAAAATGGTCTCTATCCGATTGAAGATATTTCGGGAACCAATATTCCTGTTCAAATAATAGATTTACATAAAATCAATTCCGATAAAACATCAAGTAAAAGTAAGCCATTGCTTTTAGTTATGGATTATGCTTTTGGGGAGCAGGCTTACGAAACTTTCGATGAACTTTTCAGACCCTGGGGAGAAGATACTACCACCAAAAATCTATCCTTTGCCTCTATTTCTGTAATCGGGAAGGCAGGTATTTTAAAAGGGGAAAAAGGGGATATTATGATTCCTACCGCGCACGTTTTTGAAGGCACTGCCGATAATTATCCAGTGGATAATGACCTTTCTCCCGCCGATTTTGAAGGGAATGATCTGGGTGTTTATTACGGTCCCATGGTTACTGTCCTTGGAACCTCCCTTCAAAACAAAGATATTCTTAGTTATTTTTTACATTCTTCCTGGCATGCCATTGGTCTGGAAATGGAAGGAGCTCATTATCAAAAGGCTATTCAAGCAGCCTCAAAAATTAGGAACAATATACCCATTGATATTCCCACCCGATATGTTTACTATGCATCAGATAATCCTTTGGAAACGGGCAGTACCCTGGCATCTGGGAGTCTCGGACTGGAAGGAGTTAAACCTACTTATTTGTGCACTAAAATTGTCTTGCAAAAGATATTTGATGCGCTGGAATAAATAAGGCCAGATACTAAGAATCCTAATAATAGAAAATCTGAACAAAGACTTTGTTGAAATTGAAATGAATCAACTTGGCTAGTGGGTTGCAAGACTAGCAGCAATAGCCATGGTGATTATACTGCTAATATCCCTTCATTCTATACCCTTTTGGGTATATCTTAGTTTACAATGTCACACTATGATGTGATTTTAAAACCTTTTAAGTATTCTAGTCCGATGATTTACTTAAATATCATACTATAATGTGGTTTTATTGTTAACTTCTATTTTAATTTGTATTTTTGACACGTAAATCACATTATAATGTTAGTTAAGGATTTTGGCGAAGCTATAAAAAACAGGCGCAAGGAATTGCATGTTACCCAACCTCACTTGGCTGAATTGTCGCAAATAAGTATTAACACCTTATACAAATTGGAGAAAGGGCGAGGTAATCCTTCTTTAGAAGTGATTCATAAATTGGCAGAAGTGTTGGGAATGGAATGTGTCATTCAAGTAAAAAAGAAACCATAAATAAATGCGAAAATTAGAAATATATCGTAACGGCATTTTCGCGGGACTGCTCATCGAAGAAAATCGTAATCATTATATTTTCAGTTACGATGAGAAGTATTTTATAGATGACAACAAGCCAGCCATCAGCTTAACACTACCAAAAATACAAATAGAATATAATAGTGAATGCTTATTTCCGCTTTTCTTCAATATGTTGAGTGAAGGGGTAAATAGAAAATTACAAAGTAAACATCTGAAAATTGACGAGGATGATGATTTTGGATTACTGGCCGCCACTGCACAATGTGATACCATCGGGGCAATTACCGTGAAACCAATCATGACAACATGAACCTAAAAGAATTAAAATATTGTCCTGGAACATTGGCCGAAGGTTTCTCAACATATAGTCCAGGCTGCCTTCGTAACTTGTTCAACGGTAAAAAGGTCAACCATATTTTATCGTATGATCAGCCACAAATGAATGAAGAAGTAGCCGAACTCTTCATAGAAAATCGAAAACGAATCTCTATTTCGGGGGTAAAAGAAAAGTTAAGTTTCATACTGGAAAAAAATGTATTGCGTTTAACCAAAGAAGGAGAGCAAGGAACATACATTCTAAAACCTATACCAAGGGACTTAAAAAAAGTAGATCAGGTACCTGCTAATGAACATTTGACCATGCAAATTGCTAAGCAGGTTTATGGCTTAAACACCGCAGAAAACGCCATCATATTTTTCCAAAATGGTTCTCCTGCATACATCACCAAACGATTTGATATAAAAAAAGATGGCACCAAATGGGGTAAAGAGGATTTTGCCACTTTAGCAGGAAAAACAAATGACAATGCTGGACCAAATTTTAAATACGAATTCAGTTATGAGGAAGCTGGCATGTTGATTCAAAAATATGTTTCAGCCTGGCGCATAGAAATAGAAAAATATTTCTCCCTGGTACTGTTTAATTTTCTGTTTTCAAATAGTGATGCGCACTTGAAAAATTTCTCGTTGTTGGAATCATCCAAAGGGGATTATCTGCTAAGCCCTATGTATGATTTATTGAATACTAAAATGCATGTTGATGACTCAGATTTTGCATTAAACAAAGGATTATTTGCGGATAATTATAAAAGTGATCCATACAAAAAAAGTAATCATCCCAATAAAAAAGACTTTGAGGAATTTGGGAGACGCATTGGTGTTTCAGAAAATAGAATTGAAAAATTAATGGCTCCATACCTGGAAAAGCAACCATTCGTGGAAGTATTCATTGGCCGTTCATTCTTAACTGATGCGAATAGGAAAGGCTATTTAATGATGTATCAAACCAAAAGAAATTACTTATTGGAAGAATAACACCATTCCCGATATTTCCAAAATGGAAAATAATATAAAGTAAGTTCGAATCTCAACACTTCAAAAAATTGTTAAACGTGGTTTTGGCGGACAATTAGCATTGTCTATTAAAATTTAATTAGAGTAAAAACTGAAGAATAAATTTAAATACAATCCCTGGCAAAACCACATTTGGGTTCCTGCAATCTTAGAAGGTTGAAATCCTTTCTACGTATTTGGTAACTGAAATGAATAAATTTTGGATGGTATTGGGATTAAAAATTCGTTCGTCGATAATCAATGATTGGAATAATGCAAGAAGCTCGTAGGTTACACAACAGCTGTCATGGATCTACACCAGTTCGTATCAAAATATCTACTGGAATTGCCCAAGAAAGAACAACTGGAAGCATTTATCCAAAAAGAATTGGAAAAATTGAAGTAGAAACAAATAAAAGCGATGGTTTTTGCCGTAGTAATTTCGGATGGAACTGCTTTTACAACAGTTAAAGAATATTGAGACAATGGAAATATCCATGCAAAAGGGAAAGCAGTATAGAAAGTGCTTTGGTTCAAAACATTGCCAATTTCATCTAAATTAAATTAATTTTGAGCCTATTACTGTTGGGTACACTTAAAGAATTAAATATCTTTATCACGAATGGATTAAATCCCAGGGTTTATTAAAAAAATAACCAATGATGAAAAAAGCTTTCCTACTATTTGCACTTACTATTTTGAGTATAAAAGGCATCGCTCAAGAAAAACTGGATTATGCCCGTACGTGGGTTTTTATGGTCGGGGTCTTAGAATGGGCAGATAGTAAAACCTTTGCTCCGTTCGACAAAGAAGACAGGGTAGATGCTAAAATCATGAAATTCTTTGAAAAGCAAGGCGTTCCTGCCAACCAAATGCTTTATATAAAAGATCAAGGTGCTACAACAAATACGGTCAGGGAGGCATTTGTAACTTTTTTGAAAAAAGCTAAGAAAGGGGATATTCTGTTTTTTTATTATTGCGGGCATGGTTACAAAAACGATGCTGGAAAGGTCTGTTTTGCCAATTATAAAGGAGCAGATTGGACAACGGAGGAAATAGTTAAGACCGTAAACGAAAATTTTGCTGGAAATACCGCATTGTTTACCGCCGATTGTTGTAATTCGGGTGGCTTGGCAAAAGAAGTTCAAAAATACAAATCCCGGAATTATGTTGCCATCAATTCTGTGGTGCCAACGGATGTTTCAACGGGAAACTGGACATTTTCAAATGCACTTCTATACGCACTCGAAGGTAGAAGTTTTGTTGACTCTGATAATAATAGAATGATTCAGCTCGGCGAACTATCTGAGTATATTGATACCGAAATGGCTATTGTGGAAGGACAAAAAGCATCCTATTTTGTTCCATCGAGTATGAAAAACTGGACTTTAAGTAACGGCGTTAAAGCCAAGAGTCATAGCAGCATAGGGGAGAGAGTAATGGTAGATTATGACGGAACAGAATGGCTCGGATTTATAGAAGGGGTAGAAACCAATAAAAAGGTAAAGGTGAGATTTTACAGTTACACCAATAACGAAGTTGATATTGTTGAGCCTTCGAGAGTGAAACCCTTCAAATGTGCCAGTGATTTTCCTATTGGAACCTCGGTAAAAGTGTATAGCGCAAGTTACAAAAAATGGTATCCCGCTGTGGTTTTAAAGAAGTTTTCATGCCTGCATTTCATACATTATTCAGAATATGGCAGCGAATGGGATGAATGGGTATCAGTTGCCAATATTAAAAAATGATAGGTCCTTACCAAGTTGTTACGCCCATGAGCGGAAGTACAATGAAAACAGACTTAGTCCAAAGCAGAAACTGAAGTACCGCTAATTAAAAATGCATTATATACCCTTACTCCATTTAGAGAATGGCACCAAAAAAGGTATCTGATATTATCAGAAACCTTTTTTGGTTAGTTAAATAAAATTAAATTCTTTGCCTTTTACTGGAAATTAGGTTAATTGAGTCGCGAATGGTTGGTGGTAAAAACGCTTTCCCGTCGCCTTATACAAGGCATTTGCCATCGCTCCAAAAATAGGTGGAAAAGGTGGTTCACCAAGACCTGTGGGGTCAACTTCGTTTTGAACAAAATGAACATCTATTTTCCTGGGAGCCTCGTGGTGACGAATCATTCGGTAGGTATCGAAATTCTTTTGATCAGGGCGCCCATCCTTTAAGGTCAATTGACCAAACAAAGCGTTTCCAATACCATCAATCGCCGCACCTTCCGCCATATTTTTCGCACCTTCAGGATTGACGACTACACCGCAATCTAAGGCAGATGTCACTTGATCTACAATCACTTGTCCTTCTTTTACTTGTAAGTCAATCACCTGTGCAGCATAGGAAT
>JBEAXK010000140.1:0-13757 GCA_041159865.1 Bacteroidota bacterium
CAATTACCAAGCACCAAGCACCTGAAAACCTGCCGAGAAACGGTCAACCGCCAGAGAACCACCACCCCTCAATCACCAATCACCAAGCACCAATCACCTAAAAAGGCCCCGAGAAACTGCAAACCGCCAGAGAACCACCACCCCCCAATCACTAAGCACCAAGCACCAATCACCAATCACCCAAAAAGAACCCGAGAAACTGCAAACCGCCAGAGAACTACCACCCCCTAATCACCAATCACCAATCACCAAGCACCAATCACCTGAAAACCTGCCGAGAAACGGTCAACTGCAAGAGAACTACCCCCAAAAGCACCAATCACCAATTCCCAAAAAATGCCATTTGAAATTGGCCTCGTTCTTTATTTGTCTGTACTTGAGATAGATAGCCAAGTTCTACCTTCATTTTCTTATCAATAAAATATCCTAAGGCACCATATAATCTTATTCGGTCAAAGGCAGGACCTTTGCCATTTATAAATATTTCATGATAAGAGGACAAATAAATCGTTTTATCCGTAATTGATTTATGGTTTAAAGGATAATTTATCCAGTTCATTGCTCTGAATCTGGTTTTAAAATCATCTGAAAAAAATCGCTCTTCTAACCTTAGTCTGGTCATAAAAGTCCCCCTTCCAAAAGAATTTCGATTGACAAATTGCTGGTAAATACGGTTCTCAACCAAAGAGGATTTATCAGATGTACCTGCGATGTAGGGTTCTGACAGTATGTAGGCATAACCAATATGTATATTATCTGTTTTAGATATATTATATCCAATACCTGTTCGAATTAATAATTGCTCTAAATCTCCAACGGCATTAAAATTTCGGTATTGAACTTCATGCCACCAGTTCCATTTTTCATTTATTTTTTTATTTCCAAAATATTGAATCCAATTGCCTGTATTCGTATTTTGAGAAATACCTGTATTTATTATGTTTATAAATAATAATAAACATAATGGTTTCAAAAATTTGAGATGCATTATAATAGAATTAAAAGATTACCTCTGAATGTAGTTCTTTTAAGGAAAGTAATATGCTATGGGAAAAGAGAATTTTTACCAGTCGCCTCCCGCTCCTCCTCCATCAAAATCACCACCTCCAAAATCAAACCCGCCAGAATCATCTCCGTCATAGCCACCACCCGACCCTGAACCAAATCCACCAGGGAATATCCACATGCCTCCACCTGATTGATAATCTCCTGACCTGGAATAGGTATGTGAACGACTTGCAGATTTGAAAAGAAAAAAAACAGCAACAACAAAAATGACTATAAACAGAATAAAGAAAACTCCAAATATTCCATCAACCCCTTCATTTTTACCACCTTCATAGGTTCCCGCAGCAAGTTGTTGTAAAGTGAGAACTGCAAGACCGAGGCCTTCCCCGTATTTCTGTTCGCGAAATGCGGGTTTAATTTGATTTTCTATGATTCTTTTTCCTAATGCATCTGGAATAACACCCTGAAGACCCGGTCCTACATGCATGAAAATCTTTTTATCCCCAACAGAAATATAGAGTAAAATACCATTATTAGTCGATTTATCCCCTATACCCCAAGACTGAGCTATTTTTAGTGAATATTCAAAAATATCTTCATCTTCTAAAGATTTATCAATAACAATGGCCATTTCAATGGAGGTAGAATCTTGCCAGTCCTTTAAAATTTTTTGTAAATATTCAACCTCAGACTGTTTTAATACACCTGCATAATCATAAACCTGTAAATTACTTTTTGCAGGTATTTCCTTTGCATTTAAAACCCATACACAACTAAGGATTAAAAAAAGTAACAAAAAAACTCGTTGGAGGGAAATATTGAACATGGCAGTTTAATTCAAATGATAGAAACTTACATTATTCACTGTAAGTAATTTCGTTGTTGAGTTCATTTATATCATCAGTAGAAACAGGAAAAAAATGGGCTAACTTAATTCCAATTTTGGAAAGAGTGTCACAAATACCAATACAAAACTGACCTTTTGAAAAATGATTGTGTAAGGAATCCTTACAATCTACCCAGAAATTTTCAGGAACTACCTGGTTTATTCCAGTATCACCCAATATAGCAAATTGCCTTTTAGAAGGAACAATAAATAAAAGAACACCGTTTCGGAGTTCCGTTTTATGCATCCCCAACTTAAGAAAAACCTTAGCCGCTTCCTGATAAACAGGAAGAGCTAAGGTTTTCTGAATATGAACTCTTATTTCACCAGAAGTGTTTCCTTCGGCAGATCGAATGGCTTCGATAATTTCTCTTTCTTCTTCCTTGCTTAGTTTAAAATCTGCCATGATTCATTTTAGACTAAAAAGTGACCGTTGGTGCATCTTGAGCATTGTCTGCAGCTTCAAACTGGGCTCTCTTCGAAAATCCCATAATTCCTGCAAACAGAGATGCAGGAAATCTCCTGACTTTCTTGTTATAGGTTGTTACAACGTCATTGAAATTGTCCCTGGCTACCTTTATGCGATTTTCAGTTCCTTCAAGCTGTGCTTGTAATTCCAGAAAGTTATTACTTGCCTTGAGCTCTGGATAATTTTCACTGACCATTAATAATCGTCCAATAGAAGAGGAAAGACCTTGCTGCGCCTGCTGAAATTCTTTGAGGCTCTCAGGAGTAATATTTGATGGATCAATGGTTGTACTCGTTGCCTTCGCTCTGGCTTCAACGACCTGAGTTAAGGTAGTTTGCTCGAAATTGGCAACACCTTTCACAGTATTTACAAGATTAGGGATTAAATCTGCTCTTCTTTGATAAGCAGACTGTACTTTTCCCCACTCATTTTCAACATCTTCATCTAAGTTAACTAGTGAATTATAGGTATTACAACCGCCAAAAAGGAGTATTAATCCCGCAACAATAAGTCCTACGGACCAAGTTAAATTTTTCATAATTAAACTATTTTAAATTAAAAAGTTGTAACAATGCTTCTGCTGGAATTATCTCTCCTAAAAGCACTCTATGCTTCAAATGTAAATATTTTTCTTTTGTCATTTGTAATGAAAAAAAATCTTCTCGTAATTTGTTTTCAATTAATTGATCAAACCAATATCCAATTTGAAGTTTTCTTTTCTCCAATAACTCAAATTTTCTATTATTGGTTGAACTGAATGTTCTTAAATGTTCAAAAATTTCTTCAAATCCCTTTTCTTCTAAAGAAGAACAGCTTAATACAGTCGGCTGCCATTGATCTTTTCGGGGTGGAAAAAGATGCAAGGCGTGTTTATAAGCTAAAGTTGCTTCGTTAACTTTGACCAGATTATCCCCATCGGCTTTATTTATAACAATCATATCAGCCATTTCGACAACACCTCTTTTGATTCCTTGTATTTCGTCGCCAGCACCTGGTAGCAATAGAAGTAGCAGTAAATCAACCATTTCACTTACCGTTGTTTCTGATTGTCCAACCCCCACCGTTTCCACAATAATGCGTTCGAAACCAGCAAGTTCACACAATAAAATAGTTTCTCTTGTATTTTTATTTACGCCACCCAGTAAATTTCCACTAGGTGAGGGTCTGATGAAAGCGAGTGGATTTCTGGAAAGATTTTCCATTCTTGTTTTATCACCTAAAATACTCCCCTTACTTTGTTTACTGCTTGGATCTACGGCTAAAACCGCTACTTTTATACCTTGTTCCGTCCATTTTTTTCCTAAACATTCTATAAACGTACTTTTTCCAACACCTGGAGCACCCGTTACGCTCATTCTCAAGGATGAAATATTTCCATAAGGAGAACAAAAAGAAATTAACTCATCCGCTTTTTCTTTGTCTCTTTTCAACTTGCTCTCTAACAAGGTAATCCCCTTACTGAGTAAGGCTATATTACCCTTTTTTATTTCAGCTACCCAATCTTCCATTTTATCAGGTTGGAGAAAGGTCTGTTTATTTATCATAAATAAAATTAAATATTTGACCAACTGAAAGTAGTATTTTTACTTGAAAATTTATGTTATATAACCTGGAAATATGTGGAATAATACTTTTCGTACTCCCATTCATTATGAAAAATCTGCCTTTAATATTGATCACCCACAATCAATTTTAGCGTTAGGATCCTGTTTTTCTCAACATATAGGTGAAAAACTGGCTCGTGCCAAATTTCCAGTCAGCATAAACCCATTTGGAACGCTCTTTGACCCCATTTCAATCCACAGAATATTGAAAATTCCAAGCCTTGAAATTGATGAGGAAGAATTAATTTATCATCAAGGTTATTGGCATGCTGTTTCCTATCACGGTTCTTTTAAAAATAAAAGTAAAGAGTTCTTGATAGATAAAATTGAATCCTTGAAAGTAGATGTCAAAAACAGGTTGAAAAATTCAAGTGTATTGATGCTAACTTACGGTACAGCCCATGTTTGGAAAATGAAAGAAAAAAATAAAATAGTTGGAAATTGTCACAAACTTCCTGGCGATTTATTTTATAGACAACTTTTAACGCCAGAACAAATAGGGAAGGTTCTTTTTGAATCTTTTTCGGCAGTAAAAAAATATTTCCCTCATCTAAATATAATCCTCAGTATAAGCCCTGTCAGACATTTGAAAATGGGAATGATTGAAAATCAATTATCTAAGTCAGTTTTGAGATTTGCCGTTTCCGAGTTGATTCATAAAATACCTGATATTTATTATTTTCCCGCTTATGAAATAATGATGGATGACTTAAGGGATTATCGATTTTATGCCGCTGATATGATTCATCCATCGGATACTGCTATCCAATATATTTTTGACGGATTTAAATCTGTATTTTTTTCAGAAGAGACAATAGAAAGAGTAAAAGGGTGGGAAAATTTTCGTAAATCAATGAATCACAATGCTTTTGATAAAGATAACGAGCAATGGAAGCGGTACAAACAAAAATGTTACACCCAACTAATTCAATTTAAAAAGGATTTTCCAATGCTTGATTGGAAAGAGGAGGAACAATTTTGTGATTTGTCCTAAATTAGGTTAAAAAATTCCATTTATTGGCTGTAATTTTGAATTTCAATAAATTTAAATAATGAAGAATGTATATCTGCGATTAATCATTTCTTTAGTTGCCATCTTTTCCCTATTTCCATTAATAGGTCAGAAATTAGTCAGCACAACACCTGCTGGAGTAATTTCCAGAGACTTTTTGGCTTTCCTCTTCGGAGCAAATGGGACTTTAATAGAAAATGGAATCGAACTTTATAAGATTACTTACACAACCGTCGATGTATTTGGAAAACCAGATACTGCTTCCGGACTTATCATTTTACCTGCCACTGGAAAGAAATCCTTTTTTTCAGTTATTTATCAACATGGCACTGTGGATGATAGAAATGATGTCCCTTCCAATGTTAAGGGAGGCTGGGAAGCGGGAGCGGTTTTTGCTGGAATGGGTTATCTGACCATTCTTCCTGACTATCTGGGTCTGGGAACTTCAAGGGGTTATCATCCTTATGTGCATGCTGCCTCTCAATCATGGGCTGCTTCTGATATGTTGAAAGCAGCTGTTTCCTTTGCTGCTAATGCAGGTATAACCTTAAATGAAAAAATATTTATAACAGGTTATTCACAAGGTGGTCATGCCAGTATGGCCCTTCACAGAGATTTAGAGAAAAATCCAATTCCAGGATTTAAAGTTGCCGGTGCTTCTCACCTGTCTGGACCTTACAGTATTTCGACATCAATGCTCGACATTTTATTGAGCAATCAAGAGTATGGAACTTCAGGATATGTTCCTCATACGCTTTTGGCTTATAATCCAATATATAAACTCTATTCAAATTTAAATCAAGTTATAAAGCCTGCTTATTTGGATATTGTGCTTCGCAGGCAAAAGGAAGAAATTGGACTGGGACAAATGAACTCTTTATTAACTGCAGCTTTAAAAAAAGATTTTGGCAAGGCGATTCCATCATATATTTTTCAAGACAGTGTAGTTAACAATATTAAGAATAATCCAAACCATCCTGTGCGATTAGCCTTAAAAGATAATGACACCTATGATTGGGCTCCGAAAGTACCAACCAGAATTTTATATTGTAAAGCAGATGAGCAAGTTGTATATACCAATGCGATTCTCGCCGATTCTGTGATGAGAGTACGAGGTGCTCAAAATCTTTTCATAAAAGATTTGAATTCCTCTTTCAGCCATGGTCAATGTGTTGAACCTGCTTTACTTAACACGGTTTTATTTTTCAAATCGTTATCCGTTTCAACATCCGTTTTTGCCTTAAACACACAAACATCTGAGTTGAAAGTTTATCCAAATCCGGCTTCAACCTACCTATATTTTGGTAACTTGCCAAATTCAAGTAGCGTTGAGTGGTATAATTTGCAAGGGCAAAAAATGGGAAATGCAACTTTATCTTCTGGAAATGAACTTTATGTAGGTGATTTGCCTGATGGTCTATATTTATTCAGAGCAACTTCAGGGTCTCAAATTTTTTCTGGAAAGGTTGCAATAAAGAAATAAGTTTATCAAATTACCCTTGAGACATTAGTTTCAGGGGTAATTTTTTTGTCTTTTGATAAATTTTCGAGAAGTAATATTCCAGGCTTTTTTCCAGGTGTCAGAGATCCTAAAGTATCAGACATTCCCAAAGCTTCTGCTCCATTTAAAGTAGCCCAAGATAGCAGTGTTTCAAAATCAAGATAGGAACAGTACTTTGAAAGGGTTTTAATTTCTTCCAATATAGAAAGTTGCCAATTAGAGGATAAACTATCTGTTCCCAAACAAACTTTTGCCCTTTGTTCTAAAAAGAGACTGTAATTTGGTAATTGATTTTCAATAAATAAATTGGCATTTGGACAACTAACCCAGTAAACATCTTCTTTGGACCAGTGACTTGCTGCCTGAATTTCAGATGATAAGGTCTTCGTGTTATGAATAAATAGGGTTTTATGCCAGGGATTCATATTTTCCATTGCATAATAAATTGAAGGTTTTCCAGTAGGGGAGAAATTTGAAAAATCAAACCCAAAGTCTTTAAAAAAGGATGGAAATCCTCCACCACCTTCGAGAAATAAATCATCTTCATGAGCTGTTTCTTGATTATGAATACTGACGATAGACTGTGTATTATTAATTTTATTTATTTCCTTAAATAATTTTTCTGTAACAGTATAGGGTGCATGTGGAACAGCACTTATTTTATCTTCTTTTTTTGGATTAAACTGATGGTAGACCTCAGTGTATTGGGAAACAAATTTTGATGTCAGATGAGGCTGCATAAAATCAAAAAATTCTATAAACGTCGCATAACGAATAGGACTTTCCCGTTTACAAGCAGCCGTATCCACTTTATTAGAGATATCGCCCACTGCCATTATTCCTGCATCCCACATTGCACGATCTTGTATTTCAATAGCTTTAAGGATTTCTTCCTTTGGAAATTCTCTCAAGGTTACCACTGCTTTTAAAAAAGGAAGAAGTCCTGTTCCCGTTGGAATTTGACCTTTTAAATGCGAGAGTTCCAGATGACAATGTGCATTTATAAATCCTGGAATTAAAATTCCTGAAAAATGTTCTACATTATCTGTATTTCTACTCAACGGGGCATCAACTGAGACAATTTTTCCACTTTGATCATCAAAAGTGATAATCCCATTTTTTATGGGCTCCGTGGAAACGGGATAAACATAATCTGCGCTGATTTTACGTATCATAAAGGAATTCGTTTATAGAATGGGTTCATCTTTTGGAGAGATTACCTGATTTTTGAAATCAAACATAGTTAATCCACTTCTTAAAACAGGCATAAACCGGGTTGATTTTGGAGGAAAAAACAATTGATGTTGTACTGCAGATACCCAATCTTCCTTAGGAATGGGGAAAAAACTTAAAGCCAATATCGGATTGGTTCCCTTTCTATCTGACACAAATGACTGAATAGAAATATCGTCTTCAGGATAATAAATATTAGATATATTTTTAATATCAATTATAGAAGGTAATAATTCTTCAAAACAAATAACATTTGGTTTATCTGATTTTAGGTTTTTAAAGATGCCTTTGTACCAGACATCTTTTAATCCAATCAAAAGTTCATTTTTATTTTCGGGCAAGACAGGTGACAACAAGGGAGTTAACCATAAATGTTCTGATAAATGGGACAAAACAAGATCTGTATCTGTTTGATTCTTTAGCGAATAGATTCTATGAAAAGTACGTATTTTTAATTGACTTACAGGAAAATAAGCAGTTAGTAAATATTTAAAATGAGTATTCCCTTCTTCAAATAATGACTTACTTGCGGCACAACGGTGATGACCATCTGCAATTATGGCAAGCGTTATTTTAGTTTTAAAAATATCCTTAATTTCTTGCACAGAAGAAACATCAGTGACGAGCCAAAGATTAAATATTTGATTCCTTTTTAAAGAATGGAAAGACTTAAAAACAGGATTTGCCTTTCTTTTTGCCATCCAGTTAAAAAGTTCAGTTTGATCCTCAACCGCTGCCACTACAGGCTTAATAAAAGTACCTTGTTTTGCAAGGTATTCCTTCTGTTTATTTAGTTTTGAAGAGATGGTCTCCTCATGAGCTTTAAATTTATTATCTTGATAATCCTTAATGTCCGTCAGACAGATAAGCCCCAACGATGTAAGATGATCAGAAATGATTTCTATAATAAGAATACCTTCCTTTTGTGGCAAAGGCTTATTGTAAGGCAGAAAAGCTTTTGATAGTTGATTTCGGGCAGCGTCACAAAAAATATCTATTTCAAAACCAAATTGCTCAGGTGGTAATATGGTGGAAAAGGAATTAATCTGCATGATGGCCAAATTTAAAAGTCGAATATACAAGTAAATGTCAAGGTTCAATATGATATAGGGTGGTATTTTATTTTAGATTGAAATTAGATAAAGGATAATAATTAGCTTTAGTTTTGTTATTTTCACGAGGTAATTAAAAAGCTTTCTTCAGGGGGCTATTATTTATTCTTTAAAAATCATCAAAATATGAGTAGTACAGCAACGAAAGAAGGCTGGGGTACGAGAGTCGGATTGGTATTAGCAATGGCTGGAAATGCCGTCGGATTGGGTAATTTTCTAAGATTTCCTGTTCAGGCCATTCAAAATGGTGGAGGCTCTTTTATCATTCCCTACCTTGTTTGTTTTCTATTAATGGGTATTCCCCTTTTATTTATAGAATGGTCAATGGGTAGATTTGGAGGTAAGTTTGGACACCATTCAACTCCTTTTATTTTGGATAGCCTTGCACCAAAACAATCCTTATGGAAATATATCGGGGTGTTTGGTATTTTTACAAATATAGCCGTTGCAGCCTATTATTGCTACTTAGAAAGTTGGGCCTTAGGATATGTCTGGAATTCAATTAGTGGAACTTTTAACGGTTTAGACAGAGAGGGAGTTTCAAATGTTTTTGTTGAATATACAGGTTTAAGTGGTCCTCAACCTTATATGTTCTGGATTCTATGTTTAGTATTAAACACTTACATACTTTCAAAAGGTTTGAGCGGAGGTGTAGAAAAAGTAGCCATGGTGGGCATGCCATTGCTTATATTTTTTGGTATTTTCCTAGCCATTCGTGGTATTAGCTTGCAGGCAGGGACTAATGGGGCTGAATTTAATGGTACTGAAGGTTTAAATTTTTTATGGACACCCAATTTTGACACCATCTGGTCCCCAAAAGTTTGGTTAGCTGCGGCCGGTCAGATATTTTTCACTTTGTCCGTTGGAATGGGTAGTATTCAATGTTACGCCTCTTATCTGAGAGAAAAGGATGACATTGCCCTTAATGCAATGAGTGCAGGCTGGATGAACGAATTTGTAGAGGTCGTATTAGGTGGTGCTATTTTAATTCCTATCACGGTGGGATATTTCGGAATTGATGGTATGAAAGCATTGGTTAATGAAGTAGGTGGATTAGGATTAGGATTTAGAACTTTGCCTTATCTATTTCAGCAATGGGGACCTATCTTAGCCATTATAGCAGGAGTAGCATGGTTTGGACTTTTATTCTTTGCTGGAATTACCTCCTCATTAGCTATGGGAACACCTGTAATGGGATTCTTGCAAAATGAATTTAGCTGGAAACGTGGTCCATCAGCTTTAGCTTTTGGTGTTATTGTTTTCGTTTTAGGTTTACCTACCGTTGTGTTTTTTCAATATGGTGTTTTTGATGAATATGACTATTGGGCTGGTACGGTTTCTTTGGTAGTATTTGCACTTTTCGAAACGGTATTATTTGCCTGGATTTTTGGAATCAAAAAAGGCTGGGCAGAGATTATTTCTGGTGCAGATATTAAAGTTCCGGTTGTTTTTAAATATATCATTTTAGTTATTACTCCCTTACTTTTGGGATGGGTGTTTTTTTCAAGCTTACCAGGAATATGGGAACAAATCACTCAAGTAAAATTAAATAATGATTTATTAACAGCGACAGGTGCAGAAGCTGAAAAAATAAAGAAGACTATTTTCTTCCAGAATATTTCTCGTTTACTCTTATTAACTCTCTGGGTGGCCATAGCTTTCCTAGTATATATTGCGTATCGTAAACGTAAACAAAATGATTCTGTCCACGTAAATGTTAACAACTAAAAAATATAATATGAATGCTTCAGCTTTAATTATGTGGTTGGGTTCAGTAACTATTGTTACAGGTTTTACTTTGTATTTTTTTATCAAGGTACTGAAGACACCCAATAAATAATAGAATTTATTATGTTGTAAATATCCTGTTCGTATCTTAAACGGACAGGATATTTTGTTTTTAAAATAGTATGGAAATGAAAGTGATTATCGCAATGGATAGTTTTAAGGACACAGCCAATTCCTATACAGCCTGTCAGTCTATTAAAAAGGGATGGTTAAAAGCAAGCCCTCTTTCAGAAATATTGTGCTTCCCTCTGGCTGACGGTGGAGAGGGTCTTATTGACATTCTTAAGTTATACTTGGAAATGGATCTGATTACAGTAGAAGTAGATGATGCCTTGAGAAGAAAAAAAACAGCCACTTATTTATATTCAGAACCAAGAAAATTAGCAGTCATAGAGGTAGCACAAGCTATCGGTTTACAAGATTTAAATCTTTCTGAAAGAAATCCACTCTTTACTTCTTCTTATGGAGTCGGAGAGTTAATAAATCATGCCTGTAAATTGGGAGCGGAGGAAATTCTTATCGGTTTGGGGGGATCCGCAACGAATGATGCTGGAATGGGAATGGCAAAAGCACTTGGATGGAGATTTTTAGACGAAAATGGTAAAGATTGTGAACCAATTGGAAATGATTTGATTAAAGTATTTCAAATATTGCCCCCCGCAAAGTTTGTAGGAAGTAAAGTTAAATTTGAAATTTTATGCGATGTAGAAAATCCTCTTTTTGGATCAAATGGAGCAGCTTACATTTTCGCCCCACAAAAGGGTGCAGACGCATTGGTTGTTAAATATTTAGACAATGGTTTGAGACATTTTTACGGTATCTGTTCTCAGGTAAATAATAAAGTTAAACAAAATTTACCTGGTGCAGGTGCAGCTGGAGGTCTGGGATTTGGGACTAGCTTTTTTTTAAATGGTTCTCTAAAATCTGGCATAGAGCTGATTCTAAAATATGCTCAAATTGAAAATCATATAATGGAGATGGATCTGGTAATAACAGGCGAGGGTTCTTTGGATAAACAAACTTTACAAGGAAAGTTAATTAAGGGTATCTGCCAAATAGCTAAAAAATATAATAAACCCGTAGTCGCAATATGTGGTGCCTTATCCTTAGATCTGGAAGAATTAAATAATCTTGGGCTAACGGCAGCTTTTAGTATTTCACAAGGACCGGGCTCTTTGAAGGAAGCGCTTGAAAATACTGAAAAAAATCTGATGTACATGGCGTTTAATCTTGCCCAAGTGATGAAATAATCTTAATATGGAAAAAAAAATTACTAAAAATCAAACACAAATTCATCAACTAAAAGAAAATTATCAAATAAATGGACATTATTTAAGTGAAAATACTTTAGTGTATATCATTGAAAATGAATTAGACGTAAATGGCTGTGAACGGAATTCTTTATTTCCTTTAAATCCCAAAGATCTTGTTCAAGGGGTTCATTATTACATAGAATCGGGTAAATGGGTATTTACTGAATTTTACCATCTTTTAAGAGGCAACTGTTGTAAAAGTGGTTGTCGACATTGTGTCTATGGACCAAAGAAAAAAATATGATTTTTACATGGTGGCTGGTAATTGGTACTTAGGGGAAATACTACTCTTATAATTAGCAGTACAGGGACAAGGAATCTACCCCAAAAAGAACCAGGCATCTTCAATTACCTCTATGATTAAAATTATATTAACACATTTTAACTTAAAAATAATATTTATTGTTAATATAGCATTATTTATGGTCAAAATAACAGTAGATAACTGCTAATTATACCCCTAATTTTGTTTTGGAATTTCCCTTGAACAATTACCAAAACGATAAACACATGAAAACTTTCCTTATTTTAATTTCCATGGCTTTTTCAACCCTGCCACTATCAGCAGCCATTGAAGTTTCAGCCATAAATGGTACAAAAAAGATTGCTATTTCCTTAAATGAATTAAACAAACCCACAAAAATTGAATTATTAGACTTGCAGGGAATCATTTTAACTTCAACAAAAGTTAAAACCTCCACTTACAATAGCATTTTTGATTTATCAACACTTCCCGACGGAAAATATTTCCTCTCTGTTTTCTTGAATAACAAGGAATGGGTTCAACCCGTAGTGATTACAAATGAAAAGTTAATCCTTGATAAAAAAGCAGTTAAAGAGTATTTTAGCCCTGTTTTTAATGAAAATGGTAAGAAACTGGATATTGTAATGTTTAATCAATTTTTAAGTCCTGTCGAAATCCAAATTTTAAATCAAAATGGACAACCCATTTTTAATGAGAAATTGGGTAGCGTTCTAAGAGTTGAAAAGAGATTTGATTTAAGCACATTAGAATCTGGAACTTATACTATGGTGGTTAGCGCACATGAAAGAAATTATTATCATACCATAAAACAATAATTTTCTTAAAGGTTTGTTAATTAAAAGTATCACAAAAAAACGTACTTTTGCAACAAAATTATTAAACCCATGAAAATTAGCATTCATTTCTTTACTGCAATACTTTCTTTGGTCATTATCTCTTGTGTCCCAGACAATAAATCTGAGGAAAAGGTAGATAATTCTAAGCCAAAAACGATGGTTTACACCCCTGAAGGCTTTATGATTGAAAAAGTACCTGATCCTATTCCTAAAGTTCCTGATTTGCCCATTGAAAAGGCAGCATTAAAGGATTTTATTGGCAGCTATTATAATGAAGATTATCCAAATAAAGAATGGAAACGATTAACAATCAAAGACCTGGGAAATGGAAAAGTAAATGTTCACGTTGGTGGACGCGAATCAAACGGCGTTCCAGTCTGTAACTTTAAATATGATGGTGTTTACAAAGATGGTCATATTATAGTCCCTATCCAACCTCAAGGTATGGATGGTATCAGAATTACCATTCAGAAAACAGATAAAGGTGAAATGTATTTAAATGCCAAAGGTCCTGAAGAAGATGCTTATCGTGCCATGGAATTATACTGCAGAATATACACAACTATCTCAGGATATTATAGAACCTTACCTGGAAAAAGTTAAACTTTTAAAAAAAGTCTTTTAAGGAGGATTGTCACATTATCGTATGTCAATCCTCTTTTTATTTTATCCATTTTTAGATTTAATTAACAATACAAAAATTAATTTACCTCCTGTATTTTACTTAAAA
>JBEAXK010000098.1:0-38466 GCA_041159865.1 Bacteroidota bacterium
TTTCAATAGTTGTATAAATATCCAGTAGGATAAAAAGCTCAATTGGATGAAATTGTAATTAAGGTGGACGTTAAAATTTAATTTTTTATATGTCAAAAGGATATTAAAAATCTAAAAAATATTTTACACCTATTTGTTTTGAGGTTAACCTGAAGAGGTTAACCTTTTTTTAATTCCCTAATAAACTAATAATAGTTAAACACTTGTTTTGACAGTGAACCATGTTTCCAGTAACTTAAAATCATTATTAAATTCTGTAAATAACAATCAAATAATCTGGTCAGGCAATACAAGCATCGTTTTTTCTCTGACAGGTTTTAAATTAATAATACACATCTTCTTCATCTTTTCTCTAAAATGCATGGTTAATCCGAATCTCATCATTAACCTGATTTCCAAAATCTTTCAAAATTACTACTTTCAAAAAATCTAATATTTTCTCATTTGACCCATTTTTAAGTTGAATTGGGAACAAATTCCTTTGAATTCTCAGAATTCAAAGGAATTTGATGATTATACTTTTCATACTTCATCTAAATTTGCTACATATTTGTTCTTAATCAAATTTAAAATTCATAAAAGGATGCCAAAAATCAAAAAAAAATAATTACTCCTATTTTGTTTTAAGGTTAATCTGAAGAGGTTAACCTTTTTTTTGCCTGTTAAACAGGTTTCCGTTATTTTAAAATCCTGATTAAATTCTGTAAATCTTACTTCTATATATTAAGCTTTGAGTATCTGTCTCAAAATTGAACAGCCGCAGGATTTATACGGTAAACATAGAGTCTCTAGCCGTTTTTCCCTTTATCATAATCAGGATCTTCAAACCAAACCAACGATTTATCATCGGGATGCCCGTTATAAGTAACTGTAATTTCTTCCCCTGGAAATATTTCCCTGATAGCATGAATTTCCATCGTTTCATCCTCTGGATCTACAAAATACCTGGCGTTGGGTTCATAATCGTGATTGTATAATGAACCAAATCCTAGAGCGATAGCACATTGATTTTCCTCATCTCCCCACAAAAAATAATAATCATGTAGGGATGAATCATGAATTTTCTGAAAATCTTCAGCAGGTAATACGATCATAGGACAAACCTCAATGAGGGTTCCTACAGATATATAAATAGCGGAAAATACGCCTCTTCCTCCTTTTTCGCTCTCTGCGAAATATATGCCAGGTAATCTTTGCATGGGCTCATTTTTGAGTTTGCAAGTTACAAAATAGGGATGAAGTAACCTTATACCTAATTTTATTACCACTTTTTTACACTTTTAATCAGTTGATTATTAGTAGGGTATAAAAAACATTTTTTATTTTTTATAAATTATAAATAAAAATAATATATAATTAACTGATATTATTTGCATTAAATTTTGACATTTGAAATATTCATTTTTTTTCATATATTTTTTATAAAAAAGTGGAGGAAAGTGGTAAAAAGTGGAAATTATGACTTACATTTGACAAGCAAAGGAACAAAATGAGATGAATCAATTACTCGGCGAATATGAGTGTAAAATCGACGAAAAGAGTCGTATGCGTCTGCCCAGTGGATTGATAAGTCAATTAGGAGAAAGAGAATCCTATAGTTTTGTGGTTAACAGAGGGTTTGAAAAATGTTTGATGTTATATCCAGAGGAAGTCTGGTTAAAAACGACTGAGGACATTAATCAGCTGAATGTTTATAGCAAAAAGAACAGAGAGTTAGTTCGTTACTTTTACAGAGGTGCTCAAAAAGTTGAGATGGATAGTGCGGACAGAATTTTGGTTTCTCGTCGTTTGCTGGAATATGCGGGTATTGAAAAAGAAGTTATTTTATCTGCATTTAATGATAGAATTGAAATTTGGGCTAAAGAAGTTTATGATCAGCTCATGGATGATGAGCCAGTTGATTTTTCTGATTTAGCTGAAGAAATATTAGGACGTGGTAAACAACCTTTGGAAGATTAAAATTGCAAATGTATGTATCACGAACCAGTTTTAGCAAATATCTCCGTAGAGGCGCTAGAAATAAAGCCTGATGGTGTTTATGTGGATGCTACTTTTGGGGGTGGCGGACATGCTAAAAGAATTTTAGAAAAATTAAGTGACAAAGGTCGCTTAATCGCTTTTGACCAAGATCCCGATGTTATCGGGAATGTAACACACGATGAAAGACTAATTTTTGTACCACACAATTTCAGGTATATCCGTCGGTTTTTAAAATTGAACGGATACCTGAAAGTGGACGGTATTTTAGCCGATCTGGGTGTTTCATCTCATCAATTTGATACTGAATCCAGAGGATTTAGTTTCAGGATGGAAGGACTACTCGATATGAGAATGAATCCTCTTTCTGGAAAATCAGCAGCTGATATTCTAAATACTTATTCAGAGAATCAGCTGGTTAAATTGTTGAGTGATTGGGGAGAAGTGAGAAATGCAAAATCACTGGCAACTGCTTTGGTTGAAGCAAGAAAATCGAGCCCTTTTAATGAAATTCAAGGTTTCCTGAATGTAGTGGATCCTTGGGTTAGAGGTCAAAGACCCAGATATCTGGCTCAGGTTTTTCAGGCTTTAAGAATTGAGGTAAATGAAGAGATGCTCGTGCTTGCAGATTTTTTAAAACAATCAGTTGATCTTTTAAATGAGGAAGGGGCATTAGTAGTTATCTCTTATCATTCTTTAGAAGACCGGTTGGTGAAGAATACCTTGCGTTATGGTAACCCTGAGGGAAACTTGCAGCAAGATTATTTTGGAAATATTTATCGTCCTTTCAATATATTAACGAAAAAAGCAATTTTACCTGACGCTCAAGAAATTAAAATAAATTCGAGAGCCAGGAGTGCTAAGTTGAGAGTAGGTCGAAAACTCCCTGTTTGATAGTTTTGTCCTGAAATACAGATTGGGCATCTGTAGGCTTTGAGAAAACATTTTTTATGACACGTAATAAGGGGTTGCGAAAATTTATATTATTGGAGTTTCTCGGTTCTGATGAAATCTTTAATAAATTGGTATATATCGTCTTTATTGGCTTTCTCGCCATGTTATATATTGCAAATTCCCATTTTTCTGAAAAAAAAATCAGACAAATTCAGGTTCTTCAAGATGAAATAAAAGAGTTGCGCTGGGAATATATGACCCTCGCTTCTGAAAACAGAGTTAAAGCTCAGCGTTCTCAAATGGCTGATCGTTTTGCTGTCTTAGGATTGCAACCATTTGAACGTCCTCCATTTAAATTGGTTGTCAACGCAAAAAAATCCTATTGAGCTATGGAAATTAGAAATGAAGTGCTTTTTAGAATGTATTTTCTCCTTTTTGGACTTGTGCTTCCTTTCGCATGCCTTGTTGCCTATAAATCTTATTTTTTAACCATGGTGGAAGGTGAAAAATGGAGGAAAATAGGCAAAGAGCAAAATATTAAACTCAAAAATCTTGAGGCTAACCGAGGTAATATCTATACCGCTGATGGTGCCTTATTAGCTACCTCAATACCTTTTTTTGATGTGTATTTTGATCCTGTCGCATCAACTGATATTGATTTTAATCAACATATTGATTCCCTCGCTTTTCTCTTGCATCATTCTTTGGGTTGGCGAAATAGTCCAAAATCAATTAGGTCTGAACTGAGGGGGTTAAGAAATACCAGTAAAAACAGGAGGCTCCCAATTAAACGAAAAATTTCATACACAGAATTAAATAAAATAAAACAATTTCCTCTCTTCAGACTGGGTCAGTTCAAAGGTGGACTTATAGTGGAACAGTCCAGTAAAAGAAGAATGCCTTTCGATTTGCTTGCGCAGAGAACCGTTGGATATCTGAGAGAGGGCGCAATGCCTGTAGGCTTGGAGGGCTCCTTTAATAATACCTTGAAAGGTGCACCCGGAAGCCAGTTTATGCTTAGAGTAAGTAGGAAAAATGATATCTGGCTCCCCCTTGAAAATTTGAATAGCATTAATCCAAAAGATGGGCATGATGTGGTGACTACTTTGGACATCAATTTTCAGGAAATTACGGAAAATGCACTTCTGAAAGCAATGAAATATCATGAAGCGGAATGGGGAACAGCCGTTGTTATGGAGGTTGAAACAGGGGCTATCAAAGCAATCGCAAATCTTGGTTCTTTTCAAGGGGCATATACAGAGGGTTTTAATTATGCTATAGGTATGTCAGTTGAGCCTGGTTCTACCTTCAAAGCAGCAACTATGCTTGCCATCCTTGAAAACACTTCCATTGACTTAAATGAGGAAGTTCAAATATCACGTGGGGTAACCAGTTTCTTCGGAGATAAAATGGTCGATGTCGCCGAAGAAAGTAAAAGTTTAGAATCTATTTCTGTTAACAGAGCTTTTGAAATTTCTTCAAATGTGGGAATGGCAAGAACCTTGGGCCGTTATTTTTCAGGTACGCCTGATGAACCCGGAAAATTATCTGCTAATCAGTTTATTCAATCTTTAGAGAAATTTAATCTGCATAATACAGTACAAAATGATATCGAAGGGGAGGCGAAACCTTATTTTAAAAAAGCTTATAGCAGTGAAGATAACTGGAGTGGTACAACCCTTCCCTGGATGGCAATCGGATATGAATTAAGTTTAACACCATTACAACTCCTTAACTTCTATAATGCCATTGCAAATGATGGCAAAATGATGCGTCCCTTCCTTGTTAAAGGGGTTCAACATGATGGTGCTTGGATTCAGGAGTTTACTCCCGATGTTATGAAAAGGAAGATTGCCGGTACTGAGTCAATTGCTAAAATTCAGGAACTACTTCGTAATGTTGTAGTTCGTGGAACAGCAAAGAAACTCAGTACCTCCCAGTTTTCTTTTGCTGGAAAAACAGGAACCGCTCAAACCGATTATCAAAGACTTGCTTCCAATGAAGTGCATAAAGGGGGCTACAGAGCTTCTTTTGTAGGTTATTTTCCTGCTGAAAATCCTAAATATTCCTGTATTGTGGTGATTCACAATCCAGTTCAAAATGGTTACTATGGTAGTGATGTCGCCGGTCCCGTTTTTCGGGAAATTGCAGACAAAATCTACTTTTCTTCCATTGATCTTCATCCTGCTGTAAATAAAAAGGATAAACCTATTCTTGCTCAGGCGAGTTTACCTGGGTTCGATTTTGGAAATTCAAAAGATATCCAACAACTTTTAGCCTACCTGGAAATTCCTTTTAAGGGTCATTTTGATGCAAAATGGACGGTCTTACAGGGCAATAAGGATTACCTGGACGTTAAAAAACCAAATATACAACAGCATAAAATTCCTTCCGTTTTAGGCGCAGGTCTTAAAGACGCTCTGTATATTCTTGAAAATAAAGGCTTAAAGGTAACCATAGAGGGGGTAGGAAAGGTTGTTCATCAATCCATCCAGCCTGGAACAAAAACAAATGGTCAAACTATTCACCTTATATTGCGATGAAGAAATTGAATCAACTTTTATCACAAGTGCCTCATCAGGTTGAAAAAGGCAGCACCGATATCTCTGTTTCTGGGATAACGGCAGATTCGCGCGTGGTAACAGAAGATTCCGTTTTTGTTGCTATTAAAGGGGTGCAAACAGATGGTCACCGCTATATACAAAATGCAATTTCAAAAGGTGCCACCTGTATCTTTTGTGAATATTCTGTCCCAGAAATTCCAGATCATATTTGTGTTATCAAAGTTGAAAATGCTGCGCTTTGTTTTGGTTGGTTAATGTCTGCCTGGTATGATTTTCCAACGCGAAAATTAGAGGTAGTCGGTGTTACCGGAACAAATGGTAAAACTACTACGGCCACTCTGCTTTTTGATTTATTTACCTCATTAGGTTTTAAATGTGGGCTTATTTCGACCATCGAAGTTAAAATTGGAGAAAAAATAATACCTACAACCCATACAACTCCTGATGCTGCAAAACTGCAATACCTTTTTGCCGAAATGGTTACCTTAGGTTGTCAGTATGCTTTTATGGAAGTTAGCTCCCATGCTATTCATCAAAATAGAATAGCTGGCATTCAATTTAAAGGGGCCATTTTTACAAATATTACCCATGATCACCTGGATTATCACGGTACCTTTGATCATTATTTAAAAGCAAAAAAGCAGTTTTTTGATGATTTACAAAAAGATGCTTTTGCCTTGGTTAATTTGGACGATAAGAGGGGGCTTGTAATGGTACAAAATACGAAGGCTTCTATTAAAACCTATGCCTTGAAGAGAATGGCTACTTTCAAGGCGAAGATGATTACAAATGGTCTGGATGGCTTGCATCTTGAAATAAATGAAAAGGAATTATTTTCTCGACTGATTGGCGAGTTTAATGCCTATAATCTTACCGCAGTTTATGCAGCAGCAACTCTATTGGGAGTAGATGAAACCTTACTTCGAACAAGGTTAAGTGGGCTTTCCGCAGCCGTTGGCCGATTTGATTATTTTCGGGTCCCTCAATCAAAGGTTATGGCTATAGTCGATTATGCTCATACGCCTGATGCGCTGGAAAAAGTGCTGGAAACAATTCATAAAATGAAACCAGCTCTGGTAAGAGTTCTTACTGTAATAGGATGTGGTGGAGACAGAGACAGAGATAAAAGGCCTGCTATGGCAAAAGTAGCCGCAACTTTAAGTGATATAACTATTTTAACCTCAGATAATCCCAGAACGGAGGAACCGGTAGCCATCATTAATGATATGGCTGCCGGACTTTCCTCAGAAGAACTAAAAAATACCCTTCGTATTACCGACAGAAAGGAAGCTATTCGCACAGCCTGCCATTTAGTTAAAAATGGAGATATTCTGCTCGTTGCTGGAAAGGGTCATGAGCCTTATCAGGAAATTATGGGGGTAAAGTATCCTTTTGATGATAAAAAAATATTACAGGAGTCATTATTAGGAGATTTTAATGAATTAAATAATTAATTTCTATGTTGATAGACCTTTTTGATTGGCTGAACCGAAATATTGGACATTTTCCTGGAGACAGGCTCTTCCAGTATATTACCTTCCGTGCTGGATTGGCAGTCATTTTTTCCTTATTGATTTCACTCGTTTTTGGTAATACCATCATAAATTATTTAAGGAAATTACAAATAGGAGAATCAATTCGTGATCTGGGTCTTCATGGTCAAATACAAAAACAAGGAACGCCTACAATGGGCGGTGTTATTATTATCCTGGCTATTCTGATTCCTACCCTGCTTGTCAGTCGATTAGACAATATTTATATCATTATGATGATTTTGGCCACTATCTGGATGGGCGTAATTGGTTTCATAGATGATTATATAAAAGTTTTCAAAAAAGATAAACAAGGGCTAAAAGGGAAATTTAAAATCGCCGGTCAGATAGGGTTAGGTTTGATTATTGCTCTCATGATGCTTGGAAGTGATGAAATTGTGGTGCGTATGGATACGGAAGAAGCATTAGCTCTAGGTTTAAAGGACAAGGATAGGGTAGGAGATTTTATTTATACCCCGACAAGTCAAGGCGTTTCAGAAAAGGCCGATTATAAAACTACTCTGACAAATATTCCCTTTATGAAGGGAAATCAACTAAATTATGCGGCTCTTATTCCAGTGAAAGCCCAGGTAAACAAGTTTTGGATCTGGCTTATTTTTATTCCAATTGTCATTTTTATTGTTACCGGGGTTTCCAATGCAGCCAATTTGACCGATGGTTTAGATGGTTTAGCTACGGGAATTTCTGGTATTATTGCATTAACTCTGGGTATTTTTGCCTATGTTTCAGGAAATGCAATAGCAGCTAATTACCTGAATATTCTTCATCTGCCTGGATCAGGGGAACTGCTTATTTTCACAGGTGCTTTATTAGGAGCTTGTTTAGGATTTTTATGGTATAATAGTTTTCCCGCCCAGATATTTATGGGTGATACGGGAAGTCTTACCTTAGGCGGTATCATTGGAGCATTGGCCATCATTCTCAGAAAAGAGCTTATTCTGCCTGTTTTGTGCGGTGTGTTTGTCATTGAAAGTCTCTCCGTCATAATTCAGGTGGCCTATTTTAAATATACGAAAAAGAAGTATGGTGAAGGGAAACGAATCTTTTTAATGTCTCCAATTCATCATCATTTTCAGAAGAAAGGAATTCATGAAGTGAAAATTGTAACTCGATTTTGGTTAGTCGGTGTTCTATTGGCTGTTTTTACACTCATAACACTTAAAATTAGATGAAATGATACAAGGAAAACGGTTACTGATATTAGGTGGGGGAGAAAGTGGTGTAGGTGCTGCCTTGTTGGGTAAAAAACAGGGCTGGGAGGTTTTCTTGTCAGAAAAGGGTTCCATTAACGATGATTATTTGAAGATATTAAAAGAAAATGATATTGCTTATGAGGTAGGATCTCATAATTTACTCCGCCTGATGACAGCCGATATCGTGGTTAAAAGTCCAGGAATTCCAGATCATGTACCTGTTGTTAAACAACTACAGGAATCGGGAAAAACAATCATCTCTGAAATTGAATTTGCTTCCTGGTACACCCAGTCTTTTATTATTGGCATAACAGGTACAAACGGTAAAACTACCACAACCAGATTAATTTATCATCTCTTGAAAACGAGTGGTATGGATGTTGGATTAGGGGGTAATATTGGATTAAGTTTTGCAGCTATGGTGGCTCAGTCCCCTAAACCATTTTACGTACTTGAACTGAGTAGCTTTCAATTAGATGGTATTTTAAAATTCAGACCTGATATTTCTCTTTTATTGAATATTACGCCTGATCATCTGGACAGATATCAGTATAAACTGGATTTATACGCAAATGCAAAATTTAAAATAGCTGAAAATCAATCTGAAAATGATGTTTTTATTATCAATATTGATGATAAAGAAACAGCCCATAGATATAGTAATTATTTTTTATCTCCCAAGTTGGTGAAGATCTCCCAATCTATGTTGTCTGGTAACCGGTTAAATGTAGCCGGTTACCTTTTTGATCTTCAAAATACGGTCTTGCTCGGTAAACACAATGCCATGAATGCGGCTTTTGCTATTCAAACAGCATTATTCGCAGGCGTCAATGCTGCGTCCATTCAACAAGGGTTAGAAAGTTTTAAGAATGATCCCCATAGACTTGAAAAAGTTAGGACTTTGGATCAGGTTCTATTCATTAACGATAGTAAGGGAACAAACGTAAATGCAGTTTATTACGCACTTGAAGCCATGGATAAGCCAGTCGTATGGCTGGCTGGTGGACAGGATAAGGGAAATGATTATAATGAAATTTTACCGTTGCTACAAAACCGTGTAAAAGCTTTAGTTGCTATTGGTGCAGATAATAAGCCGCTTAAGAAAGTATTTAAAAGCATTATTCCCTTCTATGAAATAGCAGATATGAGGGAAGCTGTAAAAAAAGCTTATGAATTGGCTCAGCCCGGTGGTATAGTTTTGTTGTCACCTGCTTGTGCCAGTTTTGACTTGTATAAAAATTATGAGGATAGAGGAAATCAGTTTCGCGATGCCGTTAACAATTTAAATACATTGTCATGACCACTTTTTACTCAAATTTAAAAACAGAATTGAAAGGAGATCGGGTCATCTGGGTTCTCATTTCTTTAATGACGATGGTTTCTTTGTTAGGCGTTTATTCTTCAACAGGCAGCCTTTCTCACAGGGAACAGGGAGGAAATACGGAGTATTATCTTATAAAACAAGGATTCATAGTAATTTTTGGATTTTTTATAATGTATGTGCTACATCGATTACACTATCTTCGATATCACAGAATAGCACCATTTTTATATCTGATCGCTGTACCCCTTTTGATTTTTACGCTGGTATATGGTGTAGAGGTAAATTCAGCGCGCAGATGGCTTGAAATCCCTTTTTTGGGATTTACTTTTCAGACGTCAGATTTCGCCAGACTGGCATTGATTTTATTTTTGGCGAGAACTATCTCTTCAAAACAAGCCAATATAAAAGATTTTAAAAGCGCTTTTATACCCTTATTATTTCCTGTACTTTTAATTTGCTTCCTTATTGCTCCAGCAGATTTATCAACCGCAATTTTACTTTTTTCAACTTGTATTGCTATGATGTTTGTTGGCAGAGTTTCTGTCAAATATATTTTGATGTTGGTTTTACTGGCTCTCATTTCATTCTCTATTCTGATCCTAATAGGTCATTTCTTTCCCGAAATGGTTAGAGTAACCACTTGGATTTCAAGGATTAAAGAATTTACCAGTGACTCTATGGGTGGATTTCAGGTTCAACAATCTAAAATAGCAATAGCCAATGGAGGTCTTTTTGGAATGGGGCCAGGTAACAGTTTCCAAAGAAATTTCTTGCCTTCTTCCTATGCTGACTTTATTTATGCAGTTTTAATGGAGGAATATGGATTAATTGGAGGGTTATTTGTTATTTCACTCTATCTGGGATTTTTCTTTAGAATTACAAGGATGGTAACAAAAAGCACAAAAGCTTTTGGTGCAATGGTGGTTACTGGTCTTGGTTTTAGTTTTGTTTTTCAAGCATTTATAAATATTGCTGTCGCAACCCATCTGGTTCCGGTAACAGGGGTTACATTACCGATGATAAGCTTAGGTGGTACCTCTATTATTATGAATTGCATATCTTTGGGAATTATTCTTTCAGTGAGCAAATTTGTTGAATCTTCAAATATAGTTCCCGATGTATCAGCAGATTAAATCAAGAATGGAGAATAAAAGCCCACGTATTCTTATCAGTGGTGGGGGCACAGGGGGGCATGTATTTCCAGCTATTGCTATTGCAGACGCCATCAAAGTTAAACATCCTGATGCCGATATTCTTTTTGTAGGAGCAGAGGAAAAACTGGAAATGGTGGCCGTTCCTAAAGCTGGATACCCCATTAAAGGGTTATGGATTTCTGGATTTGACAGGAGTCTAAGCTCCAAAAATTTCCTTTTTCCTGTTAAAGTAGTACATAGTATATGGCAGTCTTTTTCAATTTTATCCCGATTTAAACCCGATGTGGTCGTCGGGGTGGGGGGCTATGCCAGTGGACCCGCTTTATTTGCTGCTTCTTTATTGAAAATTCCTACTGTTATTCAGGAACAAAATTCTTATGCAGGGGTAACCAATAAAATTTTATCCAAATTTGCTAAAAAAATTTGTGTTGCTTTTCCAGATATGGAGGCAGTTTTTCCTATTGAAAAATTAGTTCTAACGGGTAATCCAGTTAGAAAGAACTTATACCCTTCTAATATACCGTCAAAGGAAATTGCTTGTAAATATTTCCAGCTGAATCCATTTAAAAAAGTAGTTTTTGTTGCAGGTGGAAGTATGGGTGCAAGAACAATCAATCAGGCTATAATTGAAGGTAAAGATTTGATTCAGGCTCATCCAGATATTCAGTTTATCTGGCAATGTGGGAAATTTTATGCAGCCAGTTGTCAGGAAAGTAAATCGGGTAAACTGAGTCATGTAAAGGTTATGCCTTTTATAGAAGACATGGCTATGGCTTATCAGGCTGCCGATTTAATTGTGTGTCGGGCTGGTGCGCTTACCATAGCAGAAATCTGTTTATTAGGAAAACCTGCTATTCTAATTCCATCACCGAATGTAGCGGAAGATCATCAAACTAAAAATGCCTTAAGCTTACAACAAAATGCTGCCGCACTGACTATTAAGGATAAAGATGCCATTCAGGATCTGCTGCCTGAAATCTTTAAACACATCGAAAAGGATGATTGCTTAGAAGCTTTTGGCAGAAATGCACTTCGTTTGGGCTTTCCTGATGCGGCAGAAAAACTTGCAGATATTATTCTTCAATTTGTCCCACTGAACCCTAAAAATTTGGCAATATGAAGAAATTATCCACGCTTAAAAATATTTATTTTATTGGTATTGGTGGTATTGGAATGAGTGCTATTGCCAGGTATTTTAATGAAAGGGGTGTTAAAATTTTTGGATATGATAAAACGGAAACGGTTTTAACAAACCAACTTTCCACAGAGGGAATGGAAATTTGCTATGAACATAATTATAAAGAACCTTTCCCTTCCGATATCGATTTAGTTATTTTTACACCAGCTGTTCCTCTCTCTCACCCCATTTGTACTTATTTTACAAATAAGGATATTCCCTTCATGAAAAGAGCGGAGGTTTTAGGTTTAATCAGCAAAAATATGAGGACCATTGCCATTGGGGGTACACATGGCAAAACAACCACATCATCTATCACCACCCATCTTTTAAAAGAAGGAGGAATCGATTGTACTGCTTTTCTTGGAGGTATCGTTGAAAATTTTGGAGGAAATTATGTAGCTGGAAATTCTGATTGGGTGGTCATTGAGGCCGATGAGTTTGATCGTTCTTTTTTACATTTACATCCTGAAATTGCTTCCATATTATCCACAGATGCCGATCACCTGGATATTTATGGTACCTATAATTCACTTATTGAAACTGGATTTAAACCTTTTGCTGCTCAAACGGCAGAAAATGGTTTACTTCTTGTGCAACATACTTCTGCCTATCATTTTCCACCCTCTAAAAATAAACAAACTTTCGGAATTGATGAGGGTAACTGTAGGGCAGTAAATATAAGGCTTTCAGAAAATGGATTGATTTTTGATTATCAAAATGGCTCTCAAAAAATAGAAAATCTCTTATTCACACTACCAGGAAGACATAATATTTTAAATGCAGTAGTAGCGATAACCATTGCCTTGCGACTTGGCATAAGTCCCGATTCCATAAGGACAAATTTGTTAACCTTTAAAGGAATACAAAGAAGGTTTGATGTAAAACTTAAAAATGAAGGTATCACCATTATAAGTGATTATGCGCATCATCCAACAGAGTTAAATGCAGTTATTTCTGCGGCAAAGGAAATTTATCCGGGAAAAAAAATTACAGGTGTTTTTCAGCCTCATTTGTTTAGCAGAACCAGAGATTTTTTAGAAGATTTTGCTCAGGTACTATCCACCTTGGACGAGGTACTTCTTTTACCCATCTACCCGGCAAGAGAACAACCCATTCCAGGAATTAATTCTGAACTTCTGTTACAAAAAATACAAAATGAAAATAAAAGATTGGTCGTTATGGCCGATTTACTTGTGGAATTAGAAAAGTCTGAACCTTCTATTTTACTTATGTTAGGTGCCGGTGATTTCGATCAGTTTCTACCGAAGATTGTTGAATTTTTTAGCACTAAATCTTTAAAACTATAGGCTATGAATTCAAAAATTAAATGGCAACCTTTGGGGATTAAAATAATTGGTTTTGTACTATTAGGCCTTATCGTTTTAGCTATGGATATTAGGAAGGAAAGACCAGTTGGAGAAATAAAAACAAGAATTTTACCTCTGCCAGATAGTTCTTTTTTAATTGAGGAAGAAGATATATTGGTTGAATTAGACAGAGGATTAGGTTATCCTGTTATTGGACAATCATTCAAGACGATTGATTTGGCGAGAATAGAATCTTTATTGGAAAAAAATCCTTTTGTTAAAGATGCTGAAGTGTTTATTGATAGTAGAAATGAACTAGGTATTAAAATTTTGCAGCGAAAGCCCATTGTTAGAGTAATCAGTAACAGGGGAGAACAATATTACCTGGATGAAGATGGCAATAAATTACCACTATCAAAACATTTTGCGGTTAATATAGTGACAGCAACAGGTGAATATCCCCCCTTTTCTCCTGAATTTTTGACGGAAAACAATGCCCTGCATGACCTTTTTAATCTATGTACAGAATTAGAAAAGGATCCTTTTTTAAAATCTATGATTGTTCAGGTACATGTAAATGTGAAAAAAGAATTTACTTTGGTCCCTTTAATTGGGGATCAAAAAATTATATTTGGCGAATTTGATGATTCCATGAAAAAATGGAAAAAGTTAAAGGTATTTTATAAAGAGGCTATGCCTTTTGTAGGTTGGAGAAAATACCGAAACCTTGACCTTAGATTCAGGAATCAGATTGTTTGCAATTGATTTGTATTTAGATTACTTATTTTGACATAATTATTAGGCGTAACTACAAACTACTATGGAAAGAGTTGAAAAAAAACAAGAGGTGGTCCTGGCTATTGACATTGGTACCACAAAAGTATGTGCAATTGCAGGTTTTAAAAACGATTTAGGAAAACTTGAAGTTCTTGGACTAGGTAAGGTCAATTCAGAAGGAGTCCTCCGGGGGGTGGTTTCCAATATTGAAAAAACCGTAAATGCCATACAGGAAGCGATTGAAATTACTAAGCGTTCTGCAAACATTGAATTCAATTTGGTACATGTTGGCATAGCGGGCCAGCATATTAAAACCTTACAGCACCGGGGTCAGCTCGTCAGAGAATACAGCGATTCGGAGATTTCTCAGAAGGACATTGACCGTTTGGTGCATGATATTCATAAGTTGGTTTTACCTCCGGGAGATAAAATTTTACATGCTATTCCCCAGGAATTTTCTGTTGATTCTGAACATGGTATTATTGATCCCATTGGTATGTCAGGCGTTCATCTGGGAGCCAATTTTCATATTATAACCGGGCAAATCACAGCAACTAATAATATATTTAGATGTGTAGAGAGAGCAGGTGCAAAAGTGGCTAATATGACTCTTGAGCCAATTGCCTCTGCTATGGCTGTATTAAATGAGGAGGAAAAACAGGCTGGAGTAGTATTGGTTGACATTGGCGGGGGAACTACGGATATAACTATTTTTTATGAGGGCATTATTCGCCATACTTCTGTTATTCCATTGGGTGGAAATATTGTCACTAAAGATATTAAGGAAGGTTGTACCGTTATGCCTTCTCATGCCGAAAATTTAAAAACAAAATTCGGATGTGCCCTTTCAGAAGAGGTCTTTGAAAATAGAATAATCTCTATTCCAGGACTCAGAGGGAGAGATCATAAAGAAATTTCTGAAAAAAATCTATCCTTGATCATTCAGGCCAGAATGGAAGAAATTTTTGATTATGTTTTTACAGAAATTTCTAATTCAGGGTATGGTAAAAAACTGGTAGCAGGTATTGTGCTTACAGGCGGCGGTGCTCTTTTAAGACATGTGGATAAACTGGCAGAGTTACATACTGGATTACCTACCCGAATTGGTTTGCCAATAGAACATCTCGCACATGGCTACTCGGAAGCTTTATGCAGTCCCATTTATGCGACGGCCATTGGACTTTTATTAAGAGGTATTGAAGACAGAGAAAAAGGAAAATATAAATCTCCTGAAAAAGTTTTAAAACCTCAGATTTCTGATGAAATAAAAGTGGAAAATGAACAACCTAAAGGGGGAATTATTAATATAATCATTGAGAAAACGCGTGAATGGTTCGATGCAGAACCTGATTCGGATCTTTAGAAGCGCTGTTTTTAATTAGATTACCTAAAAAATATGAAGTATGATTTACGAATTTCCAAAAGACGATAGTCCTATCATAAAAGTAATTGGCGTTGGTGGGGGTGGCAGTAATGCAGTCACTCACATGTTTAAACAAGGTATAGTTGGCGTTGATTTTGCCATTTGTAATACCGATAATCAGGCAATGGAGAATAGTCCTGTACCTACAAAAATTAGACTCGGACCTAATTTAACAGATGGCAGGGGTGCAGGATCTAAACCAAATGTGGGAAAACTGGCTTGCGAAGAATCCATTGAAGAGGTTAAACGGTATATTGAGAACAATTGTAAAATGCTCTTTATTACGGCTGGTATGGGGGGTGGAACCGGCACTGGTGCTGCACCTATAATTGCCAAAACAGCCAGAGAGATGAATATTCTGACGGTTGGTATAGTAACCCTTCCTTTTTCTTTCGAAGGAAATAAAAGAACTTCTCAAGGTATTGATGGTTTAAATGAATTAAAAAATTCTGTCGATACGCTAATCATTATTTCAAATGATAAACTTAGACAGATTCATGGCAATTTGTCTCTTTCTGAAGCTTTTTCGAAAGCAGATAATGTACTCACTACTGCAGCCAAGGGAATTGCTGAAATCATTACAGTACCTGGCTATGTAAATGTTGACTTTGAAGACGTTAATACCGTAATGCGTGGGAGTGGAGTTGCTATTATGGGTACTGGTCTGGCAGAAGGAAATGATCGCGCCAGAATTGCCGTAGACCTTGCATTGCATTCACCTCTCCTTGAGGATAATAATATAAACGGAGCAAAACATATTCTCCTAAATATTACCTCTGGTCTTAAAGAGGTAACCATGGACGAAATTTTTGAAATTACAGACTTTGTTCGCGAGGAAGCAGGCGATGGAAGTGAAATTATCTGGGGAAATTGCTACGATAATAAACTCGGAAATAAACTAAGTGTGACCGTGATTGCAACTGGATTTGAGCAACAAACTACAGATAATCTTAATTTTATGCCTCAAAAAAATAAAATTACGGTTAACCTCGAAACTGACAATCCATTAAGAATTTCAGATCCTAATCTTCCAAGTAGCGGTTTACAAGGAATTGGTTATGATGGAGATAAGAATAATGGCAGAGTAATTGAATTTGATGGTCCGGATATTAATAAAAGAAATATCAGTACCAATCCATTAAATGAACCTTACATTAAGGACAAAGAGAAATCATCTTCCTCACATAATGCCTTTTCAAATAGAGAAGAGGACATAAAACGAAGAGAATTATTGCGCGCTCAAACATTGAAAATAAATAATCCAAAGGCTATCAGTGATTTGGAAAATGAACCTGCTTATCTGCGCAGAGGGGTAAAACTGGACGATACTCCCTCGTCAGGGGAAAATACATATTCCCGTTATTCGATTAATCATTCCAATAACATAGAAATAAGTGAAGGTAATTCCTTCCTCCATGATGTAGTGGATTAAATTTTAAATTTACGCCTAAGTTATAACTACTTTATTTCCATAAGTAGAAGTTATCAGGTGCTTTCTTTTTAGGAAGCACTTTTTTTTTGGAACGTTTTCTAATCTTTTAACATAATATTAAAACAACGGGCACAACATGTTGAACCAATAAAAAGTTTATAGTATGAAAGACCAAACTGTTCTTTTTTTTAATACCCATCCCATGAACATCAAAAAAATTAAATTAGCCCTGACCGTCGGTCTTATTAATTCCGGCACAGGAAGCACCCTTGGAAAAGTGCGTGAACTAATGCTCTCCCTCAAAGAAGACGTTGGTGCAATGCTCTCTTCTCAAGAATTGAAAAAGGCGGTGTTAGGCCCAAACATGGTGCAACATTCTTATGCTTTGCAGTTCGAACGCTGTACCTTAAATGTGGACGTTGTTTGTCATCCTCACACCCAGCAAGAAATGGTTCGTACTTTCTATTTACAGTAAGCTTTCCATTTTACCTTTTTTAAAAATTTAACCTTACACACGCTGTTTCAGAGTTTTCTGGAACAGCTTTTTTTTTAATTTTTGCGGCTAAATGATAATTTATTATTAATAAAATGATTGCATGTTCTTTTAAAGGATTATTTACCTACCTTTGTGCCCCGAAAAGAAAATTAAAATGCAAATAAGAAACATTGCCATTATCGCTCACGTTGACCATGGCAAAACAACCCTGGTTGATAAAATGCTGCTGGCCGGCAGGCTTTTTAAAGATCATGAAACGCCTGGCGAATTAATCATGGACAGTAATGATCTTGAACGGGAAAGAGGAATTACTATCCTGGCGAAAAATGTATCTATCAGATACAAGGAATATAAAATTAATATCATTGATACCCCAGGCCACAGCGATTTTGGTGGGGAAGTGGAAAGGGTTCTAAACATGGCTGATGGCGTTCTGCTTCTTGTAGATGCTTTTGAAGGTGCTATGCCACAAACGAGATTCGTTCTTCAAAAGGCTTTAGCCCTTGGCTTAAAACCAATTGTGGTTATAAACAAGGTCGATAAAGAAAATTGTACGCCAGATGAGGTACATGAGCAAATTTTTGAACTCATGGCTAACCTCGATGCAACAGAAGAGCAGTTAGATTTTCCAGTGATCTTTGGTTCCGCCAAAAATGGCTGGATGAGCAATGATTGGAAAATTCCAACTGATAATATTTTCGCTCTGCTTGATTCTATTGTTACCCATATACCACCTCCAAAAGTTTCTGAGGGTACACCCCAAATGATTATAACTTCCCTAGATTATTCGAATTATATTGGAAGAATTGCTATCGGAAGACTTCAACGTGGGGTTATTACTGAAGGCCAAATGGTTAGTCTATGTAAAAAAGACGGATCCATTGTTAAAAGTAGATTGAAAGCTATTTATGTCTTTGAGGGATTTGAAAAGGCAAAAGTTACAGAAATTAAAGCGGGTGAAATAGGTGCCATTGTAGGTATTGAAGGTTTCGAAATTGGAGATACAATCGCCGATTATGAAACACCAGAAGCATTGCCACCTATTTCTATAGATGAACCTACTATGAGTATGGTATTCACTATTAATGATTCCCCTTTCTTTGGACAAGAAGGTAAATTCGTTACTTCAAGGCATGTTCGTGAAAGACTTGAAAAAGAATTAGAGAAGAATCTTGCCCTTAGACTGGAAGAAACAGGATCAGCCGATAGTTTTAGAGTATTTGGAAGGGGGGTTCTCCACCTGGCAGTTCTTATTGAAACAATGCGCAGAGAAGGGTACGAACTGCAAATTGGTCAGCCTCAGGTTATTCTAAAGATAATTGATGGCGAGAAATGTGAACCTATTGAGGAACTTACCATCGACTTGCCCGACGCTGTTTCCGGAAGAGCAATCGAAGCAGTTACCAGAAGAAAAGGAATCCTTTTATCTATGGAACCAAAAGGAGACAGAGTAACTCTTAAATTAGAAATTCCTTCAAGAGGTATTATCGGTTTGAGAAATTATCTCTTAACTGCCACTGCTGGTGAGGCGATTATGAACCATAGATTTTTGAATTTCCAGCCTTATAAAGGGGAAATTCAAGGTCGTCAAAATGGATCACTTATTAGCATGGAAAATGGAAAATCTATTCCTTTTTCTATTAATAATCTCCAGGATAGAGGTATTTTCTTTATCGGTGCAAATGAAGATATCTATGAAGGACAGGTTGTGGGCGAAAATAACAGACCTGGCGATCTGGTTATTAATCTTACTAAAACAAAAAAATTAACGAACATGAGAGCTTCTGGCTCTGATGATAAACTAAAACTGGTTCCTCCCCGTCGCTTTAGTCTGGAAGAGGCGCTTGAATATATTCAGGAAGATGAATTTGTTGAGGCAACCCCAAATTCACTTAGATTAAGAAAAATTTATTTGAAAGAGCACGATAGAAAACGCTATCGCAATAGTAGCTTTTCTCAAGTAGAAGCTTAATTTAAAGAGGGGTAGTAATTTGTTTTACTACCCCTCTTTTTTATCTTAATGTTAAGGTTGTTTCTGATTTTTCTCCGTTTACTTCAAACGTAAGATTATATTTTCCTTTTATTATATAAATTTGGCCATCCTCCATGGCTTTTATTTTTACAGGTTTGTCTTCTTCTTTTAATCCTTTATTTGCCATTGTTTCCAATATGGGTATCGCTGATTCTTTGACTATTCCTTTATAATTGAGGTAATTTAATCCTGCTAAAAGGGTTATTTCCTGTTCATACAATAATTCCTTGTTTTCTGAATATAAGCGCATTATCCCTTTACCTTCCTTAGATGCATAAACGGGTAATGTAATTTCAGGCGTTAAACTTTCTTGCCATGGAGCCATTTTTCTACCCCAACGTGGACTGGCAAATGGAGATCCAGGAGTAAATGCATGTAATAGCTTTGCAGTAATACCAGGAGTTAGTTGTTGTAATTCTTTTACCGATGCAATGTAAATAGATCTGCCATGTGTTCCTACAACGATTTCCTTATCTCTTGGATGGATTACCAGGTCATGTACGGAAACAGCAGGTAAATTGTTTTCAAAAATTTGTACCTTTTTTCCTCTGTCTAAAGAACAATAAAGTCCATTATCTGTCCCAATGTAAATTAAATTTTCATTGGAAGGATCTTCCTTTAATACATTAACAGGTTCATTGGGTAATCCTTCTCCAATTTTGTTCCAGTTCTTACCATAATCTTCTGATACATAAACATAGGGTTTGAAATGGTCTTTTCGATAACCATTCAGCGTTACATACACTCTCGAGGCCTTAAAAGCAGATGCCTGTATACTGCTAATCCACAAATCTTGTGGTAAGGACTGATCTATTCTGTTCCAAGTATTTCCACCGTCCATGGAAAGGTGTACTAATCCGTCGTCAGTCCCAACATATAGCAATCCAAAGGTTATCGGCGACTCATGTATGCAAGAAATAGTTCCAAAAGGAACATCTCCCTTTTTACCCCCTTTCGTTAAATCTCCACTGATTTCTTGAAAAGAATCCCCTTGATTAAAAGAACGGTGAACTTTATTGGAAGCCATATACAGAATATCCTGATTATGAACAGACAGATGAATAGGGGTTTCCCAATTCCATCTCAATGGACGGTCTCCCAACTTGTGTTTAGGCGTTATGCTCTTCCTTTGACCAGTTTTGGTGTTAATTCTAAAATAATTTCCAAATTGAAATCCAGTATAAACGGTTTCATTGTCCCGGGTATCAATAGCAACCTGCATACCATCACCACCCATTATCGATTTGAAGGGATAATCTCCAGAATCATGCCATTCAGTATTCTCTTTATTTGTTTTAGGCCCCATCCAAACGCCATTATCTTGTAATCCACCATAAACCCTATAAGGTTCTGCCATATCGACAGCAACATGATAAAATTGACCTAATGCTGGGGTGTTACATTTAACCCAGGTTTCTCCATAATCATAAGAAATATTAATTCCACCATCATTTCCAAGTATTAAATGACCTGGTTTTTTAGGATTTATCCATAAGGCATGATGATCCGAGTGAACATTGTCACCATTGATTGATTTCCATGTTTTTCCGCCGTTATCAGACCTCAAAACGGGTACACCTAATACATAAAGCTGATTTGGATTAGCTGCTCTGATTTGGGCAAAATAATAACCATAAGTAAAGTGAACATTTTCTAAATACCCTTTTTCATGGGTTAATTTCCATGATTTACCCATGTCGTCGGAACGATAAACCTCAAGACCATGAACAGGAGCGTCAAAAAGAGCTGAATTGGCATCTTCTGTATATTCCACCAGATTTAAAGGGGTTATTTCACCTTTTTTAATCAGATCTAAAATTTTATCCACCGTATATTCGGAAGGAAATCCATTTCTTTGTAAATAATCCTTAATCTGATACTTTTTTAGAGAGAGGAATACATCTTTGGTCATTGACTTTAGTGCAGACTTTGAAATCTCATCTGCATTTGCTGAAGGCTTGGGTTCCTGTCGGAAATAATTATCAATAGCCGCAAAAAGAATAGTTTTTCCCTGTTCTTGAGCAACCTCCAAGCCAATTCTTCCTAAACCTTCACCATCTGGAAATCCTGTTTGAGAAGCCGTAATTTTAGTCCAGGTCTTTCCTCCATCGATACTTTTATGAATGGCTGACCCTTTACCTGATTCGACAAAATCCCAGGCCTCTCTAGCTTTTGTCCAGGTGGCAGCATATAATATCTGGGAAGAAGCAGGGTCATTAATTAAATCTACAGCTCCCGTTTGTTGATCTACTTTTAGGGTATGTTTCCATGAATTTCCTCCATCTTCGGTCATAAAAACCCCTCTTTCTTCATTGGGGGTATAAAGATGGCCTAATGCAGCTACCCAGACTTTATTAGGATCTTTTGGGTGAAGGCGAATTCTACCAATATGGTGAGATTCAGGAAGACCTTTATAACTCCATGATTTTCCTCCATCTATACTTTTATAAATGCCTGTTCCTGCATAAGATGACCTGCTTGAATTAACTTCCCCTGTGCCAATCCAAATGATATTTCTGGACCAGTCAACGGCAATATCACCGATAGTCATCACAATTTCATGGTCAAATAAGGGTTTAAAACTACGACCATTATTTTCCGTTTTCCAGAGTCCTCCGGAGGCGTAAGCCACATAAAACTGAGTTGGATCATTGGGATTTACATCCATATCGGAAACTCTGCCACTCATAACAGAAGGACCTATAGATTGAAATGGCAATCCTCCAACAATTGAATTCTTTCGAATTTCATTGCGCTTCATGGCATTATCCAATCGCTCCTTTCCTGAAGTCGCTGGATATTGGGCTATTAAAAAATGAGTGCCGGTTAACAGCATCATGAATAAAAATAGACGTTTTAAAAACATAACAATCGATTAAAGTTAAAAAACAGATAAGTTTATTTAAAAATACCATTTTTAAGGTAAGTTGGATGGTAAAGTCAATTTATTTTTTTACCCTGTATTTACTTCTTTTCCTTTTGTAGAATTAGCTTGCCAAAATTTGTTTATTTTTGGTTCATGAAGCAAATTGATCGTTTAGTTTTAAGGAGTTTTCTTCCTCCTTTTATCGTTTCTTTTTTAATTGCATCTTTTGTCTTAGTGATGCAAATGCTTTGGTTGTATATTGATGATATTGCAGGTAAAGGTTTGGGATTAATGCTTGTGCTGGAACTTCTTTTTTATCGCAGCGTTGGTATCATACCTATGTCTCTTCCTCTTGGTATTTTACTCGCTTCTGTTATGACGCTTGGTTCGATGGGAGAATTTTTTGAATTATCAAGTTTAAAATCTGGTGGAATTTCTCTTTTTAGAATAATGAGAGCCATTTTAGTTTTTGGACTTTTTGCCATTCTCTTTTCTCTTTATTGTTCTAATACCTTGATTCCTATAGCTAATTTAAAGTTTGGATCTCGGATGTTTGATATTAAACAGAAAAAGCCAGCATTGAGATTGGAAACAGGCATTTTTAATGATGATTTAGAAGGGTATGCCATTCATATTGGGAAAAAAAAATCGGATGGAAAATCAATAGAGGATGTATTGATTTATGATCATACGGCGTCAAACGTAGGCAGATATAAAACAGTTAAAGCTCAAAAAGGCGAGTTAACCATAACTCAAGATGGAAAATATATGGTCATGGTACTGGAAAATGGTATGCAATATGTAGAAAATGGAAATAATTTATCTCCAGGGGAAGGAAAATATCCATATACCAGAACTAAATTCTTAAGATGGCAGAAGGTTTTCGATCTTAGTGAATTTGAACTTTCCAGAACAAACGAAGGGCTCTTTAAGGGAAACCGTTCTATGATGAGTAGCGGGGAACTGGCAATAGCTGTAGATTCTATTGTTAGGGATATGGATAAAAAAGGAAAGGAAATGGGGAATTACATGGTTGGATTTTTGCCTTATTTGAAAACAGATTCACTCTATTTAGCAAAAGTTCCGGAAAGTGCTCCCGCTGAAACATCACCTGAAAGTAATCCCTCTTACACTAAACCTCCCGCTTCAAACGACTCAGCTTCTGCCGATCCATATCAATATACAACCGATTTGGGTTCGCCAATAAAACAATTACCTGGTTTAAAAACGGACACCCTAAGTCGGTTATTATACTCCTTTGTTCCATTTGAACATCCCCAATTATCCAGTAAAGCTAAAAGTATCATCCGAACTATAAGCACCCAATCTGGGGCTACAGCAGAATCAGTAAGACAGCTAAATGATTCCAGGGTTAAACATATTTATGACTTGAATGCCAAATATAGTATAGCAGTTGCTTGTTTTTTATTTGTTCTCATAGGTGCTCCAATGGGGGCAATAGTTAGGAAAGGTGGATTTGGTTATCCTATTTTAATTTCTACTTTATTTTTTATGGTCTTTGTCGTGCTAACTATTGTGTGCAGAAAAGTTGCTGAAAGCTTAATCATTCCTGCTGTTGCAGCAGCGTGGTTACCCAATATTATTTTATTCCCCATCGCTATTATACTTACTTGGCTGGCTATGAATGATTCCAGTTTATCCCTTCCCAATGTTTTCAAATTTAAGAAAAATGCAGTTCTTGAAAGATAAAATGCTTTTTTTTTCTTTGTTTTTATTCTTTGAAATTTTTCTCCTGTACTTTTTATGGATTTATCCGAAAGGTCAGGAATTTTTAATTTTGAATGAGATTCATAACCCTTCTTTAGATGGATTTTTTAAATGGATAACCTTTTTGGGCGATTGGCCTGCTTACCTGATTGCTCTCATCTTTTTAGTTCCTAAATATAAATTAAAGGGTGTTTTGTTAGTTTGTTCTTTGAGTATTTTGGTTCCGGTTTCTTCTCATTGGTCTAAATCATATTTCAAACATCCCAGACCAAGTTTATTTTTTAAAGATAAGGTTGAATTTGAACATTTATACTTAATTAAAGGGGTGAAACTGCATGATGGACTGACTAGTTTTCCCTCAGGTCATACCCTATCCGCCTTTGCTGTATTTTCATTACTTGTTTTCTACACAAAGAAAAATGGGTTATGCACAATTTTGTGCTTAAAAGCAGCCATTTTAGTTGGCATTTCCAGAATATACCTCCTTCAACATTTCGTGGAAGATGTTTTAATGGGGTCCTTTTTAGGTTTGCTTTTGGCTATGTTCATTTATTATTTCTCTTCGCATCCAAAGGTACTTAAAAGTACAATTACGACCGATTAATGGGTAATTCTGGCAAATTTGCTCGGTCAGGAATAGGCATCAGAATACGCCACTGCTTGGGATGATAATTATTATAACGTTCCCCAATCCCTTTATACCACCCGAGAAACAATCCATCATATCGGATAAGTCCCCAACCCGAGTGGGGTGGATGAATGGGTGAAATTTCTTTTTTTAAATAGACTAAGGCATCAAATCTATCTAAATCCAAGATGGGTAAATCAGGATTTAAGTAGGAACTAAGAGCTAAATCAGCTTCTGGAATGAAATCTTTACCTTTGGCATTTCCCAGCAACAAAACGGGATCAATGAAAGGAAGAAACTGGCTTAATATATTGAATGCTGGAAATAGAGCCTCGGGAATACCATAATAGTTGCCGCTATGGTCTTGTATTCCAATCAAATCACTATTTTTCTTAATAAATTTAGAGATAGAATCGGGAAAACTAATTTTAATCCTTGGTGGTTTTTTAAGGTTTTTTTCCGGCGGTATTGGTTCGTTTTCACCGGTTAATTGTAAAACAGCCAGATAAAATCCTTCTCCATTAACCCTGTGTGGGTAACATTGGAAGCCACCTTGTTCCGTTTTTAATATCCCCCAGGTGGAGGGTATGTCAAAAGGAACTATTTTTAGAGGAAATTGCTGACAAAGCCAGGTTACCTGGTCGTCATTTTCTTTAGGATTATAGGTACAAGTGCTATATAGCAAATATCCACCTTCTTTTAATAATCCAGGAATGGATGAAAGAATTCTTTTTTGCCTCGACGCACAGTGATTTACATGATCTAAAGACCATTCACTCCTTGCATGGATGTCTTTTCTGAATAAACCCTCTCCGGAACAAGGTGCGTCTAATAAAACCAAATCGAATAATGGGGGCATAGCATTAAAAACAGAAACCTCAAAGGAAGAAATAAATACATTGGAATATCCCCATTTTGCCAGATTTTGTTTTAAAATGGGAACTCTTGATTTGATTACTTCATTCGCAAGAAGAAAGCCCTCTTTTTCACTGGCAATTTCTGCTAAAAGAGTGCTTTTACCTCCAGGAGCCGCTGCTAAGTCAAGAATAAAAGGTGTTTTTGTTTCTATTAATAATTTTCTGGCAATCCATTCCACAAGCATTGAGCTTGGATCCTGCACATAATAAGCACCAGCATGAAAAGAAGGGTCAAGCGTAAAATTGGGTCTGTTTTTCAACGTTACTCCTCGTTGAGTCCAAGGAACCGGAGTTCCTTTTACCTTCAGATGGGCACCCTTCCAGGGGTTCATTCTAAGACCTGTTACGGAAGAGGTATTGACTATAGCAGAAAGAAACTGGTGTAATTCTATCTCATTTAAGATATCTCCCATTTGATGGATAAAATCAATGGGTAATTCCACTTTTTCCATGACTATTTACTTAAAATATTTTTGTATTTAATTGAAATCCAATTATTTACATCTGGAAGTACCTTGGAAAAATAAATAATGGTAAAATAAACGAGGGTCATTATGGGAGCTCTGTAGGCTAAATCTATGTATGCTTTAGGATAAATTGGAATATACCAAACAGATAACCAACTGATAGTTCCCGCTAAGAATATTTTAAAATAGGCCTGGGTAAATGGATGAAATTTCCAGTGAACATAGTTATATATTAAATAAAAAGAACTTGTAATGACGATGGTTAATGCTGTTGCCATTGCAGCTCCAACTGCACCATAAGATTTAATGAAAAAGTAATTTGTTCCTACGGTTATAATGGCCATCACCGTTTTGGCCAATAAATCCATTTTATATTTATTCGAATGTATTAAAATGAGAGATGAAAATCCTGTAGACATGGCAAATATTTGACCAAATCCAAGATATATGCCTATTGGTATGCCAACTCTGTAAGGCTCACCCAGCACTTTTACTGCATTATGAAGATTTCCTAAGATACCTGCATATACAAGAACGCCTAAAACCAAGACTATTTTTGTGGTCCGTTGATTTAATAAATGAATCTCATGAACTTCGTTCTTCTTCCAATGTTCAGCAATTTTTGGAGAAATAACGGAACCAAAAGCATTTACGGGCATAGTAATGGTGGTGGAAATAAAATAAAAAACAGCATAGATGCCTGCCATTGTGAAATCAATCATTCCAGAAATCATCATGGTATCAATATAAGCAATAAGATTATTACTTAAACCCGTAAACATAATGAAGATAGAATAGGTGAATATTGGCTTTAAATATGGAGAATTTAGAATAGGTTTAAAATAGGCATAACCTAAAAATCCCCTCCATTCAATATGGAAAACGAATAAAAGAATACTCAATAATCCTTTTATTCCGTATAAGTCTAGAAATAATTTTAAGTCTACATAATCAAAATAATAACAAATAAGAAGAACAGATGTAAGTGCCCTGGAGAATATCTGGGTTAAAAATATATTAAAAAGGGGTCTTTGTCTGGCCGTATTAAAAGCATCCAGTATGCTGAGCAGGGTATAGGTAAGTAAATTGAAAAAAATAAGATAGAAATACTGACGAGCCAGTTCCCGACTTTCAGGATCTTTAATATTTAAAATAATATCCCACTTAAAATAATACAACAAGAGTCCGCCTAAAATAATGGCAATAACACCTATAAATAAGACAAAAGTAAAAAAGGAATCTCTTGTTTTTTTGTCATCTTTAAAATATGGATAAAATCGAATGACAGCACCTGGCAAACCGAGCAAAACAAAAGTGATAATTAGATTATTGGTAAATGAAAGCGTTTGAATAAATCCGAAAACACTGGCGCCCAATATCTTAGGAAATAAAATAGTACTATTAACAAAGCCCCATATTACACCCAGATAAAGTAAGATGGTGCCAGCAATTCCTTGTTTTTTCATATTTACCTAATCTTACTGGCTGTTTATTTTAGATTAAAAAAGGATATCGACATCGACATCATAAGGATAGGTAATTAGATAATTTAACGCTTCTTCAAATTCAAAGTCTTCGTAAACAACTTGATATAACATTTTTGTAATGGGAAGTCGTATTTTTAATTTTATGGCTAGATGATGAAAAATATAGAGAGTTCTAACACCTTCCGCCAATTCGGGCATGTTTGCAAGGAGGTTCTCTCTGTTTTCACCTTTACCAAGTTTAAAGCCAAACGAAAAATTCCTACTATTTTCACTGGTTCCAGTTGCGATTAGATCGCCAATACCTGCGGTTCCAATAAAGGTTCGTGCGCCGGCTCCAAAGGCTTTTCCAATTGTTATCATTTCCATAAGTCCTCTGGTAAGCAACATGGCCTGAATGTTTTTTCCCAGTCCTTTTCCGGTTATTAATCCAGAACCTAATGCGAATATATTTTTCAACCCACCAGCAAATTCTGCTCCTAATAAATCGGAAGTGCCAAAAACGTGAAAAAAATCGCTGCTTAGAGCTTTTTTTCCCGCTTCAATGACCTCTTCGAAAGGACTGCCTATGACCGTTGCAGTGGGTTGCCCTTCCATTATTTCTGAAGCTAAATTAGGGCCAGCTAAACATCCAATCCGCCTTACTGAAGTCTCTTCTTTAATGACTTGACTCATCGTCATGATATGTTCCTTTTTTAATTTACCAGCAGTTATATCAACATCACTAATGGCGATATCAAAGCCTTTTGTTGCATGAATGATCAGATGGGAAGGTTTTAAAAAAGGACCAAAAAGTTGCATGACCGCTCTGAATGCGTCTGAACTGATGACAGGGAAAAGAAGGGTGCAGTTTTCAGCCAGGAATTTGGGGTCATTGGTTGCTGTTACCTTTTGCGATATGACCACATGATCAAAATAATGATGCTCATTTATCTGTTGAACCACTTCTGGCCGTCGGGCAAATAATAATACATGAACATTGTGCGACAAAAGATTTGCAATGGTTAAGCCAAAACTACCTGCACCTATAACGCCAACAAATTCTTTATTTTCAGCATTCATTTTATATTCTGCTTTTAATTTATTTTGGTCTTATGGAGGCAATAAATTTTTCTGGTGTTAATGCGTCAGATAAGGAATAATCACCAATTTTTGTTCTGACCAATCTGGTTAAATGAGCGCCCGATGCTAACATTTTTCCAAGGTCGTAAGCAAGAGATCTGATGTAGGTGCCCTTACTACAATGAACAACAAAGTCTATTTCTGGTAGTTCGAATCGCAGTATTTCTAAGGAGTAAATGCATATTTTACGTGGTTCTGGCTCAAAAACTTCTCCTTTTCTGGCTTTTTTATATAGAGGTTGTCCGCCAACCTTGATGGCAGAAAAAATGGGTGGAATCTGCATTAATTCGCCCTGGAGTTTTTTTACCACTTCTTCCAGTGCTTCCTTCGTTATATGATCAAAGGGATAGATCTGATCAATTTCTGTTTCAGCATCATAAGAGGGTGTTGTGGCTCCCAGTTTTATAGTACCCTCGTAACATTTACCTAGGTCTTGAAGTGATGCCAGTTCACGGGTACACTTGCCTGTACCCAATAAGAGTAATCCAGTTGCCATGGGATCAAGAGTTCCGGAATGACCTACCTTTATTTTTTTAATTCCAAGCTGAGATTTAATTGTACCTCTTATTTTATTAACTACATCAAAAGACGTCCAGCCAGCTGGTTTGTCTATCAATAAAATGGAACCTTCTTCAAGGGCAGCTAAAGAAGTTGAGGAAGAATCCATTTCTGTAGATTGCATCATTTGGAGTTAATTGGCCGCTAAAAATAGGAGCATTCCTGCGCCAACCATAAAACAATAAAGTGCGAAATAACCTAATTTACTGTTTTGAACTACTTTTATCATCAGGTTGCATGCAAATAAACCCGTTATAAAAGCAGCGATAAATCCTAATACAAGGGGTAATAATGAAAATTCTTTTACATTAAAAGCGCCATCAAGTAAGTCTTTTGCCATTTTTCCAAAGATTAAAGGGATTACCATTAAAAAACTGAAACGGGCAGCTTCTGTCCTTTTAATTCCCAAAATTACAGATGCAGAAATAGTAGCTCCAGATCGTGAAACTCCGGGTAATATAGCAATCATCTGCGCTATTCCAATGAGGATTGCCTCTTTGGGACCAACTTCTTTGGTTCCTGCCGTTGCCCTGTCTGCAAAATATAATATGGTTGCAGTTACTAATAACAGCCCACTAACTAATACAATCTGACCCTCAAATAATTGATCAATTTCATCTTCCCAAAATAAACCGACAAAGACGGCAGGAATCATAGATAAGATAATATTTCTGGCAAATAAATGGGATTCATTTATTTGTGGTTTAAATAAGCCAGCTAAAATTACCCCGATTTCCTTCCTAAATACAAAAACAGTAGCCAGAGCCGTAGCAGCATGCAATGTAACGGTCATTAAAAGACCTGAATTTAAATCCTGCTTGTCGCCAAGAAAAAATTGGGCAATTTCTAAATGTCCACTGCTACTAACTGGAAGAAATTCAGTCAATCCCTGAACAATACCAAGTAATATGGCTTCTAAATTACTATTCATTATTTACGAAATATAGCGAACACTTCAACAATTAATCCTGAAACAATTAATATAGGAGCAACAACCATTCTGACAGGACTATATATAATAGATTCATCCCATACGTCAGGACTTGGCATTTTTCCGCCAGACATTAATACTAAGCCCAGGGCTATTAATGCAATTCCCGCTCCCATCCAAATAAAATTATTCTTGTTAAAAAGCATCTCCACTTGGGTGCTGCCAGATTGTGTTTTATTTCCACTCAAAGGGGCACGTTGCTTGTTAACGGATGGACTTTGTTCGTTACCTTTTGAACTTTTCGACAGGTTTGGGGTGATTCGGACTTTTGCTTTACTCATGATTTTTTACCGGATTTTAAATACGGACAACGAAATTAAACATTAATATTATTTATCCTTTAAAAATTGTCAATTCAAATTAATACAAATCATCTACTCTCATTTTCAAGTATCGATTGACAACTATAAAAGTACTAAAAACATATATAAATATGCCTGCAAAGGTGATAATGGCAGCTAGGATTATTAATTTATCAAAAGGTAAATTTTGAACTAATTCCGGTATATTTCCCGACACCCAGATATATAAACCTGATAAACTTGCAAGCGCTAATATACTGGCTATAATTCCATGTATAAAACTCCTTTTAATGAATGGAATGCTTATAAAACGCCATGTAGCACCAACTAATTCCATGTTTTTTATAATAAATCGATGGGCGTGAAGAGCTAATTTTAAAGTATTGAAAATTAAAATAATGGACACGGCAAGCAATATCAAAGTAATTACAAAGGTGAAAAGTAAAAATTTATTCATATTTTTTAGTAAAGAATTCAAGAAACTGTCTTGAAAATAAACGGCTTTTACATTGGGAAATTTTTGAAGCGCCCATTTTATTTTGTTCAATTGGTTTTGCTCTAAATAAACTTCTTTAACATTGAAGGTCAAAATATCCAAAAAAGGGTTGGGTAAATCCAGCTTTAGAAAATCCTCACCAAAATCCTTTCGCATCATTTGTACCGCCTCTTCTTTGTCAATGTAAGTCAAACTTCCCGATTTATAAAAGTCCCTGCTGGTCAGCCATTCTTTCAGGTTTGCTAATTCTTTGGTATTACCCGTTTCACTTATTTCTACGATTAAATTCAGGTTTTCTTTGTAAAAAGAAATGAGCTGCCGTGTATTCAACAAGATAAATCCGAAAATACCTAAAATGAAAAGGATGAGCGAAATACTTATCATCGCATAAAGATAGTTGGGTTTCGAGCCAAACTTAGGCGTATCCTGGTTAGGTGTCATTTTACTCTAGGGTTGTTTTATCTGTTTTCCAATTGATTCATTAATAATTCGGTCTCAGATAATAACGATTTTAAAAGTTTAAGTCTTTCCATTTTTTCTTTTTCAGTCATTTTTACTTCAGTTTCAGAAGTATTATTTACCCCATTAGCCGCTTCTTCCCATTTTAAAAGTTCATCTCTTTTATCTGTTAAATCTTGAAATTGTTCATTTATCTTTGGATCTCCACTTTGTCCAACGGCATTTTCAAGTCCATCTAATAATTGACTCACTTTATCCATGGCCATATCATATTTTCCATCTCTTAATTTTTGCTTTTCAGCCCGAAGTAAATCCCAGGAAGATTTACCAAGATGAATAACCTCACCAAATATTTTCTTTGAAGTAGATTTTTCTTCCGGAGTACCCAAAAAGTAATTGTACACTAACAAAAGCACTACTAAACTAAGGCCAAGTTTAAATAAAAATCGAATCATTTTACTCCCATTTATTTAAGTATGCATAACAATGCAAATCTAATTCCTTTTTGTCTATTTTTGCGGAAAAATACTACTTTGCCTCTGCAAGGATTTTTTGGAGAAGAAGTCGTAACAAAATTAACTATAATGGAATACAGATTTTCAGAAATTGAAACCAGATGGAAACAATATTGGGAGGAAAATAAGGTCTATAAAGTGAGTAACGACTCATCAAAACCTAAATATTACGTTTTAGATATGTTCCCTTATCCTTCTGGGGCGGGGTTACATGTTGGTCATCCGCTGGGGTATATTGCATCTGATATTTATGCCCGTTATAAAAGATTAAATGGATTTAATGTACTCCATCCGATGGGTTATGATGCTTTTGGTCTTCCGGCAGAACAATATGCCATCCAAACAGGAGTCCAACCCGCTATATCAACGGCGCAAAATATTGCCCGTTATAGAAGTCAACTAGATAATCTGGGTTTCAGTTTTGACTGGGACAGGGAGGTTCAGACCTCCAATCCATCCTATTATAAATGGACGCAATGGATATTCCTTCAATTATTTTCCCATTATTACGATACGCAAGCTGATGCTGCCAGACCTATTTCAGCGCTGGAAGTCCATTTTTCAAGACATGGTTCCAGCAATTTGAACGCCGCCCATAATGATTTCGACGCTTTCACAGCAGAGGAATGGCAAGAAATGAATAAGGCAGAAAAAGAAACCATTTTAATGAATTTCCGCCTCGCGTATAGGAAAGTAACCTATGTTAACTGGTGTGAGGCTTTGGGTACTGTATTGGCAAATGATGAGGTAAAAGATGGTGTTTCTGAACGTGGTGGTCACCCCGTAGAGAAAAAACCCATGATGCAGTGGTCCTTAAGAATTACGGCATATGCAGAACGTTTGTTAAACGATTTGCAGACTTTGGACTATTCGGATGCGATGAAAAAAATGCAATCCAACTGGATTGGAAGGTCGGAAGGCGCAAGAATGTTTTTTGGCGTAGAAAGCTCCGATGTTAAACTGGAAATATTTACCACTCGTCCTGATACCCTTTTTGGTGTAACTTTCATGGTCCTAGCTCCTGAACATGAGTTGGTTGCTTCTTTGACAACTCCTGAACAGGAATCTAAAGTAGCAGAATATCTAACTTATGTACAAAGTAGGTCAGAAAGAGAACGTATGGCTGAAGTCAAAGAGGTTACAGGTGAATTTTTGGGTTCTTTTGCTGTTAATCCTTTTAACGGTAAGAAAATTCCAATTTTTATTGGAGAATATGTTTTGAAAGATTACGGTACAGGGGCCATAATGGCGGTTCCAAGTGATGATGACCGAGATAATCTATTTGCACTTAAATTTGGTATTGAAATTATTGATGTTATTGATAAATCAAAATATCCAGGTGCTACAAGAAATGATAAATTGGGGGTAATGATCAATTCTGAAATTCTTGATGGCATGGAAGTTCCTGATGCAATTGAATTTATGCTAAAGGAAATCGAAAATAAAGGGATTGGATCCAGACAAGTAAATTATAAGCTAAGAGACGCTATCTATAGTCGTCAACGCTATTGGGGAGAGCCATTTCCAATCATATATGATAAAGAGGGCATAGCTATCCCTTTAGATGAAAAAGATCTTCCTTTAGAATTGCCCGTTTTGGAGAATTTTCAACCAGCTTCTGGCGCTGTTTCTCCTTTGGCCAGAGCTCAGGATTGGGTTAATCTGCCTAATGGAGATAAGCGTGAAACAGATACCATGCCAGGTTTTGCCGGCTCCTCTTGGTATTTCTTGCGGTATATGGATCCATCTAATGATCAGGTATTTGCCAGCGATGACGCCTTAAATTATTGGAAAGATGTCGATTTATATGTAGGCGGAACAGAACACGCTGTTGGTCATTTAATGTACAGTCGTTTTTGGCATAAATTTCTTTATGATCTGGGAAAAGTCCCTACCATAGAGCCCTATAAAAAGTTGATTAATCAAGGAATGATTCAGGGTGTCGTTGAATCTGTCTATTTGCAAAAAGATAAAATACAGGGAAAAAATAGATTTATAAGTGCAAGTTTACTCAAATCAGAGGAGGAAAAAGGTCACCATTTTACAAAAATACCCGTTTTAGTCGATTATGTTACCGATTATGGAAACATGACTGGTTCTCATCTATCTGAAAAGGGCGTTCAGCAATTTATAAAGTGGAGACCTGAATTTGCTTCAGCCATCTTTGTTTCTGAAGGTGGAAGTATTGAAAATGGGATTTTTACGCCAAATAAGGAGGATGATTCATTTCAATTAATTACCTATTCAGAGGTAGGTAAAATGTCAAAATCATTGTATAATGTGATAAATCCAGATGACGTTGTTTCAAAATATGGCGCCGATTGTTTTAGAATGTATGAAATGTTTTTAGGGCCTGTTGAACAAGCTAAGCCATGGGATACTAAAGGAATTGACGGAGTTAATAAATTTCTACGCAAAGTATGGCATTTATTCAGAGATGCTGAAGGAAATTGGTTACTCAACGATAAACCTGCATCCCTTGAAGCTTTTAAGGTATTACACACGGCTATAAAAAAGATTCAGGATGATATAACGCGTTTTTCATTTAATACCTGTATCAGTGGATTTATGATTGCTGTAAACGATTTTCAGAAAATGAACTGTCATCATAAAGAAGTACTTAATCCTTTTTTGATTCTTCTTGCACCATTTGCTCCATTTCTAAGCGAAGAATTATGGCAACAGGCAGGAAACAAGGGTTCCATACATCAGGCTGTATTTCCTGTTTTTGAAAGTAAATATCTGGAAGAATCTTCTATTGAATATCCTGTTAGTATAAATGGAAAATTGAGGGCAACCTTAACTTTCGATGCCAATGGAGGTGAGGCAGAAATTAAAGAGGCAGTTCTCCAGTTGGAACAAATTAAAAAATGGACCGAAGGCCAGACCATTGTTAAAATTATTGTAGTACCTAAAAGAATGATAAATATTGTAATTAAATAATAATACGGTTGTTAACAGCCAAAAAGTAATGAAACGAAGGACGAAATTAAAGTCTGAGTATAAAATCGTTCAACTCAGACTTTAATCTAGGTTTTAATCTATAATCTTAAATGTAGTCCGTCTGTTTTTTTGGTACTCTTCCTCAGTACACCTGGAGCAAATACAAATTGCTGCCGGAGCAGTTTCTCCGAATCCTTTAGCTACCATTCTTCCAGGTTGAATGCCTTTTCCTATCAGATATTCAATCGCCGATTGTGCTCTACGTTGGGAGAGTACCTGGTTATATGCGTCATTTCCTCGGCAATCTGTATGGGAGCCGAGTTGAATTCTTATTTGAGGATTGAGGATTAAGGTATTGGCTAATTTATCGAGGGTGGGTTTTGCATCCGTGCGAATATCCCATTTATCTAAATCGTAATAAATATCATCTAATACGATTTCGGTATTTTTAAATACTTTATCCAGCACAATTTCCATTTCAACAATTTGCACAGGATTTTCAGGTGTAGCCTGTAAACCTGCCGCATTAAAGGTAGCCGCATTATTCAGGTATCCATCTTTTCCAGCTATAAAATTCCATTTTGAACCAGGTTGAATGGTTAGTCTTACTTTTCCGGTACTATCGGTTATAAATTCCTGATCACTGCCCGTAATGGTCGTAGTTATTTTGGCATTTGCTAAAGGTTTTCTACCCAAAAGCGAAGTATTTGGATTATTAGGTTCGGCGAATATTTTTTCAAGTACAAAAACATCTAAAAAATACTGATAGACGATTGCCGTTTCTTTTTGCGTAGTTTTCTTTTCCTCTTTTTTAGGGTTTGGTGGAAGTTGTTTAAATGTATAAATATCTTCTCGGCCATTGCCACCTTCCCTGGTTGAGGTAAAGTAACCAAATGGAAGATTATTTAAAGAATGTATAATGGTGTAGTTAAAATCATCAGCTCCTGAATTAATGGGATATTTTAAATTAACTGGAGGAGACCATTCCCCATTTTCCATTCTAAAACTTTTAAAAATATCCAATCCCCCCATTCCAGGTAAAAAATCAGAACTAAAATATAGCGTATCACCATCGATAGATGGAAACTGTTCATTCCCTGGTGTATTAATTTGTCGGGTTAATAAAGCAGGTTCACTCCAGGAATCATTTTCTAATAATTGGGAACTATATAAGTCATAACCTCCCCAACCTTCAGGAGCTTTGGCACTGAAAAACATATATTTTCCATCTCCAGAAAGGGAAGGGTGACCCAGATTTATTTCTTTTAATTCTGGAAAAACGGGAACGGCAGGCCCCCAGGTATCAGCACTCATTTTTTCTATTAGAAATAATTTACAGAATGCGTCTTCTCTTTTTCCACCAGTACAACGGGTAAAAACGGCTTTACTTTTTTCAGCATTAAAAGAAAGGGTTCCTTCATGAGCCTGTGTATTTACATTTATTTTCCATGGAGTAGCATCCCCAGTTTCTAAATCGGCAATAAATAAATCAGTAAAACCAGCCCCTGTCCATAAATAGATCTGTTCTCCCGTTGTAGATGGTCTGTCAGAGGTGAAAATTAAACTGTTTTTATTCAAAAGTACAGGAGAATAGTCGGCATAGGAGGAATTTATGGGCAGTAAATCAACTTTAAAATCTTTATATTCGTCTTTTTTCCACTGGGCTGCTAATTCACAATAATTAATATCTTTTCTATATTCATAAGGACTCCCAATTTCAATACTTAAGTCCTTAAAAGTCTGCATAGCTTCGATATAAAATTCACCTTGTTTCAAAGCAAAAGCCAATCCTTTCAATGCATCAACCCCATAACCATTGTCATAGGCAATTCTATAGTTTTCAATTGCTTGATCTACATTTCCAAGTTGCATAGCTGTTTCAGCCAAAATAAAAGATAAAACGCCACGATCAGTTCCCGTTTTAACCTTTTTTAATTCACTTTTAAGTAATTGACTGGCGATAGTAAATTGTTTTCTTTCAAAAGCTGTTTTACCATCACGTATTTTTTCTGTGTAGGTACAAGCAGAGAGCGTATATAATAAAATAAAAATTAAACCCCATTTTTGCATAGCTGATTGATTGTAGTTGGACAAAAAACCAATTGGTAAATCTTCTCGAAAAACAATGATTTACCCTATTTTGTTTTGCTTAGACAATATAAACAAAAAAGGCGAATGCTCATTTGCATCCGCCTTTCTTATTAGCGTAGAATACGTTTATTTCAATTAAGATTTACTTAATTCATCTTTTTTAGTCAAATCTGACATAAGAGGTGATGCCACAAAGATAGAAGAATACGTACCAATTGTAATACCAAAAAGAATAGCAAATGAAAATCCTTTGATACTGGAGCCACCAAATAAGAATAAAATAATAACCACAAATAAAGTAGTTAAAGAGGTTAGAGTGGTTCTACTCAAAGTATTATTAATGGCACTATTTATGACTTCATTCCTGGACCTTTTAGTATAAATACCCATCATTTCCCTGATACGGTCGAAAACGACCACTGTATCATTGATAGAATAACCAATTACGGTTAAAATGGCAGCAATAAACGCCTGATCGATTTCCATACTAAAGGGTAAAATACCATGCAAGGCAGAGAAAACACCTAAAGTGATAATGGTATCATGGAACAAGGCAATAACGGCACCTGCGCTATATTGCCATTTGCTGAAACGGATAAAGATGTATAAGAAAATTAAAGCTAATGCAAAGAGTGCAGCCTCAATAGAACTTTCTTTGATGTCTTCTGCAACCGTAGGTCCAACTTGACTGGAACTTACAACATGTGTACCCTTTCCTTCTGGATTACTAAAATTCTCAAAATTCAATGAATTTCCGGATATGTTATTAACGCCTACAAATAATCTTTCCATTACTTTTTCCGCCGCTTTTTCATCGCCACTGTCGATCATGTAACTGGTAACTACATTCAGAGAGTTCTCTGAGTCAATAGATTTTACAATGGGTGTGTTACCATAGAAAGCAGTGGTTAATTCTTTTCTTAAATCTTCTGGATTAACCGCTTTGGAAAATTGTAAATTATAAGAATAGCCACCTCTGAAATCAACCCCAAATTCAAATCCACGGGTTAACATGGAAACGATACTTAAAATCATGAGAACACCAGAGAAAGTATAGGCAATTTTTCTTTTCCCCATCCAGTCAACATTGATTTTTGAAAAGGTACTTTTTGAAAATGAATTGGAAAATTGAAGGGTTCTTCCTTTGGCAGTCCACCAGTCAATCAATAATCTGCTGACCAATACCGCTGTGAACATGGAAGAAAGGACACCAATAATTAATACTACCGCAAAACCCTTAATTGGACCCAATCCAAAATAGGAAAGCATAAATGCTGAAAGCAGCGTGGTAACGTTTGAGTCAATAATTGCAGAGTAGGATTGTCTGAATCCCTCAGAAATAGATGTCAAAAGAGATTTGCCTTCATCTAATTCTTCTCTGATTCTTTCATATATGATTACATTCGCATCAACCGCCATACCTATGGTAAGTACGATACCTGCAATACCAGGCAATGTCAAAACGGTTCCAAATGAAGCCAGTGTTCCAAAAATAAAGAATACATTCAGGAATAAAGAGATGACAGACATAATGCCTGCTGAACTATAATATAAGAACATGAAAGCCATAACAATCAAGAATCCAATCACGAG
>JBEAXK010000145.1:0-17232 GCA_041159865.1 Bacteroidota bacterium
GGATGATTCAGCGAAATCATAAAATTTAAATTATGGCTTGAAAATAATGCTAAATAAACTATTTTACATCTATTTTACATAAAACAAAGCAATGAGGCAGTTTTGGGAATATATTAAAGGTATATCACTATCAAATTGGTTATTTATAGCTGCTTTCTCAGGACTCATTTTTGGATTAATTTATCCAGAATTAACTCTGCATTTCAAATTCATCAATGATATTTTCCTCCGGCTCATTAAAGCGGTTATAGCACCCATCCTTTTTAGTGTACTCATCAGAGCCTTAGGAAATGCAGAAAGTGCAAGTGACCTTGGTAGATTGGGATGGAAATCGCTTTTATGTTTTGAGGTTTGGAGTACATTGGCTCTACTTATTGGCTGGTTCACATCGCTTCTGTTCAAATCTGGTATTGGCATAAATCTGGAGAGTCAAGAGACTGTTAATCAATCAAGTATGACATTAAATGATCTTCTAGTCAACGCTTTTCCAACCAGTATTATCGATGCCATGGCCAGGGGAGATATTTTACAAATTGTCATTTTCTCCTTTATCTTCGGAGTAGCCGCCTTATCCGTTGGGGAAAAAGCAAAACCCGTTTTACAATTTACAGATTCCCTCGCGGAAATTGCATTTAAATTTACACAGTTTATTTTTTTCCTCGCACCCCCGGCGGTATTTGCTGCTATGGCCATTACCGCATCCAGTGGACCAGAAACCTTAACAGGATTGGCCTCCTTTATTTTCAGTGCCTGGATAGCCCAGTTATTCTTTCTGATAATTGTACTTTTTGGAAGTTTGATTGTTTTCAACATACCCTTAAAACGTTTTATCTATCATATAAAAGAACCGTTTTTAATTGCCTTTGCCACTACCTCCAGCGCAGCCGCATTACCACAGACTTTAACAAATTTGGAAAAGTATGGCATTCCCAAAAAACTGATTGGTATCGTAGCGCCCCTGAGTCTAAGCTTAAACCTGAATGGAAGCACTTTGTATTTGGGCATGGCAACCCTTTTTGTCGCCCAGGCAGCTAACATCCCATTATCCTTTGATCAACAGATTTTAATCCTTCTCATACTAAAAGTTACCAGCAAAGGAGTAGCTGGTATTCCCAGAGCAAATTTTGTCGTTCTGGCTGCGTTATTTCCCACTTTCGGGCTACCTACAGAAGCACTTGGCCTTTTGCTCGGAATAGATGTACTCATCGATCCTGTTCGAACCAGTGTCAATGTAATCAGTCATTGTGCAGCTCCCGCAGTAATTGCTAAATGGGAAGGATTTGAAATTCCTAAATAAGCGTAATACGCCTAACTACCAAATACCAAAAGCTAATAAGCAATTACTAATAACATTTTCCTAACTTTACTTTATTTTAGCTACTCAACTACTTACAACATGGAAAAAAATATTTTGAGTTTTCTTCTTCTCGTCCTTTTCCTAAGTTTAGCATCAAATAATGCTTATAGCCAGGGAGGAATGATAGATAAGTTCCGTCAAATATATTCGGAACTACCAACCCCAAATACTTACCGTACAGGGGGAGGAGCACCTGGACACCAATATTGGCAGCAAAAGGCTGATTATAATATGCAAATTCGTCTTGACGATGAAAAGCAACGTATTTATGGGGAAGAAACCATTTCCTATACCAATAATTCCCCCGATCAACTGGAATATCTCTGGCTTCAAATGGATCAGAACCAACAATCAAAAACATCAGATTCTTACTCAACAGCACCCTCAACCATGAAAGAGGGCATGACGCTAAATCAGATTCAAGATCTGGAACCATGGTTTGATGGTGGATTTAAACTTGATTTTGTAAAAGATGCGCTGGGAAAAGACATTCCTTATTCCGTAGTAAAAACCATGATGAGAGTTGATCCACCAAAACCCGTTAAACCTGGAGAAACTTACGTATTTAAAATCAAATGGTGGTATAATATCAATGATCGCATCCGATTGGGCGGCAGATCAGGATATGAATATTTTCAAAAAGATAATAATTACCTCTATACCATCGCCCAGTTTTTCCCAAGGATGTGTGTCTATGACGATATAGAGGGCTGGCAAAACAAACAATTTTTAGGTGCTGGTGAATTTACCCTTGCTTTTGGTAATTATACCGTTAGCCTTACCGTACCTTCTGATCATGTGGTTGCCGCAACAGGCGTTTTAACAAATCCTAAAGAAGTGCTCACAAAGGATCAGTTTACACGTTTTGAAAAAGCTAAATTAGAGCGGGTAAACCCCATGGCTATTGTTACAGAAACAGAAGCCAGAGCGGCTGAATTGACCAAAGCAAAAACAGAGAAAACATGGGTTTTTCAAGCTAATAATGTTCGTGACTTTGCCTTTGCTTCCTCCAGGAAATTTATCTGGGATGCCATGGGCGTAGCTCAGAAAAATGGTACCGTGGTTATGGCCATGTCCGCTTATCCAAAAGAAGGAAACCCACTTTGGTCTCAATATTCAACAAAAGCTGTAGCTCACACGCTAAAATGGTACACTCATTATACTTTTGATTACCCATATCCTGTTGCCTGGTCTATTCATACGAATAATATTGGCATGGAATACCCCATGATTTGCTTTAATGGAGGAAGACCTGACGAGGACGGAACTTATTCTGAAAGGGTAAAATATGGAATGATAAGTGTCATCATTCACGAAGTGGGACACAATTATTTTCCAATGATTGTCAATTCCGATGAAAGACAATGGACCTGGATGGATGAAGGGCTTAATTCCTTTTTACAATATTTGGCAGAACAACAATGGGAAAGGGATTATCCCTCAAGAAGAGGACCTGCCTCCAATATAGTGGATTATATGAACGGTGATATCAACCAGATAAGACCCATCATGACCAATTCTGAATCTGTCTTTCAATTGGGTAATAATGCTTATGGTAAACCTGCAACGGCACTTAATATACTAAGAGAAACGGTCCTCGGAAGAGAATTGTTTGATTACGCTTTCAAGATGTATTCTACCCGCTGGATGTTTAAACACCCGGCACCTGCCGATTTTTTTAGAACCATTGAAGACGCATCTGGCATTGACCTCGATTGGTTCTGGCATGGCTGGTTCTATACCATCGATAAGGTTGATATTAGCCTGGATAAAGTTTCCTGGTATAAAATAAATTCAAAAAACCCCGAAGTAGAGTTTCCTTACCAAAAAGATATGGCAGAAAGTAAAAGGAATATTTCAAGTTTGAGAAATGAAAAGGAAATTGTAAAGACGCAAGATGAAATAGACCCAAGTCTTAAAGATTTTTATTCAACTTATGACCCTTTCAACGTTACTCCTTTATCTATCAGCGAAAGGGATAAGTTAATGAAAAATATGTCTGAAGCTGAAAAAAGTGTATTATCAAATAATAAAAATTACTACGAAATAACTTTTTCGAATAAAGGTGGTCTGGTAATGCCGCTTATCTTACTTTTTGAATATACCGATGGGACAAAGGAAGAATTCAGGGTGCCGGCTGAAATCTGGAGAAAAGATAATTTCACCGTTACCAAAGTTTTTCCAGCAAAAGGGGTAGTGAAACAAATTTCTCTGGATCCATATTTTGAAACGGCTGATGTGGATTTGTCCAATAATTACTATCCTGAAAAACCAACACCATCCAGATTTGAATTATTTAAGTCAAGAGGTTTGCCCGCCTTTCCAAATCCAATGAGAGGTGCCAGACAACAAGGTGGAAATTAAAATAAATCTTTTTTAAAAAACAAATGGAGATTCATCCTTGTTAGGCACTTGAATCTCCATTTGTTATTATAAAAATAAAAATATGCCGCTGCAACGGGAAGAAAACCTATACCTTTCCTCAAATATAGAAGCCAATGGCAAAATTGGCTTTTCAAGTCCCTCTAATATTGCTTTAGTAAAATATTGGGGAAAATATGGAGATCAGTTACCACAAAATCCATCCATCAGTTTCACTTTAGACCATTCAAGAACAGAAATGATTCTCGAATATCGCCCAAAAGGGGAGATGGATAACCATAAGACCATAGATCTGACTTTTTCATTTGAAGGAAAGGAAAATAAAGCTTTCGGAGATAAAATAACTGCTTTTTTAATCAGGTTATTACCATCGCATCCATATCTAGGCCAATTAACTTTCAACCTATCCAGCGCGAATACCTTTCCACATTCCGCTGGCATAGCCTCATCGGCCTCAAGTATGAGTGCATTGGCTTTGTGTATTTGTACCTTAGAAAATGGCTTGTTTCAAAATATGAATGAGGTTGAAACAATGAAAAAAGCTTCTTATCTCGCCCGTTTGGGATCAGGAAGCGCCTGTAGATCTATTTATCCTCTCATCGCATCCTGGGGAGAATCAGCGGCCATTGCTGATTCCTCGAACCTGTATGGTACCGCACTTGCAAATGATTTGCACCCCGTATTTAGAACCTATAAGGATGCCATTTTATTAGTAAGTAAAAAAGAGAAGGATGTGTCATCGCGTGCTGGGCACAAACTGATGGAAAACAATCCATACGCAACCGTTCGATATGAGCAGGCAAAAAATCATCTGGCCCAGTTGGTGATTGCGCTGAAAAACGGTGATTTGGATACATTTATTAAAATTACAGAATTAGAGGCCATGACCCTTCATGCCCTAATGATGAGTTCAAGTCCTTATTTTCTTTTACTTGAGCCAAATACCATCACGCTGATAAGAAAAATCAGAAGTTTTAGGGAAAATACTAAAATACCCATTTGTTTTACTTTAGACGCTGGTCCAAATATACATTTGCTTTATCCGGAAGCTCATCAAGAAAAAGTTCATGATTTTATACATAATGAATTATCTGCATATTGTGAACAAAATAAATGGATAGCCGACAAGGTTGGAAATGGTCCTTTCTCCTTATTTTAAAAAAAACACCACCTTGAATCTTGCGAAAAAAATACTTTGTCTGATTTTCTCGGTTGTGCTATCAAGCGCATGTTCACAAAATCAGCCTTTAGATAAACCCAAAACCAAACAACCTGAATTTGGAAAGAAAATTGATGGTCTGATATCCTTTAGTGTGCCATTATTGAGTGTTAAGGAACTATTTAATAATAAAGATAATTTTATTATTTTTGATGCACGGGAAAAGGAGGAGTTTGCCGTTAGTCATATTCCAGATGCAAAATATTTAGGCTATTCTGATTTCAATGCAAATCAATTAAAAGATATTCCGAAAGAAAGTAATGTGGTGGTTTATTGTTCCATTGGATACCGAAGTGAAAAAATAGGTGAAAAATTGTTACGTTTAGGTTATAAAAACGTCTATAACTTATATGGTAGCATTTTTGAATGGACTAACGAAAAATATCCTTTGGTGAGTTCTAATGGAAAAACAACTAATAGAGTCCATGGTTACAACAAAAGTTGGAGCAAATGGGTTACTAATGAAGAAATAAAAACGGTTTGGTAATTACCGAAAAATAAAACAACATACAGATGGATTTATTTCAAAAGCTAATTGATAATATGGGGCCTTTGGGTCAGTACAAAGAAGTTGCCCATGGTTACTATGCATTTCCAAAATTGGAAGGCGAGATTAGTACACGGATGACATTTCGTGGAAAAGAAAGAATTGTTTGGAGCCTTAATAATTATTTAGGACTGGCTAACCACCCGGAAGTAAGAAAAGCCGATGCTGATGCTTCGGCGGAATGGGGGTTGGCTTACCCTATGGGAGCCAGGATAATGTCAGGTGAAACCGATTACCACGAACAATTAGAAAATGAGCTTGCCGCATTTGTATCAAAACCAGCTGGTCTTTTGCTAAATTTCGGTTTTCAAGGGGTAGTTTCTATTATCGATGCTCTGATGAGCAGACATGATGCCGTAGTTTATGATATGGATAGTCACGCTTGTATCTATGACGGTGTTCGTATGCAGATGGGAAAGAGATTCCCCTTTGAACATAATGATTTTGAAAGTTTTAAGAAACAAATAGAGAAAGCTAAAAAATATACTGAAGAAACGGGAGGAGGTATTTTGGTTATTTCCGAAGGCGTATTTGGCATGAGAGGAAATCAGGGTATCCTGAAAGAAATCGCCTCTCTTAAGGATCAATATGGTTTCCGCTTTTTCGTGGACGATGCACACGGATTTGGTGCCTTAGGTGCTACTGGCGCAGGTGCCGGAGAAGAACAGGGTATTCAAGATAAAATAGATGTTTATTTTAGCACTTTTGCTAAGTCAATGGCAAGTATCGGCGCTTTCGTAGCAGGTGAGCAATTCTTAATTGATTACCTCAGATACAATATGCGTTCTCAACTTTTTGCCAAAGCATTACCAATGCCATTGGTTATTGGTGCTTTAAAAAGACTTGAGATTATCAAACGCGGGCCAGAATTGAAAAACAAACTATGGGCTGTAGTAAATAGATTACAAGGCGGACTTAGGGAAGCCGGCCTCGATTTAGGGGTTACAAACTCTTGCGTTACCCCAGTTTTTTTGAAATGTTCTGTAGCTGAAACCGCTTATCTGGTACATGACATCAGAGAAAATTTCAATATATTTTGCTCGGTGGTTATGTATCCAATGATACCTAAGGGCATGATCCTTTTGCGATTAATCCCCACAGCAGATCATACTTTTGAAGAAGTTGATCTGACTATTGAGGCATTTAAGAAAATAAAGAAAAGCCTGGAAGAAGGTGTTTATAACAAAGAGCTGAGCGAAGTAGGCGTTTAGTTATAACTCAAGGAGTAACAAAGGGGGAATTTGGCTTAGACCAGGTTCCCCTTTTTGTTTTTATTAAGAAATCATGAAAAATGTCCTTTGCTGAATGGATTTAATCTGCCTACATTTCAATTTATCAACATGATGACTATAAAATGGGTAGTAAAAATCATAAAAAATTTCAAAATAAAAATTGATAAAATACATCGGCCAAACCGAGCTAAAGTTTTACCTAACGTATTGAGCAAAGAAGAAGTAAATGCAATATTAGAGGTGCATGGCAATAATAAATACAAGATGATGCTTTCGCTGATTTATAGTTGCGGTTTACGGAGTGGGGAATTATTGGCCCTTAAACCTATCCACATTGATTCAAAAAGAAATATTGTCTTATTAAAAAATGCAAAAGGTCAAAAAGATCGAATCACACCTTTAAGTCCAAAGATATTGGAAATGTTACGTGCCTATTTCAAAGAATATAGGCCCATCATTTATTTATTTGAGGGACAGAAAGCAGGAATGGCTTATGATGCCAGGAGTTTACAACTCATATTAAAACAGGCCTTAAGAAAAACAAAAATAACAAAATCGGTTACCTTACATTGGTTGAGGCATAGTTATGCGACGCACTTATTAGAAAGTGGAACTGACCTACGCTATATTCAAGAATTATTAGGACATTGTAGCAGCAAAGCTACTGAAATATACACTCATGTTAGTACCAAAAGCATCCAGTGGATTAAAAGTCCATTTGATGATTTGTAAATTAACTTGTATATTGGGTTTGAAATAAAACGAAACAAACCTTCGCTAATACATACCAAAATAGGTGGCTAAACGAAAGATCGTTTCGTGTATAAGCGAGTTAGCAGGCAACCAATGACTATATTAATAATTAAAAGCATAGTTTAAAGATGGATAAAAAAAGTGCATATTATTGGTTTACAATTTTAGCGATTAGTTTTGTTGCCTTCCAGATAGTACAGGAAATCAGAGAGGATTATGCAGGAGAAAATCTTGCGGTAAATACTTTTTTGGTGTGGCACCTAATTTTTTTTCGGCTATTTGATTGCCATCGCTATTTGTAATCTTAATCCCAGAAATATTTGGGGAAAACAAAAAATTCAAAAGAATTTGTGAAAATAGACACATTGCATCAAATATTACTTCTCTCCTGGGTTTAATTATTTGGGAAGTTTTACAATTAACCGGAAATTTAAAATTTGATTGGAACGATATATTTTGGACAATACTGGGAGCTTTAACATTTCAACTAATCTGGATTGTGTCTTCAACTAAATTTAAGACCATTGACATTGGACAAAAAATATGAATATCTGCCACTAATAGCGTGCAAGCGCCATTGCCCTGCCGCAGGCGCAACATAGGGTTACGATTGCCTGCACGCAAACCGTTAGCGGTTATGTTGCGAGACACCACAAAATATGACAGAACTTGAACAATACATAAAATCTTACTTTGGAGTAGTTGCAAATGAAGACATGAAAACAATAGTTTCGTTATTCAAATTGACACCTATTAAAAAAGGAGAATTTTTATTAAAATCGGGCAAATGCAGCAACAAATTAAGTTTCGTACAATCGGGACTTTTGAGAATGTTTATAACAACAGACAACAAAGAAGTAACACAATGGATTTCTACAAAAGGCTATTTTTCGACCGACTTATCGAGTTTTGTATTTGAAACCCCTTCTCGTTGGACAATTCAAGCATTAGTTGACACCGAACTTTACACAATAACAAAAGATGACTATAAAAAAATTGGGGATTTAGTTCCAAAATGGAATGAACTTGAAAAGTTATTTCTAATCCGTTGCTTCACAATTTTGGAGGATAGAATTTTTAGCCACCTATCTATGACAGCCGTAGAAAGATATAATTTTTTCTTTAAAAATAACAGAGAACTTTTTAATCAAGTGCCTTTGCAGTTCATTGCATCAATGCTTGGAATGACCCCCGAAACATTTAGTAGAATTAGAAAAAAACAACTATTATGATTTCTTGATTTTTGTCAAGCGCAAAAAACATGTTCTGTTAGACCTTTGTAACGTAATTATAAAACGAAACAAAATGAAGTAACTAACAACAATTATTTTAATCACATTTTTAAGCGCAGCAGCAATGACAAAAGAAATCAAAACAGAAATTTTAATAAACGAAACTCCTGAAAAAGTTTGGGCAATTCTTGCCGACTTTGACAATTATCCCAATTGGAATCCATTTATAAAATTAATAAAAGGTGAATTGAAAGTTAGTAATAAAATTAAAGTTAGTATACAACCACCAAATTCAAAAGCAATGACTTTTAAACCAAGAGTTCTTGCTTTTGAAGCCAACAAGGAGTTCCGTTGGCGTGGACATTTATTATTTACAGGACTTTTTGACGGTGAACATAAATTTGAACTAATTGACAACGGAAATGGAACAACAACATTTAAACAAAGTGAGAAGTTTAAAGGTATATTTGTTGCCCTTCTTAATATAGAAAACACAAAAAAAGGATTTGAAGCAATGAATGAAAAGTTAAAAGAAATGGCTGAACGAAATTAAACACTAGCGCTAATAGCACCTAAAAGAAATTGGCGGCAATGTGCCCCGCAGAACTATTTGTTGTAAAAGAAAAATTCTTCTCGGCAAAGGTCTCGGTTAAAACCCGCCAACTTCTTTTAGCCGCAAACCGTTAGCGGGCAATGTAAAAAGACAGCAAGATAATGAAAATGCAAGACAAGAAAATTCAAGTAAATAAGTTTCTAATTGAACTGTTCGGACGAGTAACAACAGCATTTGACTTGTTGGCAATTACAATTAGCTCCATTTCATTTGCTGGACTGACACTTCTACTAAAATGGAATGCGGACATTTCAAATTTTAAATTAGTTATACTGTCAATACTCGCCCTTGATATTGCTGGCGGTGTTATAGCTAATTTTACAAAAGGGACAAATAATTATTATTCTGAGTCATTACGAAAGAGATACTTATTTGTTTTTTTTCATCTTTTACAACCATCAATTCTCATTTGGATTTTCCCAAGTGATTTATTAGCGATTTTGGGAGTATCATTATTTACTCTGACAAGCTCAATTATTGTTTTGAATATAAAAAAGCAATATAATCAAAGAATAATTGCTGTAACACTTTTGCTTTTTTCCTTATTTCTATCAACTCTTTTGAATTATTCCGACACATTAGCAAAAATGATAATGCAGCTCTTTTCTGTAAAACTTATTTTGGCATTTTGTGTAAATTGGACTCTAAGCGACAGAGATGAAACAAATGTAGAGAATAGAACACCGACCAGCTAACAGCGTGCAAGCAATATTACCTTGCCACAGGCGCAACACAAGGCAGCATAACCTATACGCAAAACGTTATGGTGCCATTATTGCTATTCCATTCAGAACCCAAAAATATAATTTGAAATAATCAATTTTTTTTAAGATTGTATCCAAATAGATACAACGTTTATGTTTTTAATTTAGAAAACAAAAGAATTTAATAAATGGCTAAGAAAACTAAATGACTTAAAAGACTAATCAAAAATTTTGTTTAGAATACAGGAATTAGAAAAAGATGAACATTTTAGTGATTGTAAGCCTGTTGGTGATGGAATTCGCGAATAAAGAATAAATTTTGCTAAAGGTTATCGCGTTTACTTTGTAGAAAAAGATGGAAAAATAATCGTTCTATTATCAGGAGGAGACAAGTCAACTCAAGTGAGTATTCCGGGGTAAAGTGAACCACCTATTCCGGAGTAAAGTGAACCACTCATTCCGGGGTAAAGTGAACCACTCATTCCGGAGCAAAGTGAACCACTTTTTTGAGGATGATTTGACATCTATATTCGGTTTTAAAAACCCGATATGGCAAATCAAATTATTCCTATGTCTAAATTGAGAAAGTTTTTAAAATTAAGTTTTGAAGGTAAATCTCTGCGTCAAATTAGTGAGCTGACAGGAATGTCACGCAATACTATTTTTAAATACAATGAATTACTTAAAAAACATCCCTTGTCTCAAAAGGAGCTCGCTAATCTCAGTGATAAGGAGTTATACTCCATTGTTTACCCTCCTGCTGTTGAAAAGCAGGCTCACGAGGTTTTATATGGCTTGTTTCCAGAAATGGATGTAAAATTAAGTAGGGTTGGAGTTACAAAATTTATGCTCTGGGAGCAATATAAACAAAACCACCCAGAAGGCCTGCAATATTCACGGTTTTGTGAACATTACAAAAGATATGAGAAAAGTCAGCAGATTACCTGTGTTTTAGAACACAAAGCAGGAGACAAGATGATGGTAGATTTTGCTGGTAAGAAGCTTTATTTAATTGACAAAGAAACCGGTGAGGCGATACCTGTGGAGTTTTTTGTTGCTATTCTTCCATGCTCCCAATATACCTATGCACAAGCATGTTTGAGTCAACAGACTCCGGACTTTTTACATTGTCTCGGTAATGCCCTCAGTTGGTTTGGTGGCGTTCCTGAGGCTATTGTGACAGACAATCTCAAACCTTCTGTTAATAAGGCCAGTAGGTATGATCCTGAGATTAATCATAGTATGTCTGATTTTGCTGACCATTACGATACGGTGGTACTGCCAACCCGTGTTAAGAAGCCAAAGGACAAAGCACTGGTTGAATCGGCCGTCAATATACTGTACACAAGGATTTATGCACCTTTACACGATAGGGTCTTTCATACCTTGCAAGAATTAAACGATGCCGTCACCGAGTTGCTGTGTAAGCACAACCAGCAATATTTTCAAGGCAAGACTATAAGCCGCAAACAACAATTTGATACCTTAGAACGCAATGTTCTCAAACCCCTTCCTACTCTTGCTTTTGAACAGAAAACTTATTTACAGGCTAAAGTGCATCCAAATTGCCATGTAATGCTTGGAAAAGACAAGCACCATTATTCTGTTCCCTACCAATATATTGGAAAAAAAGTGGAGATCGGCTATACATCTCAAACCGTAGAGGTTTATCTAAAATATGAGAGAATTGCTATTCACCAGCGAACAAGAACGCCATACAGATACACGACTAACGAAGGACATCTTCACCCCAGACATCAATTTTATCAAAACTGGAGCCGGGATTATTTTATAAATCAAGGAATGAAAATAGGCCGCAATACACTTAGGTTAGTCGAACAGATGTTTCTGCAATGTAAGCACCCTGAACAAGCGTTTAAGGGGTGTCAGGGGGTATTACAATTGGCATCAAAACACGGCAACCATCGTATTGAGGAGGCGGCTTCTGTTTGTATTCAGTACGACTTTGTATCTTATAGCAAACTGGACAGAATACTTACTCTAACCCAGAAAGGTCTTTTAGCATCCTCCAATGACGACAACCAGAATGTAAATATTGACCATAAAAACATCCGCGGAGAATCCTATTATAAATAAATTGTAAAAAGATGAATTACCAAAAAACACTGGAGTTAATGCGCTCCTTACGCCTGATAGGCATGGCCGATCGATACAACGCAATTATGGAAACGCCCATCCACCAGCGACCAGATGCTGTGGTGATTTTAGCTCAACTCGTAGAGGCTGAAGAATTATATCGGAATAATCGCAGAATGCTTAGTGCCATAAAAAATGCACGATTTAGATATCAGGCATCTCTCAATGATGTGATATACTCAGATCAAAGAAACATTACCAGAGAGATAATTACTTCACTGGCCGACTGCTCCTTTGTTGACAGGGGAGAAAATATAATCATTACTGGAGCTACTGGCTGTGGAAAAAGTTATTTAGCTTCCGCTCTGGGTTATCAGGCTTGTACAAAAGGTAAAAGAGTGGCTTACTTTTCATTGCCCAAATTACTGAGTAAGCTGAAATCTGATAAGCTTGACGGCAGCTTCCGAAAAGAAATGGATAGAATAGAAAATAAAAATCTACTTATTCTTGATGACTGGGGGCTTACGCCCCTGGATACCGCTGCACGCCTTGCACTACTACAGATTATTGAGGATAGACACAGCAGATACTCAACTATTATAACCTCTCAGCTACCTATATCTGCCTGGCATCAGTATATAAATGAAAACACAGTGGCGGATGCTATCTTAGACAGAATTATTCATCAGGCACACAGAATCGAGCTTAAAGGCGAATCATTACGTAAAACAACAAAAATATATGCCGGATGAGAAGATACGAGAAATACATTCGAGCAAGTGTGGAAAACGAGAATAATTCTATCGAATTATTTCCCGTTTCCCACAACTACAAGGTTATGACGATGATGATTTATTTTAATTATTAGATTAACTTCGCTGATATTATCAGTGGGGAGTACCACACTTTTATCTGAAAAAGTTCAGTTATTTTTTTGATTTTTTTAACCCGTCAAATCATACTCTGAGGTGGCTCAGTTTGACCGGAATGAGTGGCTCAGTTTGCCCCGGAATCACTGGCTCAGTTTGACCCGGATTTAGTGGCTCAGTTTGACCGGAATATTCATTTAAAACCACACAAAGAGAAATGGAATAAAAACAGTGTCATTTTTTTAGGAGATGCAATACACCCAACTACACCGAACCTTGCACAAGGCGGTTGCCAGGCGATAGAAGATGCCTTTACTCTTGCAACGCTAATTAATCGAAAAGGATTTGCTCCTGAAACATTTGAAAAGTATTACAAATTGAGAAATGAGAAAGTAAATTATATTGTCGAACAATCTTGGAATTATGGTAAAATTTCTCATCAAAGCAATAAGTTGAAGGAAATTGTAGTTAAGAATGCTTTTAAATATTTGCCGAACAGAATATTTGAAAAACAATATCAGAAACTAATAGACTTAAATTATCTAAATGAGTAAAACGGCATACAACAGCTAGAGTTTCGTGGCGCCCAGCGGGCATGCCATGAAACTCCCGTTGAACGTGACCGGTTTTTATGGGGTTGTCGCGAATTGATTTTAAATTTTTGACGATGACTCTTGAGGGTCCTCTTTTTTTGCGGTGGTTTAAGGCGCTAATGTGCCATTTTTGCTCACTTTTGAGCACAATTAAGGTTGACACAAGCATCAGGCAGTAAAAAACACGTGTTTTTAAATAATAATTTGCACGTGATTAGTTTACCCTATATATTTGTTCTTAATATTAATAATTAAATGTAATGAACACAAAGTTAACATTGACCATAGAGCAAACCGTTATTGAAAAAGCAAAAAAGTATGCTAAAGATAACGAGCGAAGTTTATCAGACTTAATTGAGAATTATTTAAAGGCACTTACCAAAGAAAGTGATGTAAATGATGATGTTGAATTAACTCCTGTGGTAAAATCCTTAAAAGGTTCTTTTACCGCACCTAAAAACTTTGATTACAAGAAAGAATTGGCTAATCGCTTATCTGAAAAATATTTATAACTAATGACACAAATTTTAATCGATACAGACGTAATCCTCGATTTCTTTTTTGATAGACAACCTTTCGCAGAAAATGCTTCTAAAATTTTTTCCCTATCTGAATCAAAGAAAATAATAAGCTTTGTAACGCCAGTGATTATAAGTAATGTTTACTATTTGCTAAGACAAACCGCAACGCATGAAAAAGTAATCGAAAAATTAAAATTATTATCATCTATCACAAGCATATTAATGATGGATAATAATGTTGTTTTTCGAGCGCTAAATTCAGATTTTAAAGATTTTGAAGATGCGTTACAAAATTATTCAGCTGAACTAAATAAAGAAATTGATATAATAATAACCAGAAATATAAAAGATTTTAAATACAGTAAATTAGCTGTAATGACACCAGACCAATTTTTAAAAACTAAATTTACAGGCCAATAAACATTTCATAAGGCGAAAGATGCAAATTTAACTGGATTGTTAAAGCCCCTATTATAAGAGGACGTTGAGGTCAGATTTAAAATATCATAGATTAGTTGAGGCACAGTTATCTCTCTTATTAGAAAGTGGAACTGATTTGACATACATACAAGAATTATTACACAGCAGCAAGACCTACTTGAGGGTCCTCTTTTTTTTGTTACCGTAACGATTAAATTTTTAGTTTTGGTAAGGTAACTGTTTTTTAGATAGGTAGCTACCGAAGGTTTCGTTCAACACAGCACCTATAAGAAATTGACGGTTCAGTGCTCCGCAAACACATTTGTGGTTAATCAAAGTTTGTTTCTCCGCATCAACATTTGTGGTGTAAATCGCCACCTTCGCCAAGCCCGAAACCGTTATTGGCAATTTTCGATCGAGTACAGAGACAGACAAAAATTTCAAAATCAATCTCAAAAATTTGAATTAAAAATTTGTACATTTACCAATTTTTGGTAACTTTATTTAAACTTTAAATGAAATGAAAAATACATCAATATCATTAGGAAATTATTTTGACCAGTTTGTGAGTAACCAAGTATCGGTAGGGCGTTATAAAAATGTGAGTGAAGTTATACGGGCAGGACTCCGACTTTTAGAGAATGAAGAAAGTAAAGCTGTTGCTTTGAAAAACGCGATTCAAAAAGGATTAGAAAGCCCAAGAGTCGAAAACTTTAACTTTGACGAAAATTTAATACAACTAAAAGCCGAAAAAAGAAAAAATGGCTAAAATTATTTTAAGACAAGAAGCCATTGATGACTTAAATAATATATGGGAATATACTTTTGAAAAATGGTCTGAATCGCAAGCAGACAAATATTATTCAATGCTGAAACTTTCTTGTAAGGAAATCGGAAAAAATCCTGAAATTGGAAAAGAATATGATGAAATTAACAAAAATTTATTCGGATTACATTCAGGAAGACATATAATATTCTATCAATTTATTGATAAATTCGAAATTGAAGTTATCAGAATATTGCACGAAAGAATGGATTTGAAAATCAGATTAAATGAATAAAAAAACTACCACTAACAGCTAGAGTTTCGTGGCGCCCAGCGGGCATGCCATGAAACTCCCGTTGAACGTGATGACCAGTTTTTATGGGGATTAAGCAGACCTCACTTGATTTCCTTTCAAAACTGAAAAAGAATAACTCAAAAGATTGGTTTGAACAATACCGAGATTTATATGAGCATTACAATACTAACAATACAACAATCAAACTTTTATCAATCATCAATTGGACAGATATTAATAGTACTTATATATCAACGATAAACACACAGTATAAATCCAAATTTAACTCATACGCAAAGTTATTTGACATAAAAACATTTTTGGTTTTGAAAAAAGACAAGGCATCTGAATTGTTTACCTGGATAAGATAATGAAGTAAATTAGCCGCTGGTCCGTATTTGGCTAAAGTAGCCGTTAAGTGCTCCGAATCAAACTTTGTGGTGAAAATAAACAGACAAAGTATACATTTTTCCACAAGTACCTCTTCTATACATTTCCGTCGCCAGCTTTTTGTGGAAACCTGTCTCATTTTTTACCCAAAACCTAAAAGGATCATTTAAAAAAACTGATGCCTTGTCAGATGACTACACTTGCATTGTACTAAATTATACCGTAACTTTGATAGTAATACTATCATAAAGATGGTAAGAATCCTTAACCAAATAGAATCATGAAAACGTCAAAAATTATTTACCTCTTATTATTCCCGTTACTCACCTCCAGCTGCGCTATTATCAGGCCTGGGGAAGTTGGGTTAAAACAAAAACTTGGTAAACTTTCAGAAAGTGTTTACAAACAGGGCACGGTATTGTATAACCCCATCGTTACTAAAGTGATCAGAACAAATGTGCAGATCAATAATATCGAGCTGAGTTTGAGTTTGCCCAGCAAAGAAGGCTTAAGTATTGTTGCACAGATTTCTATTCTTTACAGAGTAGATGAAAACAGTGTGCCTAAAGTTATTCAAAACCTGGGTCAGGGATATGAAACCATCATATCTAACGTCTTTCGCTCTGCATCAGCAGATGTTTGTTCTAAGTACTTCGCTAAAGACATGCACTCAGGTATGAGAGCAGAAATAGAATCAGAGATTAAAGGAAAAATGAGTGAAACACTTGGACAACAAGGAATTATTGTTAATTCTGTATTAATGAAAAGTATTCAATTGCCTGCCGGATTGGCAAGTTCCATTGAACAGAAATTACAAGCAGAACAAAATGCAATGAGAATGGAGTTCATTTTACAACAGGAAAAATTAGAAGCTGAAAGAAAAATTATTGAAGCTACAGGAACTAAAGACGCACAAAAAATACTTTCAGAAGGCTTGACAGATAATATCATCAAAATTCGCAGTATTGAAGCTTTTCTGGAGTTATCTAAGACCAATAATAGTAAAATCATCATTACGAATGGTAAGGTTCCGTTCTTGATCGAATGATTCTCTTCATAATAAATTTCTTGCAAGAGCAATTTATTGTGATACCTCCACTACAGTGAAAATACATACATGAAACAAAAAATCATTAAAAGTGCTTTTTTGTTTCATGTTGTAAACTGTCATTATCTGCCATGTAGCCAAATAAAAAATCCATTTATCAAAAGCCAACAGATCTAAAATTACCATCCAAAAAA
>JBEAXK010000116.1:0-38178 GCA_041159865.1 Bacteroidota bacterium
ATATAAATTAGGATAAATCTGGATTCTATCCGCATTAAAATATCTGTAAATAGTAGAAATTGAAGAAAGTTGACGACTAATTCTCCTGAACCCATCTTCAGGCAAAACATAATCTTCAATAGTCAGCATTTTCAAATCGTCTCTAATATCTTCATAATTTGAAAGATTTAGTGTATCTGCATGCTGAATTCCCCTCATGAATTCAGAAACTTCGTTGAGCTTATTTTCAATAAGCTTTAAATTTAATTCAGGTGAAATTAAATGTGCTTGTTCCACACCAAGGTCACCGAAACAATTTTTTGCAATTAATTCAATTATTTTATCAAATTCCAGTCTAACTAAAAAGTCACTTGGTTCGTAAGTCATATATTTGTCTTTAACTTTCCGTGAGGAACAAATAACAGGGTATATAAGTTTGTTATCTTGTGGGCAAATTTAAAAAAGTTCTAATTTAATCAAGTGTTAAATATGGGAGGTAGTATTTTTGGCAAAATTTTCACCCTGAGTACTTTTGGGGAATCTCATGGTAAAGGCATAGGTGTAATCATTGATGGATGCCCGGCTGGAGTACCAATTGATGAACAATTTATCCAGGCTGAATTACAAAGAAGAAGACCAGGTCAATCGGCAATTGTTACTCAAAGAAAAGAAAACGACGAGGTTCAAATATTATCCGGTGTTTTTGAGGGACTTGCTACCGGATGTCCTATTGCTATGATGATACCTAATGATGATCAAAGAAGTGGAGATTACAGTCATATCAAAGATGCATTCAGGCCTTCTCATGCCGATTATACTTTTGAAATTAAATATGGGCATCGGGATTACAGAGGTGGAGGGCGTTCTTCTGCCAGAGAAACTGCAGCCAGAGTAGCTGCAGGAGCTGTAGCAAAACTTTACTTAAATCATTTTGGCATTACCATAAATGCGTGGGTTAGCCAGGTAGGTAATATAGGCTTGCCCTATCCACCATTGTCCATTGATTATGATCTTATTGAAACCAATGATGTTCGTTGTCCAGATTTAAAAATGGCAGAAGAAATGATCCAGCTTATTAAGCAGGTTAGAAAAGATGGTGATACAATTGGAGGCTCTGTTACTTGTAATGTTTCAGGTGTTCCTGCAGGTTTGGGTGAACCCGTTTTTGATAAACTTCATGCAGAATTAGGAAAAGCTATTCTTTCCATCAATGCTTGTAAAGGTTTTGAATATGGATCTGGTTTTTCTGGTATTACTATGCGGGGATCTGCTCATAATGATCCATTCGTTTTAAATGAAGATGGTAATATATCTACTTTAACCAACCATTCCGGAGGAATTCAGGGAGGTATTTCCAATGGTATGGATATTTTTTTTAGAGCTGCTTTTAAGCCAGTAGCGACCATTATACCTGAACAAAATTCTGTCGATAAATTTGGTAAAGAAACCAAAATAACGGGAAAAGGCAGACATGATCCTTGTGTTGTTCCTCGTGCTGTACCCATTGTGGAAAGTATGACAGCCTTAGTTTTAGCAGATTTTATGCTTAGGAATAAGGCGGTAAAACTTTAATTTGTAAAATTAACTATGATTAGAATTGGACTTTTAAGTGATACGCACGGTTATTGGGACGAAAAAATCAAAAAACATTTTGTAGATTGTCAAGAAATATGGCATGCTGGTGATATGGGTGTTATGCCCAGCGATATGACTTTTTATGATCAAAAAAGTTTTACTGCTGTCCATGGTAATATCGATGGTGAAAACTGCCGCCTCCAATATCCTTCATTCCAAGTATTTCAAAAAGAAAATTTAAAAGTAGTTATTACTCATATTGCGGGATATCCTGGGAAATATAATCCATTGGCGAAAAAGTTAATTTCAGAACATAAACCTAACTTATTCATTTGTGGTCATTCTCACATCTTAAAAATAGTAAAATGCCCTATCTGGGGACATTTACATCTGAATCCAGGAGCGGCAGGACTGGAAGGATTCCACCGAGTGAGAACTTTAGTAAGATTTACCATTCATGGAAATAATTTAAAAGATATGGATGTTATTCACTTGAATAAATAGTTAAAGAAACCTGGCTAAATAAAAGGATGATTTACAAATCTAAGTAAATAGCCTAGTTCTTTTTAATAAATAATAAATCACCTAGATTAATTCTAATCGTTACTGGTATATTTTGATCTTTTGCTGCGGGGATTAAAAGCGTTCTTAGACCAAGTTCCTTTTGTTCTTTCACCTTATATTTGGGATGAGAAGGAAAATCGAGCTCTCCGTTTTTAACCTGAATATCCATGCCCATTTGAAATGGATTATCCCCTAAAATAAATACTTCTGAATTCATTGCATTTAGATTTAATGATTTTAATTTGCTGTCTAACAACAATTTAATTAAACCATACTCTGCACTAATATTTACATTTCCATATAATTTCTGAAAAAACATATCCGATCTCCTCGAATTTAAGGTAAGATCACCCCACAATTCTGTTCCCAATAGATCTCCAAATACCGTTTCAATATTCATATTTCCATGAATATTTTCCAATCCAATTTTACTAAATCTACTGTTTATTTTAATTTGGTTATTTAAATTTTTGATAGAGGCAATACCATAATTATTTTTCAAGTAAACAGGACAATTGGGAGGAACCTTTATGATGTATATCACCTTTAATAAAGAGGTAGGGTTTTCTCCTTCATCACTCAGATAATTCCTCACGTATAATTTGTCTTTAACCCTTTGAATTAAATATTTCATTTTTTCAATATCCAGTGCTGCTAACTCCTTGTCTTGATTCTTTGCCGTAATTTCCATCTGAATGAGGACCAGAGGTTTATCCCAGGTTTCTATACTCACCTCAGCTTTTTCACCATCGATATTTAGACTATAAGCATCCTGGTAAGGAAAGGATTTATCAATTCTTTTAGAAACAATTTTAAAAGCATTCTGCGCATTTAAATAAATACCAAAAGAACAAAAAATATAAATCCAGCTCAGAAATTTAACATTCCACTTCTTCATTTTTTGAAATTAAATACGTTGTGCCATATTTCGGATAATTCTGGATTTTTCCAGTTCAATTCTTCTAAGTTGCCTGGTAATATTATCGGAATTCCCCATTTTACGAATAATATTTTCTAGTTCCATTTTTGCTAATTCAAGATCTGATAAATCTGTAGCTAAGGAACATGGATTTTCCTCAGGATAAAATTTACAAACCCTGGAATATTGATTCATTACCCTTTCCATGTCATATTGATCTGAATTTTCCCCTGATGAAGTTAAGCCAGACGGGGTTAAAAATTTATTTGATGATTCAGATTTAAAATCAAACCATCTCCCCAGGCCAAACCCTAAAGCAAGCAGAATAATGGCCGCAGCTATTTTATTTAAAAAATTGTGAATCTTAAATTTTTTCTGCCTTTTACCAGATAATTCCCTGTCGATATGACCCCATATTTCTTTTGGTGCCTCATATTCTGGCAAAGATTTAAGAAAAGGCTTTACAAAAGATTCATAATCTAAATCTGTTTCAATTTTATTCCAAAGGTCTGCGGGAGGTAAATACTTTTGGAAATTTTCCTTCCATTTTTCAAAATCTTCCATCATTTTATTTAATACCTGGTTTTAGTAATTCTCTTAACCTCTTTTTAGCATAAAATAATTGAGATTTTGAAGTTCCAACAGATACACCAAGCAAATCAGCAACATCCTGGTGAGTATATCCCTCCACCTCAATTAAGAGAAAAACCGTTCTATACCCAGAAGGAAGGGAAAGAATTGCTTTCTCCAAATAATCAGTATCATGAGAAAAATTTAAAATGGAGGAAGACTCATCAACCTCACTCAAATCAAAAGAAAGTCCTTTTTTCTCTTTTTTTAAAATAGCTAAAGCGGATCTGACAACGATGGTGCGGATCCATGCACCCAATGTAGATTCACCACGAAAAGCATGTATATAATTAAAAACTCTGACAAAGGCTTCTTGCAAAACATCAGCCGCCAACTCTCTATCTTTTGTTATTCTATATGAAATAGTAAACATAGCGTTTGCATAACGGTTATAAAGTAACTGTTGCGCCATTCTGTCATTTGCCTTGCACGCGGCAATAAGTTTATGCTCATCCATGAAAACAATACATCAAAGGTGCTACAAACTCAAAGAAATAAAAAACCCTTTCGAAGTTGTATATCGAAAGGGTTTTTTTATTTTTTTATTTTAAAACCTAAATCCAACGCTTGCTACAATTTTTGGCGGTCTGTTTGAAATGGCAAAATCCTTTATAAAATTAACTGTGCCATCTGCATCAGAAAAACTACCATCATAACGAAGATCTAACATAAATTTTCCGATATCCAATCCTGCACCAGCAGTATAACCCAACGTTAAGCCTGAAAAATTAACATCGTAATTATTTATTTTGAAAAGGTCTCCTGTTTTGTTTAAAAACAAATGACCTGAAGGACCCGCATTTATTCTAATCGGACCAAGTTTTAATCCAACGAGAACAGGAATTTCAAGATATTGAAACTTCTGTTTTCCAACATTGATTGCTGTTTTACCTACCTCTTTCCAAGAAACATCAAATGAATTAGAATTAAAAACCAATTCAGGCTGTAGGAATAATGGACCTAATTTTACTCTTACAAGACCTGCAAAATGATAGCCAAAATTAGAATTATTCATAGCCATAGAAAATGCCTGTTTATCTGCGATAGCTAGTTTTAAGTCATCAATATCCATAGAATTATTCAGACCTAATCTAAATCCTGCACTAATGAACTGGGCATTCATTGAAGTTAAGGGCAAAATAAAGGCTAAACAAAGCGCTAAAAAAAATGAATTCCTCATAAAAAGAGTTTAGATTACGAATTAATGTATTTCAATAAAATATACATGGTTAACGATGGTTTGAGAAAAAATGTTACTTTTGGATTCAAGTAAATAATGGAAGTATGAAAAATATTTTAGCAGAATTTAAGGGTAGCTTCCCAGATTTACAATTATGTCCAACAACTACTCAACCAGAATTTGCCTTTATTGGCAGATCAAATGTCGGAAAATCCTCCTTAATAAATATGATTTGTGGCAAAGATGAGTTGGCTTTAACTTCAGGCAAACCGGGGAAAACCAGAATGCTCAATTATTTTCACATAAATAATAAATGGTATTTAGTTGATTTACCTGGTTATGGCTATGCCATTACCTCGAAAGCCATGCGAAAAGAATGGGAGAAAATGATTCGGAATTATTTAAGTAAGAGAGAAAACTTGTATTGCACCTTTGTTTTAATTGACAGCAGAATACCTCCTCAACAATTAGATATTGATTTGTTAAATTGGTTGGGTGAAGCTAGAATACCTTTCGTAATTGTTTATACTAAAACTGATAAACTTTCAACCGAAGAATATGAAAAAAATACGCAAGCCTTTAAAGATGCTCTTTTAGAAACATGGAATGAGATGCCCCTTCAGTTTCCGAGTTCTTCAAAAACATCATCAGGAAGGGAAGGTATTATTAATTACATTGAACAGCTTGTAAAACAATACGAACAAGCCTATTAAGTCATGCGGAAGAAAATTTTACCCGGCACATATCCCCCTATTTTACCAGATATAAATGACTGGCCTATATTTAAATTAAGTGAAGACAGGAGGCAATTTACGGAGCATTTAGAACAATTCACTCTGGATAGAATTGAAAGTTTTCATAATGAAAATCTAACCGATTTAATTGCTGAAACTATTTATCAGGAAAAAATCAGAATAAAAGAGGAGCCTTGGAAAGTGGATCCACCAAATGAAAGGCAATTCTGGTCAAGAATAAAAAAGAGACTCATTAAATATTCTGTGGACAAAGATGAATCCATCAGCTCCCAGAACAATCGTTACTTGCTTAAACAGATTATACATAGATACGCTTTAGAAATTGTTGGTACCTTTAAAATTAGCACTTTTTTATTTGCCAGAAGATTTTTAACCTGGTTTTTTAATCAATTATTACAAGCTAGTTTTTGGAAAATAAGATTGACGGGGGGAAAAAAACGATTAGTTCAAAAACTGATTGTTAAAGGTGACATTGACCACGTTAGAGATTTAGCTCAAAAAGGTACCTTAATTATCGTTCCAACTCATTTTTCTAATCTTGATTCTATTCTGATTGGATATACCCTAGATACCATCATTGGTTTACCCGCATTTTCCTATGGAGCTGGTCTTAATCTGTATAATACAGGTTATACAGCTTATTTTATGAATCGACTTGGTGCTTATAGAGTGGACAGAAGGAAAAAAAATAAAATCTATCTGGAAACATTAAAATCAATGTCTAATCTTTCCATCCAAAGAGGTACAAATAGTATTTTCTTCCCCGGTGGTACCCGATCTAGATCTGGCGCTATTGAAAATAAGCTAAAAATGGGCTTACTAGGTACAGTCGTAGAGGCACAAAGAGCCTTGATTCAAAGAAAAGAGGAAACAAAGATTTATATTGTTCCCTTAATTTTAAGTTACCATTTTGTCCTAGATGGACAATCCCTTATAGATCAATACTTAAAACAACAAGGGAAATCTAAATATTTTAAAGAAGGAAAGGATTATTCAGGAATTACTGGAATAGTAAGGTTTATTTGGAAAATTCTATCTGAGGGGAATGAAATTACGCTATCTTTTGGTAAGGCGATGGATGTTATTGGTAATCCAGTAGATCAACAGGGTAACAGTAAAGATAAATATGGAAATAATATTGATTTATCAGATTATTTTAAATCTAACGGTATCATAAATACCGATTTACAAAGAGAAGCCGAATATACAGGATTACTCGCTGAAAGTATCATAAAACGATTTCACTCCGACAATATTGTTTTAAGTAGTCATTTAATAGCATTTGCTGCCTTTGAAATGTTGTGTAATGAAAATCCAAAGCTCGATTTATTTGGTATTTTAAGGTTACCAACAGATGACTATATTTTTGAACATGATTTCCTCGTTGCAACGGTAAATCAGCTAAAAAAGACCCTTATTATTTATGCTGAAAAAGGCAGATTAATACTTTCTCCAGAAATTAATGCTGATATTCATGAACTGATAGAAGATGGTATCAAACATTTAGGGACTTTCCACATTAAGAAGCCATTAAAAAAGAATAAATTAGGAGAAATAATCAGTGAAAATTTTTACTTGTTATATTTTTATCATAATCGTTTAACTGGATATGGTTTAGAAAAATGGATTAAACCGGGAAGAATCAACCTATGAATTTTATCATCTATGACCTTGAGGCAACTTGCTGGGATCAGGCTGCTTTTAAAAACAGACCTCAGGAAATTATTGAAATTGGGGCGGTCAGTTTAAATAATTTTGGTGAAGTTCAAGATACCTTCTCTTCCTTAATTAAACCTACCTTATTTCCAGATTTATCTATTTTTTGTCAGGAATTAACTCACATTTCAACTCAGGAAATAAATAAAGCACCTTATTTCCCTGTTGTTTTAGATCGATTTTTAGATTGGGTAAATATAGATGAGGATTTTATTCTTTGTTCTTGGGGATATTTTGATAAAAAAATGTTTGTTCAAGATTGTGCCTTACATAATATTTCCTCCGAATGGACAAATCAACACATCAATCTGAAAAGGCAGTATCTTGACTTTAAAAAACTTAAAAGACCTATTGGTTTAAAACATGCCCTGGAAATAGATGGATATGAGTTCGAAGGGAATCAACACAGAGCTTTACCCGACGCACAAAATTTGGCTATTTTATTTACGCATCACATAGATAAGTGGCAATATTAAATGATTATAAAGGAATATTTCCATGCCTTCTCAATGGTTTTTGCACCTTTTTATTTTTAAGCATATTAAATGCTTTTATAAGTTTCGCCCTGGTTTTATCAGGTTCAATCACTTCATCGATGAATCCCCGTTGTGCAGCCTGAAATGGATGTGCAAAAGCAATTTTATATTCCTGCTCTTTCATAGAGGTTGTTAATTCAGGATTATCAGAAACCGCGATTTCCTTTTTAAATATAATTTCAGCAGCGCCTTTTGCACCCATTACTGCAATTTCTGCTGAAGGCCACGCAAAATTTAAATCAGCACCGATATGTTTAGAGTTCATGACATCATAAGCTCCACCATAAGCTTTCCTTGTTATAACCGTTATCCTGGGAACTGTGGCTTCGCTAAAAGCATAAAGTAACTTTGCACCATGTGTTATAATTCCATTCCATTCCTGATCAGTACCTGGTAAAAAGCCAGGAACATCAACCAATACTAATAATGGAATTTGAAAGGCATCACAAGTACGAACAAATCTCGCTGCCTTTCTTGAAGCATCCGTGTCAAGAACACCCGCTATGGACATTGGCTGATTTCCAACCACACCAATAGACATACCTGCTATTCTTGCAAATCCAACAATAATATTTTCAGCATAAAGTTCATGGATTTCAAAAAAAGAGTTTTCATCTACTATACCTTTTACCACATCTTTCATATTATAAGGATGGTTCGGATTATCAGGTACAATCGAATTCAAAAATGGAACCACCTCACTGGTTAAATGATAAGGCAAATCAGAAGGCTTTTCCCAACAATTTTGTGGTAAAAATGAAAGCAAAGTTTTAATTTTTTTTAAGCAATCAACATCATTTTCTGCGGTTAAATGAGTAACTCCCGATTTAGAAGCATGTGTTAAAGCACCGCCTAATTCTTCCGATGAAACTGATTCATTGGTAACTGTTTTAACCACATTTGGACCAGTTACAAACATGTAAGAACTTTCCTCTACCATAATGGTAAAATCAGTAATAGCTGGCGAATAAACAGCACCTCCGGCACATGGTCCCATAATAGCAGAAATTTGAGGTACAACCCCACTTGCACATACATTCCTATAAAAAATATCTGCATAGCCACCTAGGGAAACCACTCCCTCCTGAATTCTGGCTCCTCCTGAATCATTTAGTCCAATAAGAGGAGCTCCATTTTTTAAGGCTAGTTCCATTATTTTAACTATTTTCTCCGCATGAGTTTCAGATAAGGAACCCCCAAATACGGTAAAATCCTGAGCATAAATATAGATTAAACGGCCATTAACAGTTCCATATCCTGTAATTACCCCATCACCATAAAATATTTGATCCTGCATTCCAAAATCTGTACAACGATGTGTAACCAACTGACCAATTTCCTCAAAACTACCCTGATCAAGCAAAACATGAATTCTTTCTCTTGCCGTTAATTTTCCTTTTTTATGTTGATCATCAATCCTATTTTGACCACCACCTAATTTAGCCATTTCTATGCGTTCTTCTAAAGATAAATTATCATTCATCAAAATAAAGTTTAGATCTATTAAAGTAAGGTATAAAAATAAGGTTTATACTACCTAAAAACAGGGTAGATTATATTATTTTTGAAATTTATTTTCATAAAACCCAAAACAATGTCAAACAATCTATTATCTCAAAGAGTTTTGAGGATGGCTGAATCTGAAACACTAAAAATGTCTCAAATGGCCAGAGAACTAAAAGCAAAAGGCCATGAAGTGATAAATCTAAGTATTGGTGAACCTGACTTTGACACACCTAATGCTATAAAACAAGTAGCTAAAGATGCCCTTGATGCAGGATTCACTAAATATACGCCAGTACCAGGTATTCCAGAATTGAGAGAAGCGATAAGTAAAAAATTAAAAGATGAAAATAATTTAGATTATAAAGCCAGCCAAATTGTTGTTTCAAATGGTGCCAAACAAACATTAGCTAATATATTTTTATCTATTCTTGATGAAGAGGATGAAGTAATTGTTTTGGCACCTTATTGGGTATCTTATTCAGAAATAATTAAATTGGCTGAGGGCAAAACCATTTTATTAAAAGCGGGGATTGAAAGTGATTTTAAAGTCAGTGCGGAAGAAATCGAAAAGGCAATTACACCAAAAACAAAAGCTTTATTGTTTTCATCTCCTTGTAATCCAACAGGTTCTGTTTATTTAGAGACTGAACTAAAGGCAATCGCTCAAGTAATTAGTAAGCATCCTGGAATTCTCATTGTTGCAGATGAAATTTACGAATATATTAATTTCACAGGAAAACATGTGAGTATTGGTTCCTTTCCAGAGGTAAAAGATCAGACTGTTACTGTAAATGGATTTTCAAAAGGATATGCCATGACTGGCTGGAGATTAGGATATATGGGTGGTCCACAATGGTTATCAGATGCATGTAATAAAGTACAAGGTCAAATTACCTCAGGCGCAAACTCATTTAGTCAGAAAGCGGCCACTTTTGCCCTTCAAACAAAACTGCCTGAGACTGAAGTAATGAAAGAGGCGTTTTTGAAAAGAAGAGATATGGTACTACAATTACTTCAGGAAATTCCGGGCGTAAAAGTTAATCTTCCTTTGGGTGCCTTTTATATTTTTCCAGATATAAGTGCCTATTTTGGGAAAAAATCAGACACTATGACCATTCATAACGCAAACGATTTCTGTGATTATATTCTTCAGGAGGCCTTTGTAGCAGTAGTTTCGGGTGCAGCATTTGGTGCAGATGAATGTTTTAGAATTTCATACGCTGCATCTGAAAATGAATTAAAAGAAGCAGTAGCCAGAATGGCAAAAGTTTTAGCAAAATTAAAATAATTAATGAAAATATCTCATTTAAAACCACCCATAGCGCCAATAAAACCAACCGTTTTATTGGCGCATGGTGATCAAAGAATAGATTCATACTACTGGTTAAATAATCGCGAAAACAAAGAAGTGATTGATTATCTGGAAGCAGAAAATTCCTATACTAAAAAAACTTTGGCACCTTATGAATCATTACAAAATGAAATATATGAGGAAATCATTGGCAGAATTCAAAAAAATGACTCCTCCGTTCCTTTTTTTTTAAATGATTATTTCTACCAGATTCGATACGCCGAAGACCTACAATATCCCTTTTTATATCGCAGTAAATCTGAAGATTTTAGTATTGAAAATCTTATTTTAGACCAAAATAAATTAGCTGAAGGGCACTCTTATTATCAGCTTTCCTCGTTTAATCCAAGCAATTGTAATCAATATCTTGTATATTCAGAAGATACCGTAAGCCGTAGGCTTTTTGAACTAAAATTACTCCATATTGAATCAAATGAGTTACAATCAGATGTTATTAAGAATACAAATGGGGAATGTGTTTGGTCAACAGATAATAACTATTTTTTCTATGTAAAAAAAGACACAGAAACCCTTAGAGATTATTGTGTTTGCCGTCATAAAATGGGTACTGATGAATTGGAAGATGTAGAAATTTTTGTAGAAACAGATGAAACTTTTTATCTAAGTATATCAAAATCCCGTTCTGAAAAGTTTTTAATCATTCATTCCTCTCAAACTATTTCCAATGAAGATTTGTATTTGCCCTTGGATTCCCCTCTTGATGAGTTAAAAATATTTGCAAAAAGAATTGAAAATATAGAATATCAAATAGATCATTTTAAAGACAATTTCTATATTTTAACCAATTATAAGGCACAGAATTTTTGCTTAATGTCTTGTGAGGATGGCCAAACAGAAATGGAAAACTGGAAAATTGAAATTGCAACTAATCCTGATGTTCTTTTAGAACAATTCTTACATTTCAATGATTGTTTAATCATTGCTCAAAGACATAATGGATTGACTCAGCTAAAAATAATTTCATCCGTTGAGGAGGAAAACCATCTTTTGGAATTTCCTGAAAATGTCTACATGGCTTCTATTGGAATGAATCCTACTCATCATTTGCCCTTTATCAGGATTCAATACCAATCGATGAGCACCCCATCGACGGTTTATGATTATTACTGGAAAGAAAAAAACTTAATTTTAAGAAAGCAACAAACTATTGTTGGTGATTTTAAATCTGATAATTATCATACTGAAAGAATTTTTGTTCCAGGAATAGATGGAACGCTCATACCCATATCCTATGTTTACAGAAAGGATTTAGGAGTACCAAATAACCATAATTTATTATTATATGCTTACGGCTCATATGGCATTAGTCTCGATCCATATTTCAGTTCAGCCAGATTGAGTTTATTGGACAGGGGATTCATTTATGCAATTGCACATGTAAGAGGTGGAGAAGAAATGGGAAGACCCTGGTACAATTCAGGTAAATTATTAAATAAAAAAAATACTTTTAATGACTTTATTTCCTGTGCTGAATGGTTGATTTCAAATAATTATACTTCTCCTGAAAAATGTTTTGCCATGGGAGGTAGTGCTGGTGGTTTATTAATGGGTACCATTCTGAATATGGCACCAAAACTATGGCGTGGTGTTATTGCAGCCGTACCTTTCGTAGATGTTGTAACTACCATGTTAGATGATACCATACCTCTTACAACTTTTGAATACGATGAATGGGGAAATCCCAATGACCCAGTTTATTATCATTATATGAAGTCCTATTCTCCTGTAGATAATGTGAAAAAAATGGATTATCCTGCTATTTTGGTAACTACTGGTTTACATGATTCGCAGGTACAATACTGGGAACCAGCTAAATGGGTAGCAAAATTACGAGCTTATAAAACTGATGAAAACCCCCTCCTGTTGCATACAAATATGGAGACAGGTCATTCAGGAGCTACAGGTCGATTTGCACAACATAAGGAAACTGCCATGGAATATGCATTTTTAATTTCATTAACTTATTAAACTGAAAAATGGGGTGAATACTACGGACCTATCTAAACAAAAATCTGAAAACTAAAAGTAATTTATATTGCTTTTCAATCTAAAGAAATTTAATTTTTATTTTTAGGGGGGAGTATATTCTCATAATTCAATGTTTCTTTTAATTTTCTATATTCTTCAAAAGAAAATAACAAAAAACATATCCAATATAAATCCCAGATATTTATCTGTCCAAACAGGTAACGGAAAAAATTGCTTCCAAACCCATCTAAAAGTTTCTTTTGATATGATTGGGATGTACTATCTTGGTTTATTGGATAAAAACAACTAAATACCAAATCTAAAACATATTGGGCATTTTTCAACCATATGTCCTCTGGCGGGACAATAGGATCGGCCATAGAATATCATTTGAAGATGAAGTTTATTCCAGATTTTTCTGGGAAAAAGAAGCTTTAAATCTTTTTCTGTTTCCTCCACATTTTTACCTGATGTTAAACCCCAACGAGTAGCTAATCTATGAATGTGTGTATCAACAGGAAATGCAGGAACCCCAAAAGCCTGACTCATTACCACCGAAGCCGTTTTATGGCCCACCCCTGGTAAACTTTCCAGATCTTCAAAAGTATCAGGAACCTGACCATTAAATTTATCTAACAAAATATTTGATAAACCTGAAATAGCCTCTGATTTTTTAGGAGATAAGCCACAAGGTCTTATAATTTCCTTTATTTTGGCCACAGGAACTTTTGACATATCCAAAGGATTATCAGCCAGTTCGAAAAGAAAGGGCGTGACCTTGTTAACTCGTTCATCAGTGCATTGAGCCGATAAAAGTACAGAAATTAACAAAGTGTAGGGATCTTTATGATCTAGTGGTATAGGCGTTTCAGGGTAAAGCTGCTCTAAAAAAACGGCAATTTCCTTCGCTTTTCTTGCGGGAGACCGCCAATTTTTACCTGTAAATGAAGGTTCCATGGTTACTTTCTAAGCGAACTTCATTTTGATTAGCATTTTCTACGTAACCAGCAATAGAAGCATCAATATTAAACGATTCAGCTAATTTAACTATTTCATTTCCCATGCCTTTTGACACATACACTTCCAAACGTTGTCCCATATTAAATACCTTGTACATTTCTGACCAGTCTGAGGATGATTCTTTTTGAATCAAATCAAATATGGGAGGTATGGGTAACAAGTTATTTTTCACAATTCTTTTTTGTTGTAAAAACTTGAGCACTTTCGTTTGTCCGCCACCTGTACAATGAATTAATCCCTGTAATCCCGATCTGTAGTGATTAAAAAGATAACGTATAAAAGGAAGGTAAGTCCTGGTTGGAGAAAGCAATAATGAGCCTATGGAATAAGAAGATCCATTGATGATTAGTGTATCCATTAACTTTTTTGAACCGGCGTAAACATATTGATTGTCAATGGCAGGGTCAAAAGACTCTGGATATTTAATTGCATAACTATGGTCTAAAACATCATGTCTGGCAGAGGTTAATCCATTACATCCAATCCCAGAATTATACTCATTTTCATAAATAGATTGACCAGAAGAAGATAATACAACTAATTCTGCACCTTCTTGAATATCAATTTCAAAAACATCTCTCCTCTTCATTCTGGAAAAGGCTGTATATCCTATGTCGGCAACTCTGACAATATCTCCAACATCGGCCGTTTCACCCCCAGCGAGATGAATTTTAAAATCAAGTTTTTTTAAAAAATCCGCAAAATCTGAAGTTCCTTGAATAATAGCTGTTAATACCTCCCCAGGTATCAGTTTTTTATTTCTTCCAATCGTAGAAGATAACATAAAATGGTCAAAGCACCCAGCACAAGCCATATCATCTAAATTCATGACAATGGCATCTTGAACAATATTTTTCCAAACAGATAAATCATTGGACTCTCTCCAATAAATATAAGCCAGACTCGTTTTAGTACCAGCAGTGTCGGCATGCATTAGATTACAAAAATCAACATCATCAGCAGCAACATCTGAAATAATCTTACAAAAAGCATTGGGAAATAATCCTTTATCTAAATTCTTAATGGCGTTATGAACTTCCTCTTTAGAAGCAGAAACACCCCGTTTCTCATAATTATTTTCGGTGGACATAAACTATATTGAATCATAAAGGTAAATGTTATTTTTAAAAATCAAAGATGGTTTATTTCATAAAATTATTATATTTGAAAATTCTAAATTGTACCCCCTATCCTTTTTAAAATGATACATCTTAAAAAACTTTACTTGCCTCTATTATCAGTTTCCTTTTTAGTGATTCTTTTTATTTTCTCTGATGAACTACCTTTAAATGGAATCTTCTCTATAAAGAACCCCGATTTAAAAAAATTAGGTTCGTTACCAGTCGTTATTCCAACGCTTAAATATGGTTTTGCCATTGATACTTTCTCTATAGAAGAGAATATTATAAAAAATGGAGATGTCATCGGAAATATTTTAAATAATAATGGCGTAAGCAGTCAGATTGTGCATGAAATCATGGCTGATAATCAACATGTTTTTAAACCCAGTAATTTCAGAGTAGGAGAAAAATATACTTTATTTAAAAGTATGGATAAAAAGCAATTAGAATACCTTGTTTATGAACCCAATGTTTATCATTATTACGTCTTTAACTTTATAGACTCTATTAATATAAAAAAAATTGAAAGACCCGTAATTAAAAAAATAAAATCGACATCAGGTACTATTGAAAGTTCTATTTGGAATGCCATGGCTGAGAAAGGCTCGAGTCCTGAATTAATTGCAAAATTAGAAGATGCCCTACAATGGTCTATTGACTTTTATCATTTGCAAAAAGGAGAAAAATTTAAAATTGTTTACGAGAGCCATCATATCGATGGAAAAGAAATTGGTGCTGGTTTAGTTTTAGCTGCACGTTATGAAATGGAAAAAAATACAATAAATGCCATCTATTATAGTAAACCAGCTTTCAAAGGATATTATGATTTAGAAGGAAGACCTTTAAATAAAGGATTTTTGAGATCCCCTCTTCGATTTTCAAGAATCAGTTCCTATTTTAATACATCCAGACTTCATCCAATCTTAAGAAGAGTACGTCCACATTTTGGAACTGATTATGCGGCACCTCACGGAACTCCAATCATGTCTGTGGGAAATGGAGTTGTACTGGAAGCAAGATATTCAGGTGGAAACGGAAATTATGTAAAAATAAAGCATGACAAGCTACATACTACTCAATATTTACACATGTCAAGATTTGGACCTGGTATAAGAAGTGGTATTCAAGTTCAACAAGGTCAGACAATTGGATATGTTGGTTCTACTGGTTTAGCAACCGGACCACATGTTTGCTTTAGATTTTGGAAAAATGGACAACAAGTAAATCATTTAAGACTTTCATTCCCTCCACCTGAACCTTTACCTAAAACGGAAATACCTACATTCAATAAAGAAAAAGAAAATATTATTGCCTTATTAAAATAATATTAATTCCAAGAATAATCAGGAGAAATATCAGCAAGAGGAGGAAAATGTCCCCCTTTTGCTATCATCATTTTACGCCAAACTGATTTTGACGAAACTTTAAAAAGGTAATTTGCATCCATGTTAGTTATAAACCAAGCATTCTCTTTAAGCTCTTCCTCCAACTGTCCTTTATCCCACCCTGTGTAACCTGCAAAAAAACGAATATCCTTTTGAGTAATTAATTCGTTTTTTACAAGAAATTTTAATTTTTTAAAATCACCACTCCAAAAAACACCAGGACTAATGGGTACACTATCGTCTAGAATTTCACCCGCATTATGCAAGAAATGAATTGTATTATTTTCTACTGGACCGCCTTTAAAAATATTAACTGAAAGAGAAGGGAAAGATTCCAACACATCATTTACAGAAAAAACTAATGGTTTATTAAAAACAAACCCAAGTGTACCCTGATCATTGTGCGAACAAATAAGCACAGCGGATTGTGTAAAATTAGGATCATCCATGAATGGACTGGATAATAAAACAGTACCCGCTTTAATTTGAAATTGTTGCTTAATCATATTAAATAGAAGTAGTTTCCATTTGTCTGTTTACCTTCTTAACCAATCCTTGAAGCACTTTTCCATTTCCACCAACCTCAGTAAAACTATTTACGCCATCAGAAATCATGTTTTGCATGGTTTGCGTCCATCTGACAGGTGCTGTTAATTGATTATTTAGATTGACTTTAATAAGGTCTGCATTTATTTCTGGTAAACCTGTAACATTCTGATAAATAGGGCAAACAGGCGTATTAAAAATGGTATTAGAAATAGCTTGAGCTAATAAGACAGCTGCTGAAGACATTAAAGGTGAATGGAATGCTCCTCCCACAGACAAGGGAATAACCTTTCCACCCTCTAATTCTTTACATTTTAGCATAGCTTCATTCACAGCTTCAACAGAACCAGAAATGACCAGTTGACCTGGACAATTATAATTAGCTGGTACCACTATACCACTGGTAACCTGGCTGCAAACCAACTCAACAGCTTCATCAGATAAGCCAATAATAGCAGCCATTGTTCCGGGGTTATCTTCGCAAGATTTTTGCATGGCCAAAGCCCTTTGATATACTAATTTTAAACCATCCTCAAAGGAAATACATCCAGCAGCAACTAAAGCAGAGAATTCACCTAAGGAATGTCCAGCAACAACATCTGGTCGAAAATCAGAGCCTAACAAAGCAATTTTAATAGTCGAGTGGATGAAAAGTGCAGGTTGAGTTACTTTTGTTTGAACAAGGTCTTCAGCAGTTCCATTAAACATTATTTCTGTAATGTTGAATCCTAGAATTTCATTTGCCTTTTCAAATAATTCTTTAGCAAAAAGGTTAGATTCATACATATCTTTACCCATTCCAACAAACTGAGCTCCCTGACCAGGAAAAACAAAAGCTTTCATCATTTTTGTTACTTTAATGTTTAATTGCAAAAATACAAATAAACCATTTATTCCATGACATAAACTTTATAGCCTTTCGTCTTGTCCCTTATTCAATTCATCTTATTTTTTTGCATATTCAAACAAATTCTACTAATATTATAAAAAAAAATAATTGAATAAACTATTCCTGGCATCGAAAATTAACTGGATTATCCATATTATATTTTGGATTGTATTATTTTCTATCCTTATTTTATTGGAGCAGACTAATGAAGACACGTTCTTTACACTTAGCAATGAACTTATTAATTTAAGTTTTTATATGATTATCGTTTATTTCAATTTAGGATATCTAATTCCCGTATATCTTGATAAGAAGAAAATTCTCACTTATCTATTTCTATTACTATTAGCTTGTTTTTTATTGACACCTATAAAAACTCTGGTTCTTCATTTAAAACTAAGTGATTTTCCTAACTATCAATATAAATTATTTGAAAAACAAACAGGCTATTTTTTTGTATTTGTGATTATTTCCGGATTCACAACTATTGGAAATATTGTGGTAGACTGGTTCGCTCAGATCACATTGAGACAACAACTGGAAAATAAGAATATGCAATCAGAATTACAATTTTTAAAGTCACAAATCAATCCCCATTTTTTCTTTAATACCTTAAATAGTCTTTATTCACTTACCTTAAAAAAATCGGATCTGGCACCTGAAATTGTTATCAAATTATCTGATATGATGCGATATATGCTTTACGAGTGTAATGAAAAAAAGGTGAATCTATCCAAAGAGATACTCTATCTGCAAAATTATATAGACTTAGAAAAATTGAGACAAGGTAATTCTATAGAAATCCTGTTTGAGATAAACGGGGATACAGAAGATAAATTTATTGCGCCACTTTTGTTAATTACTTTTTTAGAAAATGCATTTAAACATAGCGTAAATACAAGCCCAGACATAAGAAGATTTGTACATATTAATTTGAATGTTGATGAACTTGATCTTCATTTTTATATCTCAAATAATAAGTCTTTGCCTGCTTTTAATTCAGAAAATTTAACACTTGTTGGTGGTATTGGACTGGAAAATGTAAACAGAAGACTCCAATTAATCTATCCTAATAGATTTGAACTGAATATATTGAATTTACAACAGGAATATATTGTAAATCTTAATCTTAAATTAGAAGAGTAAATAATTTATTATGCTTAATACCTTAATTATTGATGATGAGCCTTTAGCTCAAGATGTTTTAGAAACCTATATTTCTAAATTTCCGGAAATTCATCTTTTTGCAAAATGTTTAAATGCCATAGAAGCCAATGAATGGATGAAATCAAATACTATTGATTTAATTTTTTTGGATATCCAGATGCCTATGATTAGTGGAATAGATTTTTTAAAAACCTTGAAAAATCCTCCATTGGTGATAATCACAACGGCGTATCCTAATCATGCACTTGAAGGCTTTGAATTAAATGTATTGGACTATTTGTTAAAACCTATTTCAATGGAACGTTTTATTAAAGCTATTAATAAAGCATTTGAGTTACATCAATTACAGAAAAATCAATCTTTAGAAAAAGTAAATTCTGAAAAGGAATCGGAAGATTACTTTTTTGTCAAAGCAGATAAAAAGCTCATCAAAATAAATCACAATGAAATAATATACATTGAGGGATTAAAAGATTATGTCATCATCCGAATGGAAAATCAACGCGTAATTACACTTCAAACGATGAAAAGTCTGGAGGAAAAGTTACCACTTTCTAAATTTAAAAGAATTCACCGTTCTTATATTGTAAATATTGACAGAATTAATGCCATACTAGGGAATATGGTAGAAGTATTTGAAAAAAATGTACCTAAATTATTACCTGTTGGTAAAAACTATAGAGATGAACTATTAGATATCATAAATAAAAATCGCCTGTAACTCATAGATACAGGCGATTCCTTAAAAAAAGTTTATGTTCTGAGATTACCTTTGCAGGATTTGAATTTTACGTGATGTTGAACTACTCTCTGTCAATACTCTTATTAAATAGATACCTGTTTGTATGCTACCTGTCGGTATCTCCATTTCAATTGCATTAATATTATGAGATTCAAATAATATCTGACCAGCCATATTTACAAGTTGAACAGACCGAATTAATTCCTTTTGAGAACTTTTAATTTTCACAAAATCAAAAGCTGGATTCGGATAAATTTCAAGCTCTGAACCGTTGAATCTTGGAGATAATACAGGTATTACTGGGGAAGGAACTGTTTCATCCTTATAGTCACTTAAATCAATAGTGAGCAAAAAGGGTTCTACATATAAACCGTAGGAATTTCCACTGGCATCATTAGCTGTTGCCTGACCTCCTAAAGTGACTTTAATTTCTTTTGAACCATCTGATGGCTTAATACCCGCAATATCTGTTACAATTATTCTTGCTGTACCCACTTTTCCAAAACCATCAGCTGACTTACCGCTTGTCCTTGTATAGGCGGCTTCCATTACTCCTCTTTCGTTGTTATTATTTGCCATAGAAAAAACAGGAGAATTGTAAGCCATCCAGCTTCTTGAATCAAAAGTTAATGATGATTTAGACAAATCAAATAACTGTTTGTTAAAAGGCAAAGATAGGGTGAAACCGTATAAATCAATGGCTGGTTTTAATTTATCACCTATAAAAACATCCAAATTGAATGCTTCGCCAGGTTTTACTGTGACATTTCCTTTTAACTTAACAGAAAATGTTTGAATAGGAATTTCTTTTGAAATAATACCATGTGTTTTACCTAAATTATTCCTTACAGCTAAGGTATCAGCATCGGAGATAAATTTATCCCCATTTGTATTAACGTATTTCAATAAAGGATCTGATGTCCAATTTGTTGCTTTTTTACCGTACCATAAAGATGTTACAGTTGGACCCTCAGTTTGGTTCACATTTCCAAGGAACTGACCAATTGGTAGCAAATCGGCTAAAGATACAACGCCGTCATTATCTGTATCTCCACTCCAAACACATTGATCACCAAAACAAGGATCTTTAACGTCTATATCGAGAACATTGAAATTCAATTTTATAGTTGAAACTTTTTTCCATATCCCTGAATTATCGGAAACAAAATATTCAACTTCCCAATTACCATCTATACCAGCTGTATTTAGAGGAGTATAAGTTAAAGTATTATCTGTGTTAACAATCAAAGTTCCTTGACCTTTTTTAGAAATTTCAAACTTAACATTGTTTAATGACGCTGGAAGAGTGTGGATTACCTTAAGTGGAACACTTTTAGTAGTATAAAAATTATAATTTTGAGCATTAGGTTCAAATCTGCTTACCCTTATGTAAGCGGTGGCAATTTCTTTATCTAAACCATCCTGGCTAAGCTCATAAGTAAATTGATCAACCCCCGAAAAAGAAGTACCATTAGGGGCTTCATAAGTAACTCTTGTTCCTTCAACCGAAATTTTACCAAATCTGGGAGCAGTAATAATTTTAAAAGTAGGCGTACCAGAAATTTTATCGTTTACCAGCAGATTCCAGTTTTGAATAGAAGAACCAGGTGTTAATGAAGCATAATCGTCAAATGCAAAAATATTTTTTCGTTTACTTAATACATTAATATTTACGGCTATTTGCTGATTTGTTAACGAATTCTGGAAAAGTAAACTCTCTCTACCCACAAAATTTGCATTAGGAGTAAACTCTTGAAAATGTCCAGAAAATTTAAGCGTTCCATTAGTGGATGAACCCTGTAAAACGAAATCTTTTGGAATGGGTAAATTAATGGGTGTAAACTTAGGTGTAAATACTTCGAAAGTATCTCTAGGATTAGGAATTATAATAGAAGCAGTTGTTTGAGCACATACTTCGTTTGTGAGGTTACATACTAGATAAGTTATATTGGCAACCCCTGAGAAACCAGAAACAGGAGTAAAAAGAATATCTTTTCTATCCCCTGATATTTTAAAAATTCCATTATTTTTTGAAGTAATTTCTATGATATTGGGTTTGAGCCCATTTTCCTCATCTATATCATTTTCCGTAACAGACATTAATTGTTCTCCTTTCTTCGCAAAATCATAAGCATATAGGTCAGGAATTGCAATAACTTTTGCTTGTCTTACGGTGACTCTGTATAGAGTTGATTTAAGCTCTTTATTGAGAACAAAGGTAGCCGAAAAGGTATCTAATCCCAAAAAATCAGTTTTTGGCGTATAAATAATATTATAAATATTACCAATAGCTGTGGTTGTTACACTGCCGTTTAAGGGTGTTGTAAAGGTAGGAATACTTCCCTGATCTACCGTTAATAATGCCCCACCGGTTTTATTTTTTACAACATCTACGGAGATTTGTGCAAAAACACTGGAACTTAATACCCAGAAAACACAGGTGAATGCCAAATAAAGTATTCTTAAATTCATGCTATATGAGATTAGGTCATCCGTTTTTTTATACTGTAAAGATACAATAAAAATCCAAAAATCGTTTATCTTAATATAAATTTAACTTTTTAGAACATTAGCAAATGCGAGACTCAAAATTGGTTCAGACGCTTTTACAACTTGATAAAGCAGAGAGAAACAGATTTAAAAAATTTTTAATGTCTCCTTTTTTCAACAGTGACTCAAATTTAATTGCCATTTATGAATTTATTGAGGGATTTTTGATTAAAAAACCAGAAGAACTGCCCGATAAAAAAATTCTCTGGGGAAAACTATTTAAAGGTATTCCTTATGACGACACACGTTCAAGAAAATATTTTTCTGATATATTAAAGTTACTAACTCAATTTCTTTCCTTCGATTTTTATCAAAATGATCCTATAACGCAGGATTTATTTTTGTTAGAAACTATAAACAACAGAAAATTAACCGGATTAGCTAATAATAGCATGAAAAATGCTAGAAATCATCTGGCTGCGAAACCATTGCAAAATGCCCAGACATTCCTTCAACGTTATCAGTTAGAACGAAATTATTACGAAGTTTTAAATGTAGAAGACAATAGAAAAATTCGTTCAAACCTCGACGATATAAATGCAAATCTAGATATTTTCTACTTTTCTGAAAAACTACGAATATTTTGTACTGCTTTAGCCTTACAAACAGTATCCGCACACAGTTATGCCATTACCTATCAGGAAGAAATATTAGAAATAATAGAAAAAAAAGGATTTGATACCGTACCTAGCGTTATGGTTTACGCTAAATTACTGCATTTATTTACCCATCCTTCTGATGAGGATAATTATTTTTCGTTGAGACAATCAGTTTCTGAAAATAGTCTTTTATTTCCTAAAAATGAATTAACCGAAATTTATTCCATCATAATTAATTACGCAACTATTCAAATAAATACGGGTAACAGTAAATTTTCATCTGACCTTTTTGATTTTTATAAAGAGGTGGTTTCACAGAATATTCTACTTGAAGATCAGTCTTTCTCTCCCTGGCATTTTAGAAATATTGTGGTCATTGGTCTAAGATTAAGGGAATTTACATGGATAGAAAATTTTATCAAAGATTATGCTCCCCTACTCCCCGAGAATCAAAGAGAAAATGCATTAACTTTTAATTTAGCCCAGTTATATTTTTATCAGAAAAAATATGATTTAGTAATTAAAACACTACAATCTGTTGAATACGATGATTATACCTACAATCTTAATTCTAAGAATATTTTAATTTGTACCTATTATGATACAGGTGAAATTGATGCGCTATTTTTCCTACTAGACAGCTTTAGAGCCTTTTTAAACAGAAACGAAAATATTCCTGAAGACAGGAAAAATCTATACAGAAACTTTATTTCTTTTACTAAAAAATTGGCTAAACTGACACCTAAAGATGAAAAGTCTAAAATCAAGCTAACAACAGAATTACAAAAAACGAGTAACGTAGCATCCAAAAACTGGCTTCTAGAAAAATTAGCCGAATTGTAACGCTAATACATCTGCAAAATGGAATATACCCTTTTTATCTTTTAACCAGTTGGCAGCATAAACAGCACCTGAGGCAAATCCATTTCTGTTAAAAGCTTCGTGGCTAATTTTAATTTCATCAATATCAGAAGTATAAATGATTTCATGTTTTCCCGGTGCTGGATTTTCCCTTACAGATAATACAGGTATGGTATTATCTATCTTTTTTTCTCCTTTTGACCATGATTCATATCTGGGGTGATTATGAATCAAATCTTCGGCGAGGGTAATAGCCGTGCCACTCGGTGCATCAAGTTTTGCCGTGTGATGTGTTTCAATCATGGAGACCTCATAATCTGAATAGTGACTCATTTGTTTTGCCAAAAACTTATTGAGAACAAAGAAAATATTAACTCCAATAGAAAAATTTGAGGCATAGAGTAATGCTCCATTTTTTCTCTGACAAACTTCAGTTAATTTATCAAGAGAATCATACCAGCCTGTTGTGCCACAAACAACAGGAATTCCAACATCAAAACAAGCCATTATATTATTAAAAGCTTGATCGGGTTGAGTAAATTCAATTGCCACGTCTGCCGATTTAAATAGTTCAGATTTTAAATCGGCCAAATTATCTGCATCAATAGTAATAATTATTTCATGGTTTTGTTGTTTTGCCAAAGCTTCTATGGTTTTACCCATTTTTCCATACCCAATAAGTGCAATTTTCATTTTACTGTTTTAAGATTCCAATAAATTTTTTAACTCCCTGATTTTAAGCATACAATCAATTGGAGTCATCGTATTAATATCAAGATTAATCAACGTATCTTTAATTCGACCAGCAGTGGGATCCACTGTTTCAAATATACTCAATTGAACAGCTTCTGGCATCCTTTTGGGAATCGAAGAAACCCTATTTGTCAAATTTGGATTACCCTCTAATCTTTTATTTTCAAGTTCTATCAATATTTCGCCTGCTCTCTCGATAATTACTTTAGGCATACCTGACATTCTCGCTACATGAATGCCAAAAGAATGTTCACTGCCACCAGGGGTTAATTTTCTGAGGAAAATAATTTTATTATCCATTTCTTTAGTAGAAATATGAAAATTATGGATTCTTGGAAATCTTTCTTCCAGCGCATTTAACTCATGATAATGCGTTGCAAATAAGGTCTTTGCTTTACATAAATAATTTTCGTGCAGGAACTCTGCGATAGACCAGGCAATAGAAATTCCATCATAGGTGCTGGTACCTCTTCCAATTTCGTCCAATAAAACCAAACTTCTGGATGAAATATTATTCAAAATACTAGCCGTTTCATTCATTTCTACCATAAAAGTTGATTCTCCCGAAGAAATATTATCGCTTGCGCCAACTCTGGTAAACACCTTATCTAAAATCCCTATTTCTGCTGATTGAGCTGGAACAAAAGAGCCCATCTGAGCCATTAAACATATCAAAGCAGTTTGCCTTAATATAGCAGATTTTCCTGCCATATTAGGTCCAGTAATCATAAGAATCTGTTGATTCTCATTGTCTAGATAAGTATCATTCGGGACATAATACTCACCAAGGGGTAATTTTTGTTCTATTACAGGATGTCTGCCTTGCTTAATATCAATACTATATGACTGATTTACATTTGGTCTGGCATAATTAAATTTCTTTGCATTTTTCGCAAATGAAAGTAAACAATCTACTTGTGCTGCCACCTGAGCATTAATTTGAATAGGTAAAATATAGGCTTGCAAATCAAAAACCAGCTGGTTAAAAAGTTGATTTTCGATTTCAATACATTTCTCTTCAGCCTGTAAAATTTTTGCCTCCAGCACTTTTAATTCTTCAGTAACAAATCGCTCACCATTCGAAAGTGTTTGTTTTCTGATCCAATCAGCAGGTGTGGCATCTTTATGTTTGTTTGTCACCTCCAGATAATATCCAAAAACGGAATTATAACCAATTTTCAGGTTTTGTATACCACTTTTCTCAATCTCCTTTTGTTGGAGGTTAATCAGAAGTTCTTTACTGTTATTAATTATAAACCGCCATTGATCTAATTCGGAGGAAAATCCATCGGAAATTACTCCACCTTTATAAAGATTAACAGGAGGATCATCCACTAATTGCAAGTTAATTCTTTCAGAGAGGGAATCACAAGGATTTAAAGACTCAGCAAATATCCTCAGCGTTCCAAGTTTAGAAGAAAAGAGTAAATTTTTCAATGGATCTATGGCAGAAAGGGATTTTTTTAGTTGATTAACTTCTCTGGGGTTAATCTTACCCATGGGTACTCTGGAAATCAGCCTTTCTAAATCACCAAGTTTAACAAGAAATTTTGAAATTTCATTACCTTCCTCTAAGTTTTCAAAAAACCAAGAAACTGCATCCAATCTTGATTCAATTTCTGATTGATTTCTCAAAGGAAGAACGACCCATTTTTTCAATAACCTTGAACCCATAGGTGAAACGGTATGATCTAAAACATCTAAAAGAGAGAAACCAGATTCATGGGGAGAATAAATTAATTCAAGATTTCTAACTGTAAATCTATCCAACCAGACATAATTTTCGGGTTGAATCCTATTGATTGTTGAAATATGTTTTAAATTTTTATTTTCTGTTGTTTCAAGATAATGAAGAATAGCACCAGCGGCAACCTGACCTAATAAAAGATCCTCGACTCCAAATCCTTTTAAATTCAAAACATCAAAATGATTGAGTAATTTTTCTCTGCTATAATCAAGAGTGCTAATCCACTCATCGAGCCAGGTTAAATAAAAAGAAGAACCCCACTCTTTTTCAGCAAAAGATTTTTTGTCCTTGCCAATTATTATTTCGGAAGGATTCAGGCTTCTGATTAATTTATCAGCATTTGGGAAATCACCTTCAGAAAGCAGAAACTCACCTGTTGAAATATCTAAAAAGGCGATACCCATTTCATCCTTTTTAGTATAGTGAATTGCAGCAAGGAAATTATTTTTTTTTGTATCCAACAAAGAATGCTCCAGGGTAACTCCTGGTGTAATAATTTCCGTTACTCCCCTTTTAACAATTTTCTTTTGGGGATCGGGTTTTTCAAGTTGTTCACAAATAGCAACTCGAAAACCTCCTCTAACTAATCTGGGAAGGTAAGTATCTAGGGAGTGAAAAGGAAATCCGGCAAGAGGAACATCACTGCCCCCATTATTCCTGTTTGTTAGGACAATTCCTAAGACTGAAGCTGTTTTTACTGCATCATCCCCAAAGGTTTCATAGAAATCACCCACGCGAAAAAGTAAAATAGCATCAGGATGTCTGGCTTTCACCTTAAAATACTGTGCCATTAAAGGAGTTTCCTTTGTATTTGCTGTTTTCGCCATAAAATAAATATTTTTCAAAAGACAAAAATATCTTTAGGAATTGACAAAACCCAATTTAAGTTAAGACGTTTGTAAATATGATAATGTAAAGTATATTTGCACAAATTATTTTTTGTATCTATTAATTATGCTTTTATGGCGATTATGATTACGGATGAATGCATTAATTGTGGGGCTTGTGAACCAGAATGCCCTAATAATGCAATTTATGAAGGAGGTATGGAATGGGCTATTTCAGATGGAACCACTTTATCCGGACAATTTATTTTAGAAAATGGGGCTGTTATTTCAGCTATTGAGAAAAACTCGCCTGTTTCAGATGACTATTATTATATCGTTTCAGATAAATGCACCGAGTGTGTAGGATTCCATGAAGAACCTCAGTGTGCTGCCGTTTGTCCTGTTGACTGTTGTGTTCCAGATCCTGAACATGTAGAATCAGAAGATATTTTATTGGCCCGTAAAGAAAAATTACATTTATAATTTTTTCTTGATTTTCAACTTGTATCTTTAGGATTAAAAATGTCAGAAACATTATTTAATCTCACAGGAAAAGTAGCACTTATCACAGGTGCAAGCAGAGGAATTGGTGAAGCTATTGCTATGCAATTGGGCTTGTCTGGGGCTAAAATCGTTATTTCAGGAAGAAAAGAAGAAGCCCTTAACAAAACTGCTGGCAAATTAATCTCCCTTGGAATTGACTGTAAATATTTTGCAAGCAATAATGGCGTAGAGGAGGAAAATAAAAATCTCGTAGATTTTACCGTGAAATCATACGGAGGCGTAGATATCCTTGTTAATAATTCAGCTTCAAATCCTGTGTTTGGACCTGTAGAAAATACAGAAACTTGGGCTTTTGATAAAATCATTTCAGTCAACCTAAGAGGTCCATTTGATTTATCAAAAATGGTACTTCCCAGTTTTAAATCACGTGGTGGTGGTGTCATTATTCATATTAGTAGTATTGGAGGATTACGTCCTGAACCAGGTCTCGGAATTTATAGCGTAAGTAAAGCAGCGCTTATTTCGCTATCTAAAGTAATGGCAAAAGAATGGGGTCAACACAATGTCAGAGTCAATACAATTTGTCCTGGATTAATTCAAACCAAATTTAGCGAAGCATTATGGACTAATGATAAAATCATGAAAATGATGTTGAGCCAATTACCTTTGGCACGTATTGGATCACCAGAAGAAATTGCAGCTTTAGCTCTATATTTAGCATCACCAGCATCTGCCTATTCTACAGGAGCCGTTTTTACGGCTGATGGAGGTTACACTATTTAGTCCCATGAAAAAATCGATTCAATATTTATTCGTTATCCTTATTATAATGATAACCTTTGTCATCGTCCTAAATTGGAGAAACGATATTGATTTACAGAAACTTACCTCCAAATATGCATATCCTTCCTCCAGATTTATGGCTATAGATGGGGTAAAACTTCATTATCGGGATACGGGACAAGGTGAACCAATCGTGTTAATTCATGGTACAGGAGCCTCCGTTCATACTTGGGAGAAATGGACTGAAATTTTATCTCCATATTACAGAGTCATTTCATTCGATTTACCAGGTTTTGGACTAACAGGTCCTGATCCATATCATAATTATCAAATTTCCAGATATACTAACATTTTAGACAGTCTGGTTTTAAAATTAAAAATTGATCGTTTTCATATCGCTGGAAATTCACTGGGTGGCCTCGTTGCATGGCACTATACCACTCAATTTCCTTATAAAATAATAAGCCTAAACCTCATTGATGCTGCAGGGCTAGCTCAAAAAGGGAAAAAACCTCCTTTTATTTTCAGACTGGTAAAAATACCTGTCCTCTCAACTTTGGTTCAAAAGGTAACTCCCAGAAGTATCTATGAAAAATCATTACTAGAGGTGTATAAAAATGATAAGATGGTCTCAAATGAACTCATAGAAAGATATTTTGAATTATCCTTAAGAGCAGGCAATCGTGCAGCTTTTGTGAAAAGGATGAGTCAATTGAATGAGAAATTGAATATACATGATTTAAATAAAATAAAAGTACCCGTGCTCATACAATGGGGAAAAGATGACCAATGGATACCTATTAAAAGTGCATACCAATTTAAAAAATTAATCCCCAAGGCTGAATTAAAAATATACGACAGTGGTCATGTACCGATGGAAGAAAATCCTATGGAAACAGTAAATGATTATATGAAATTTCTAAAAAAAGTAAAGAGGATTAAATTTTAACCCTCTTTACTATCATGATTAAAGTTTATTCTGGTCTCTTGGAATAGATTCTGTTCTATTGGCAATTTCCCAGGCTGTATAATATACTAATTGAGCTCTTTTAGCCATCAGAGGATAATTAATTTTATCGGGAGTATCTGTTGGTTGATGATAATCGGGGTGAACTCCATTGAAATAGAAAATAATTGGCACACCTTTTTCAGCAAAATTATAATGATCTGAACGATAATAGAATCTATTCGGATCATTTGGATCATTATAGGTGTAATCTAATTTTAGATTGATATATTTTTTATTAACTCCCTCACTAATAGGTCTTAATGCAGAACTTAATTTATCATCTCCGATGATATAAACATAATTACTTGAATCTACATCTTTAACGTACGGATCGCCAATTCTGCCAATCATATCAATATTTAAATCACAAACAGTTTTTTCAAGAGGAATAATTGGGTTATCAGCATAATAGGCCGAACCCCACAGGCCTTTTTCTTCTCCTGAAACAAGCATAAAAACCATACTCCTGCGAGGTCCCTTGCCTGCTTTTTTTGCTTCTGAAAATGCTCTCGCCAAGGTTAATATGCTTACGGTACCTGAGCCATCATCATCAGCACCAAAATAAATTTTATCAGCAGTTTTTCCTACATGATCATAGTGCGCAGTAAGCATAACCACCTCCTCTTTTAAATCTGTTCCTTCTATAAATCCAAGTACATTGGTGGTTTCTTCCACTTTTGTTTCTTTTAATAAATTAAAAGAAAGTTTAACCGGGAATGAACTTTTAGAAACCCCGCTTTTTGCTTCAGCTAATAACTCATCATAAGATTTACCTGTAATTTCCTTCGCCACATTACCTTTTATAGTAATTAAATTTGGAAGATTAACCTTTTTGTAAAGATTCAGATAATGTCTTGGACCACCACCACGCATTTGAATAGAAAGATTCTGTTGAACTTGTAAAACAGCAATAGCGCCATATTGGGCAGCGATAGCTTGTTTATTAACAAAATTTCCTCGTCCTGCTCCAGGATTAGGTGTTCCAGCCATGACCATTACAATTTTACCTTTTACGTCAAGTCCTTTGTAATCATTTCTGGTGGAATCGGACATACCATAACCTGCAAATACAACCTCTGCTGCATGTATTTGAGCTGCATAATTATTGGGATTCATTTGAAAATCTTCTCCTGAAATATAATTTTGACCATTAACCATCAATGAGGAAGACAGAATACTATCCAGATAAAGTGCATAAGGCATTTGATACTTTCCATTAACAATTGGTTGTAACCCCATCGCTGAAAACTCAGATTCTAAATAAGCTGCAGCTTTTTTTAAGCCTGCTGAAGGGGTATTCCTACCTTCCATTTCTGGACCTGCAATGATAAAAAGTTGTTTTTTTAATTCAGTTGCTGTGATAATGGTAGAATAGTCCATAGCTGATTTATCTTTCTTTTGCGCCCAAATAGAACAAGTAGAAAATAAAATTGTAAGGACAAGTAGTAATTGCTTCATATGAATTGATTTGTAGTTAAAATTAAACTGACTTTACTTTTAGAACCGTAAATGCGCCTAAAATCATAAAAACACCAGCAAATAGTAGAGCATATATAGCATTATTCTGATAAGCATATTTTACAATCAGACCACCTACAACACCATTAATTATTTGAGGTAATGTAATGAAAAAATTAAAAATACCCATATAAATGCCCATTTTGCCGGCAGGGATAGAACCTGCCAACAAAGCGTAAGGCATAGCTAATATGGATGCCCAGGCAATACCCACTCCAATCATACAATAGGTAAGTTGATCTGGTGAGGTGCAAAAGTAAATCCCTATGAGACCTAAACCACCTGCAATTAACGAGATGGCATGTGTCCATTGTTTTCCTAATTTTAAGGCAATAAAAGGTAGTAATAAGGCATAAAAGGTTGCAACGAGATTATATATGCCAAATGCTTTTCCAACCTGATCGCCTGCCTGATTAAAAGCTACACTATTTGTATCCGTAATAGCTAATCCATAAATATGATGAGCAACCGCTGGAGTGGTGAAGACCCACATGCTAAATAAAGCAAACCAACTAAAAAATTGAACCAAACCCAGTTGTTTCATTGTTGCAGGCATAGATTTAAAGTCAAGAAAAATATTAATCAAGCCTTCCTTTTTCTGTTTAGGTTCGCCGTGATATAATTTATATTCCTCAGGAGGATATTCTTTTGCAAAAATTAAGGTAACCAAAATAGCTCCAAAAAAAATCATTGCACCTATGTAAAAAGACCAGATAACATTTGGTGCAACACCTCCATTTATTCCTTCTCTGCTGAATCCAAAATAATCAGCAAGAATAGAGGGAAGATATGATCCTGCTACTGCACCTACACCAATCAAAAAGGTCTGAATACTAAATCCAAAGGTGTTTTGATCTACTCTTAAATTATCTGCAACCAGTGCTCTGAAAGGTTCCATAGCTACATTAATACTGGCATCCATTATCATCAATATGCCCGCACCAATAAGCAAAGCAGATTTAATGGATAGAAAAATATCTGCATTGGGTAACAATACCAAAGCCAAACACGATAAAATGGTACCAACAAGAAAATAAGGTTTACGTCTTCCCAATCTATTCCATGTTCTATCGCTGTAATATCCAATAAGCGGTTGAACCAACATCCCGGTCAAAGGTGCAACCAACCAAAACCATGATAATTCGTGGACATCTGCACCAAAATTTTGTAAAATTCTGGAAGCATTACCATTTTGTAAGGCAAATCCAAACTGAATGCCTAAAAATCCAAAACTCATGGAAAATATTTGCCAGAAATTCATCCTGGGTTTTTCTTTTAGTAATGTATTCATCTTATTATTAATAAAGCTAAATCAAAATGTACCGTTCTTTTGTTCCACAAGTTACAAATCTTACTGAATGAAATTTTGTAAATATGAAAAAGAAAATTCCCGTCCATATAATAACTGGATTTTTAGGCTCTGGAAAAACAACTTTTCTAAATTATTTTCTGAAAATGCAAAAAGACGAGAAAATAGTAGTTATAGAAAATGAAATCGGAAAAATAAATATAGATGGTGCTTCCTTTGTTTCAAATGTATCTCAAGTGGTAGTACTTTCTGCTGGTTGCATTTGCTGTTCTTTAAATGATGAATTATTTGAAGTTTTAGAAGAACTTTATTCAAATAAGGAAGAAACAGACAAAATTTTTATTTAAACTAAAGTAATCGCTGACCCAGGAACTATTGCAGCTATCTTTTTAAATCATCCAGCTGTTATAAAAGATTTTGAACTCATTAATGTAATATCCATCAATGATGCCTACAATATAGAATCCTGGTTATCTGAAACAGAAGAAGGTGTAAGACAAGTGGCATCCTCAGATATTTTATTGATAAATAAAGTGGATTTGATTAAAGATGCAGATAAATTAAACCATTTATGAAAATTTTATCAGAAATAAATCCTTTGGCTAATGTAACGTATGGATCTTTTGGTCATTTTCCCATCGGAGTATTATTGCAAAAACAAAATGAGTCGTTACCACAAAAAAAATTGAATGAAATATCAGGGAGAGTAAGTTATATTCATGTAAAATTCACCACTTTCTCCTTCACACTCTCAAAGCCTTTTGTCAAGTCAAAGCTAAATTTTGAACTTAATAGATTACTATTTCTAAGTTACAACCAAATATATAGAAAAAAAGGATTAATCACTATAGAGCAATATCCTGTTAAAGTCTTATTACAAACAGTAAAAAATCAAATTAATTATATTGATGGTCAACATTGGGAAGCAGATGAACCTCGGATTAGTAAAATAGTTGTAATTGGTAAAAATATCAAAAAAGATATGATACAAATTTTTTTTCAAAAATGTTTGGTAAAATAAAAATCATTCCGGCTTGAAAGGAGCAAATGAAAGACCAAAAAATATAGTTCTAGGTCTGGAAGGACCATATATATAACCAGCATCGCGCGCTACTCCTTTATCAAAATCCTTTTGGTATGCATTAAAAATGTTTTGAATGCCTATAGAAACTGTAAGAGGCATTGTTTTGTGCAGGTGCCATTCTTTACTCATTTTAAAATTAACTTCCAAAAAAGATTGAGTATTGACCCAAACTGGAAATTCAGTATCAATATTTATAATATGTTTCACTTGCATAGAACCTGTATAAACACTTGAAAGGGAAAAACTCCATTCATGAACAGGTCGCCAGTCCAAACTTAAGAAACCATATACATTTGGTGTTCTTAATAGTCTGTCTGTTGACACAACACTATCTTTATTACTTTCGGTTACAAGACCAGGAGACCATATTATTTCCCTTTCATCATACAAAGCCCTTTGAATCGTGGCACCGCCTTGAAAGATCCATTTTCTCGTAATGGCTATATTCGATTCAAAATTAAGACCAAATACACGCGCCCCTGAACCATTTCTTTTTGTTACCACCCCTATGCCATTGGGTAATTCTACCTGATCACTGAGGATAAACGGGTCGGTTAGAACAATATGAAAACCATCCATGATAAAATTTCCTTCAGCCGATCCTTTTCTCCAGTTATAATCCAGAGAAGCATTCCAGGAACGGGATTTTTCTGTTTTTAAATCTTTATCCAATTGGGTAAATAAAGCCGCACCACCTACTGTCTCTATATGTAAGTCCTCATTAAAAGCCTGTGGCGCGCGATACCCCTGTGAATAAGAAATCCTTGCTTTTAAACTACTATTTATATTTTTTAAAATACTAAATCTTGGAACAAATGGTGCCATCTTTTTCACCTGACGGAAGGAATAATTCTCTAAAAGGTAATTACCATCAATAGATAATGGATCAAAGCGTCCACCAGCAAGAAAAGTCCAGGAGTCAACAGGTTTCCATTGCAACTGAGCATAAGTTCCAAATGTATTGACCGTTTGATTAATACTTCTTTTATAACCAGGCATTTTATCGCTGACTTTATTATGTACCCATTCATTTCCAGCCGTCAGAGAAAACCCACCCCTAAGTTCAGCTGAATATTGCCATCCAGCTGCTAAAGCCAGATCATTAGATTTACCATAAGCATTGATTGCCTGTAATTGGGAAAGTCCCAAATTAGTTCCGGAGGTTAAAATACTCCCGCCGGAACCATAATAACTTCCCCTGTTTGTTTGCTGTAGGGAACTATAAACTGCTATTTTTTTTGTTTTATCTTTTGAATAAAATTCATAAGAAATTCCTCCCCCATTAATATTGTGATCAAGTTGTTCTGCAAGAGCTGCCTGGTGTGGTTGTACATCAAAATCACCTCCACCTCTTCTAAATTCTTTCATAAAAAGCATATTCCAGCTTAATCTGCTATTTTCTGAAGGTTTCCAATAAGCATCAGCACCAAGCGTCAAATTATTTAGTTTTGTCATTTCTGAAAGTCCGTCTCCATTTGCATCCCATGGATTCCTGGATCTGTTGAAACCAAAAAAAGTAATACCACGATCTAATTCATCTGATACTAATGACCCATTTACGGCCATTGATTTATCAGCCTTTTCAAAATTTGTGAGCGAAAGATTAGTGTTATATTCAAATTGATTAAATAAAGGATCTTTAGTAATGATATTAACCGTTCCTGCTATCGCATTTCCACCATAAAGCGCCGATCCGCCACCTCTCACAATTTCAACTCGTTCCACCATATTTGTTGGAATCATCTCAAGACCATATACCCCTGCTAATGCAGAAAAGACAGGTCTGCTATTAATCAAAATCTGTGTATAAGGTCCTTCTAAACCATTCATTCTCAATTGAGTGAAACCGCAATTCTGGCAATTATTCTCAATTCTTAATCCAGGGGAGTAATGTAGTCCCTCCGCTAAACTTATAGATTGGGTTCTTTTAAAAATTCGATCATCTAATCTATTCACGATTACAGGCGATAAAAAAGCAGGAATCGAATTTCTTGTTGCAGATACAACAACTGCTTCTAAACCCAGAACATCCTCTTCTAGCTTAAAATCCAATTTTATAATTTCATCTTTTTGGAAAAATATTTTGGTAGATATTGTCTTGTAACCCACATAAGAAATTTGAATGGTATGCTCTCCAATAGGAATATCAGATAAAATAAAATTTCCTTCAAAATCTGTAATTGTCCCTAAACTACTGTTTTCCAACGAAACTGAAGCACCAATTAGAGGTTCTTTTAGAGATAAAACACGACCTGTCAATTTACAATTTTGTGCTTTAAGATCTGTATTATATATCAAGATAAAAAAGACATAAAGAAAAAATTTAAAAACTAAAAGCGTTTGTGAATACATACCCATTTTTATACAATTCAACTTCATGAGGATATAAAAGATTTTAATTTTATTTGGCTGAGAATTCTTAAGTTAACACCTTTCACCCCTCTTTATTTAAATTTCCTCCAATGTAGACTTATTTGAACATCTTCCAAATCTAATTTGGCGAAAAATACGAGAATCCTTTGAATATTTTAGCTTAAATACTTAGTTTATTCCATAGTAACACTTTTAAGTGCAACAATGTTTCATAAACAAATATAATTTTAACTTATCTTTAAGCAAAAATTGAAGATGAAAGCAAAGTTTAAAACTTTATTTATTGTTATCGCTTATCTAAATTCTTTAACTATAACAGACCTAAAAGCTCAACCACTATTGACCTGGGAAAAATTATCTGATGTTAGTTTTGATTTAGTTTGGTTTGAAGAGCACCAATCTAAATTTATGGTTCCCAGATTTGGTTCAACTCCAAATTCATTCAAGAATAAAAAGGTTAAAATAAAGGGTTACGTTATTCCCGTTGATGCCACAAAAAACCTTTACGTAGTATCAAAGGTTCCAATGGCCATGTGTTTTTTTTGCGGGGGATCTGGTTCAGAAACTATTGTTGAATTAGAAATGAAAAAGGGCTTTTCAAAAAGATATAATACCGATGATGTAAAAACTTTTCAAGGGATACTCACTTTAAACACTAAAGACGTGATGCATTTTATCTATATACTGAAAGATGCTGTTGAAGTAAGTACCCCATGACTATAAGTTAATTTATTTCCATAATCATGGATTTGTTTGCAGGAACCAGTAAAAAGTTAGCAACTTCCAGTTTCTTACCTGAAATGATATCAAAAGAACTAAATGTTTCAGGTAAAATCTCTTTAAATCTGCTTAAATCAATAATCTGATCTTTTTTATTTAAACTAAGGATTACCATTATTTTTTCCTTGTTGTCATATCTAAAATAAACATAAATATTTTCGCCTGGAACGAAATGTAGCATTTTACCATGATGGATAACAGGTTTGTTTTCCCGCCATTTAAGCAATTTTTGTATAAAATTTTTCGCCTCTATTTCTTTACTTGTAAGTCCTGTGTTTGAAAAAGCGTTTTTAGAATCACCCTGCCAACCTCCTGGAAAGTCACTTCTAATAATTCCATGATCATCTGTTCCTGGGTTGGACATAAGAATTTCTGTCCCATAATATATTTGTGGTGTACCTCTTGTGGTCAACATATAAGTAAGCCCAAGATTAAATAAATCTAAATTTTCATTAACCTGGGTAAAAAACCGGCTCATATCATGATTATCAGGAAAAACTACTAAACTGGAAGCATCCGGGTATAAAAAATCCAGTGATAAGGTTTCATATAGTGGATACCAGTTATTATTTCTCAAAGATTTACCCAAAGCACTTTGTAAAGGAAAATCCATAGCTCCGGGTAAACAAGAAGTATATCCATTTGGATTTACCTTGTTTTTTAACCAATGAGCAATGATTGCAGGGTTTTCAGACCATTCTTCCCCTACAATATTAAAATTAGGATATTCATTCATAACCGCACAAGTCCAGTCACTCATAAAATCTTTATCAGGATAAGGGTATGTGTCCATTCTTATGCCATCAATTCCAGCGTATTCTATCCACCAGATGGCATTTTGAATTAAATAAGTAGCCAACAATGCATTTTTTTGGTTTAGATCTGGCATAGTTTCAACAAACCAACCATCGGCAAAAAGTTTTTTATCGTATTCACTGGCATGAATATCTTGAATAACGGCTCTTTGATGAGAAGTATTAACAAATTTATTATCAAAATTAATCCAGTCGGTATCTGGCAGGTCGTTCATCCACCAATGAAAAGAACCACAATGATTTACAATCATATCCATAATAACCTTCAATCCTTTTTCATGACAATTCTCCACTAAATCAAGATAAGAATCATTTGAACCAAAGCGAGGATCAACCTTATAAAAATCGGTAATTGAGTACCCATGGTAGGAATACTCTTGTTGATTATTTTCAAGTACAGGATTTAACCAAATAGCTGAAAATCCGGTACTTTTGATATAATCTAAATTTTTGATAATTCCTGCAATATCCCCCCCATGACGACCACCTTTGAAGGACCTATTCGATTTTTCTCTCATTTCAGGATGGTTATCATTTCCGGGGTCACCATTGGCAAAACGATCTGGAGTAATCAGATAAAGAACATCTGCTGTGGTAAATCCAACACGTTCGGCAGAATTACTTTTTCTTTCCTTTAGGGTATATGGCTGCGAAAAAACCACTTTATCATCTTTCAAAAATTCAATTTGAAAAGTTTGCGGTTTTACAGACTCATTGATTTTAAGATTTAAAAAAAGGTAATTCTTATTAGACGTTTGAACAGTATTTACTAACCTAATACCTGGTGTATTTATTTGGGTTCTATACGAAGCAACATCTTTGGCATGAACCATTATTTGAAGATCAGTATTTTTCATACCCGCCCACCAGAAGGAAGGTTCGATATGATCCACTTTAAAATTGGGTACGGACCCATTCGAATGAATCAAAAATGAGCTCAAAAGCAAGAACAGAAAGATAAATTTTTTCATAATAAAATATTAAAAAACAACGGACTGAACTAAAATAGCTACAGTCCGTCATAAATAAAAGTTTTGTTTACAAATTCTTAAAAAAGAAAAAGTATAACAATATTTCAAATTTTAGTCAACTTATA
>JBEAXK010000150.1:0-31512 GCA_041159865.1 Bacteroidota bacterium
GGTGGTAAAAAAGTTCAGGTGATTACCCAATTTATGGGACGTTGCGGTGAGATGATTCAAGACACGGTACTTATTGTATTTGCGAATCTTACTGGTCCTCAATTTGTGGCAGCAAATGGCACAGGTAGTATCCTTGGCAGAGACGCTAAAAATCCTGTGATCGTTTCGACCAATACGGCTGGCTGTGATGAGGGAAGTTTAAGATTGCCTAGATTAAATGGTTCTTCTGAGAGAGATTTAGGATCCCTATTCAACTGGGCTGTGACAGATCATTGCTCAGGCAGATCAGCTGTTTCCTTGACTTATAGCCTGGAGTCTAAATTAACCAGATCTGGAGGTAAGTTCTGGACGAGAACTAATACATATACACCAAATATTCATGTTTCTATACCAAGAATAAATGGTGAGCCTGTGATGATGGGTATTCCTGTAGGTGAACACCGATTAATTATTGGTGCAAATACCGCAAGTTGTGGCACTCAGAATAGGGATACACTCTATTTTGTCATCGAAGATAAAGTGCCGCCGGTTATGATTTGTGACGATAATATCCATGTTTCCCTGGTATATGAAGCTACTTCTAACTGGTATGTAGATGGCAGAAAAGGAAGTGGATATGCTAAAGTTTATGTAGAAGATGTCGATGAAGGTTCTTATGACAACTGTACAATGTCTAAAATGTACGTGCGTCGTGTGGTGGATAAATCTTGTCTTGAGAAATATTACTTCGGAAATATGGAGTATGACCGTTTTGGAAATAATGATGGTTCTGTTGATTTCAAAGATTTTGAACTTATCACCACAGGTCCTCAGGCAGGTAATTATTATACGCCTAAATTCATGAACTATGTGGAATTCTACTGCTGTGACCTTGGAAAAAATCCAATGGTTGAACTATGGGGAGGTGATATAGGAGGTATCAATGGAAGCAACTGGAGTCATTGCTGGACAACCATAACCGTCGAAGACAAAGTTAATCCAACGGTTAAACGACCTGATTTGACTGCTTCTTACAATAGTAAAGCCAAGAACTGGATTGATTGTCGCGATGAGGAAGCCCTTAAAGCACTGGAAGATGAGAAAAAATCGGGTGAATTATTTGGCTGGCCTTTAATCACAGGATTAGATTGCTCTGGCGAAGTTAACTACTTTATCATGAAATCACTTTCTTGTGGTTCAGGTAGAATAACCAGACACTGGGAAGTTACCAAAACAGTTAAAGGCATGAAAGTGGTTGCCAGAGATTCTCAGGTTATCAATGTGAGGGGATATAATAAATACAGCTTGATTGTTCCGGCCGACCAGGTGGTTGATTGTGGAAATCTATCGGCTGAAGCGATTCGTTATGACGAAGATGGTTGTGATTTGCTTGCTGTAAATGTCTCTGACAGTAGATTCGATGCAGGAACAGGTTGCCACCAGATTTACAGAACCTATACGGTCATTAACTGGTGTCAGGTACCAACTGAATTCAATTGTACCTCGGGTAACACTGATCCTGGATACTATGCAAGGGTTATTCCACGAAATATGGATGCTTCAGGACTAGGTCGCAAATGGGTTCACCAATTTGAGAAATCTACGAGTGCAACAACCATGAGAAGTGGTGCATTTGGAACTAGTTTAGTATCGGTACCCTTAAGTGCCTACTTACCTCAGCATCCAACAGCTTGCGCAGGAGATCAGACTTTTGCCTGGAAATATGTGCAGGTATTGAGTGTGGTGGACAAAACGGCTCCAGTCATTTCTTCAAATATCCAGGGAGGTAACCATCCAACCACTACAAATGATTGCAAAGGGGATGTTTCCTTTAAATTTAAGGCATGGGATGCTTGTGCAACAAATGTGCTTACTTTTGAAAGAGCAACGCTCTACGCTAACAACAGCCCTCTGTCTATACCGATTACAAATCTGGTTAGAGGAGAATACCAGACAAAAGACAGTACTTTCCAGGTTAAACTAGCAAAAGTACCTGTGGGCAATTATATACTCAAAGTGGAGATTAAAGATGATTGTGGAAATTATGCTTCCCGTCAAATACCCTTTACGGTTGAAGCTGCCGAAGCACCTGCTCCTGTTTGTGTACAAATACTTACAGCTTCGCTAATCGCTGGGGATAATGGACAACCTTATCAAAGAATACGGGCGGTTGATTTCCTACAGGATACCGATCGTGACTTTAATACAGGTTCTTGCAGTCCGGGTGGATTTGTTTCTATCCTAAGGGAAGCAGAGGTTAAATCTGGATATGTACCAAGAAAGGCAGATTCTGTATTAATCCTGAACTGTAATGATCTGGGTGGAATTCCAATCAGGGTTTACTTCACCTCAGGTTCAGGAAAGGTTAATTATTGCTCGGTCTTAGTTGAGGTGGCAGACAATAATAAAATCTGTGAATCTTTAGCTTCTATTGCAGGTGAGGTAAAAACGGAATTAAAAGCACCCGTAGAAGGAGCCGAAATGAATTTAAGTGGTGAAATGAAAATGATGAAACCTACTTCCTTAACAGGTAAATATGAGTTATCTAATCTGACGGCTAAAAGGGATTATACCGTAACTCCGTCTTTAGATAAGGATTATTTGAACGGGGTTTCTACTTTCGATTTGGTTACCATGCAACGTCATATTCTTGACTCCAGAAAACTGGATAGTCCGTATAAATTAATTGCTGCGGATATTAATAATTCAAAAACAATTACGGTATTGGATATGATTCAGTTACGTAAGCTAATCCTGGGTATTAATACGAAGTTTGAAAATAACAGCAGCTGGCGATTTATTCCTGCGGATTATGTATTCCCTAATCCTGCAAATCCATGGCAAGAATCCTTCCCAGAAGTGAAGAATTTCAACAATCTGATTGGAAAGGCAAACATTGCATCTTTTGTGGGTATAAAAATGGGAGACTTAAACGGATCTGTAATTCCAAATACAGCAGGTGGACAGATTAGAAGTTTTGTGGACAAAGTGAAATTGAATCTGAGTGAAATGAAACTGGAAGCAGGAGAAACTAAAAAAGTTTCTTTCAGCCTTGAAAATATGAAAGATATTGAAGGCATTCAGTTCACGATGGAATTCGATAAATCGTCTCTTGAACTGATAGATGTAGTCAATGAAATTGCACAAGACGAACATGTAGCTATTTTTGGAGATGAAAATCTGATGACTGTTAGCTGGAATGGAAGTGTGAAAGAAGGCGCCTTGTTCCACTTGGTTTTAAGAGCGAAGAAACCTGCTTATTTATCAGAGGCTATTCGCTTAAATGACAGGATTACGAAGAAGGAAGCCTACATCAATGGTAAACTTCACGATGTGGTTCCTGGCTTCAATGTAAATCAGGATGGACAGGTTTACGCGCTTTATCAAAACGTTCCTAATCCGTTTACCGATGAAACCATCATTGGATTCCAATTGCCGGTGAGTGAACGTGGTACCCTTGAAATTCAGGATGCAAGTGGAAGAGTAGTCAAAGTATTCGAAAGTGAATTTAGAAAAGGTTATAACCAGCAAAAGGTTAAACTGGCCGATTTGAAAGGACCTGGCGTATATTTCTACAAATTGAATACAGCTAATTATTCGGAATCAAAGAGCTTTATCTTGATCAAATAATTAATTGTTGACGTAAATTTAAAAAGGGGAGGATAATTTATCTTCCCCTTTTCTTTTTGTTTCTTTTTTTATAAGTATATTAGATGAAATTTCTCACAGTTAGTAATGAATACTTCTATAGATTTATTTCCCTACATAGGCTTAGGTCTTTTAGCTTTGGTTGTTTTTAGGTATCTAAAAATTGAAATCCGGAACTATAAATTTTATTTGTTTAATTTATTTTTAATTTGTTCAACTCAGAATTATATTACAGTTTATATTGTTCATTCGGAATATATAAATTATGTTCCGCATATATTCAGGACGGCTGGTTTTTCTCTTTATCTCATTTCTCCTTTAATTTACTTATACGTTCGGGAACGACTATTTGAGAAAGGTTTTCAAAAATATGATTTATTACACGCAATTCCAGGTGTTTTTTATTTCATAGATTATATTCCTTTTTATTTGAAGAGTGGAGAATATAAGTTGGCTTTAATTAAATCGTTGAAGGAAAATGGTACGTTGAATTTGAATATGCAAGGTTATTCTAATGATTTCATTTCTCATTTATTTGTCAGGAATTTTTTAACTGTTTTTTATGCCTCCCTTATATTAATTTTATTTATTCGATTCATAAAATTAAATAGTTTTGTTTTTTTTCTTCAAAATAAGGGAATCCTGATTGAAATAGTATTTCTTTTTTATTTGTTATTGATGTTTTCAATTCCACCTTTATTATCTAGTTTAAACCTTACTAGTTATAATGCTGAAGATTTTTATCTTATTTTATTTGCTTTGTTGGGTATATTATCTTTTATTTTTTATTTGCCTAGAAAAATATCCTAATTCCTCATACCTTATTTTATGATTCATATTAAAATAGCGGATATTCCCCTTGATGTTGCAGAATGCTATCGGCTGGCTCATTCCAATGATGCAGGAGGACAGACTGTTTTCATAGGTACGGTAAGAAATCAAACGCAAAAAAAAAGCGTGTTAAAACTTATTTTTGAAGCTTACACGCCAATGGCCATCAAGGAAATGGATGAAATTGGCAGGTTTATTGAAAGTAAATGGGATGCTTCAAATGTCCTTATACATCACAGAACGGGTGAATTACGGGTTGGTGATATTGCTGTTATTATCGCCGTTTCAACGCCTCATAGATCAGCTGCTTTCGAAGCATGCAAATATGCCATTGATACCTTGAAGGAAACCGTACCTATATGGAAAAAAGAGGTTTTTGAAGATGGTGAAATATGGGTCGCTGCTCACCCATAGTTAAAATTGAAAATAGATAAAAGGTACATTCCTTTGTGTGTTTAGTATCAATACAGCTGTGATTATCATGGATATAAAAATTGCCTGAAGGATAAAAGACTGTCTGCTAAACCAGTTTGTTAGAAATTCTTTTATGCTGGAGGGTGAAAAATGTAACCCAAAGCCTATTAAAATTGCAGGTAAAACATAAGGTGTTTTATCATTCATTTCTGCAAAAAAGGAAATGTCAAAACGGATAGTGGTTAATTTAGATAGTACTTTACCTAATAAATCGCCAGATGGAATAGAGGAACCTAGGGCACCGGCTCTAAAAAATATCCAGCAAAAAGCTACAAAATGGAAGGTAAATAAACCAGCCATGAAGGTGGTTATTTTAATATTTTTAAGCCATTTTTCCAAGATAATACCAGACAGGAATAAACCAGTGATTAAAAGAGCCAGATTAAAAATAAAAATTTGCCATTCCATAATTTGCCATTTTTCCATGTTATCTCCTATTCCAATAACGTATAAACAGATACTTATAGCCCCAAGCAGAGACAACAAAAGGATGAAACTTTTACTGATTGGTTTACTAAAAAATAGCCCTGCAGAGGAAAGTAATCTGTCAATGGCTAAGCCAATTCCGTGTAAGGTTCCCCAGAGGATAAACATCCATCCGGCGCCATGCCATAAACCTCCTAATAACATGGTCATAAATAAATTGAAGTAAGTTCTGACTTTTCCGCCCCTGTTTCCTCCGAGTGATATATATAAATAATCTCGAAGCCAGGTAGAGAGAGAAATATGCCATCTTCGCCAGAATTCCTGTAAAGAGGTTGAGAGATAAGGTCGGTTAAAATTTTCTGTTAACTGGAAGCCCATTAACAGCGCAAGACCAATAGCCATATCGGAGTAACCTGAAAAATCTAAATAAATTTGAAGGGTATATCCGTAAACGGCCAATAAATTACCCATTCCGGAGTAAAGTGAAGGATTTTCGAATACGCTGTCCACCCAGAATACACCTATGGTGTCAGAAAGAATTATTTTTTTAAATAAGCCGCAGCAGAATAAAAATAATCCATTTCCAGCCTGCTGAACACTCAGAACGGAAGGCAAGGTTATCTGAGGTAGAAATTGAGAGGCACGTACAATCGGTCCTGCTACCAGTTGGGGAAAGAAACTGATATAGAAACAATAATTTAAAAAGCTCATAACTAAACCCTTAACCGTTGATTTTCCGGCACTTACTGGTATAAGATCGCCACGATAGACGTCGATGCTGTAACTCAGGGACTGAAAAGTGAAAAAGGAAATACCAACAGGCAGGAAAAGAGCTTCCCATTTGAAGGTGGCTCCAAAAAATTCGTTGAAAATTTCACTAAAAAAATGTGAATATTTAAAATAAGCCAAAACACCCAGGTTTAAAAATAAACTTAGGCCTATCCAGAGTTTTTTAGCATTCCCTTTACTGTGATAGAGAAGGTGTGCAATGGTAAAATCTATCCAGGCGGTACTCAGCAATAATAAAAAATACCAGCCACTGCTCTTATAATAAAAAAACAAAGAAAAAAGGAGCAGATAAATATTTCTTAAGGGTATGTTTTTTTTAATAAAAAAATAAAGCGTATAAACGGTAACAAATAAAATTAAGAAAGTTATACTGCTGAATTGTAATGGATTATGGGGATCATATTTCCAAAGTTCATGAAAGAATGATTGAAAAATTGCCGTCATTTTATATTAATTAAACGCGCGTTTTTGTAAAGAATTAGTTTCTGATAAAAAAATATTTAGGAGTTGCTGGCTTATTTTATCCGCCCCTTCATAATTGAAGTGGGTGTAGTCGGTGCTTGCCAGTCTGGGTCTTTCTTTTTCTACCCATCGGGCCATACTGCCATTTCCTCCCATCAATTCATAAAGACTAAGGAAAGCGGTTTCACTTTTTATAGCAGCTTTTCTCATTACTTTGGTTATGCGGGGAATACTGGGATCAGAAACGATATTACCGGGGCTTCCAATACCTTTGTCAGGTGGTCCGATAAGTAAAATTGGTATTTCGGGGAATGCCGTGCGATAATGTTTTATTAATTGAATTATTTTTTCCTCATATTCCGAAAAATCCTTTCTGGCAGGATTAATGACATTTAATCCGTAAGAAAATACGATGAGGTCATAGTTCAATTTTTGCTGGAATTCTTTTAAAAGATTTGTTGGAATGCGAACAAGTCTAGAACCATCGATCCCTCTTAGGGCAAAATTATCCACGATAACTCCAGTTTCACTTTCAATACTACATCCATACACAGGTAAACCTGAAGGTATATTGGCTTTGATACGAATTTGAGTAATAGGCTGATCAAAAAGTTTTAATTCATTAAGCAGACCATTTTCCACTAAATTGGCCGTTTCCTGCAAACCATTAATTTCCCATTCAATATTCCCATTAGATCCTTCTTTTTCATTTTTTCCGTAAAAAAAACGTAGGGTTGGAAAGATGGCTGTTCTCGGTGAAAAAGTCTTGCCCCGATAGGAAATCCATGCGGTTTGATCTTCAATTGAATCATTTTGTGTGGTGTAAAAAGTGTTTCCAGAAATGCCGGGATTTTTTCTCATAGGAGAGGGATTTTCCAGTGATTCCCAGTGCCATAAATTTGAAAAATAATGTTTGATAGATTGCCTGTATCCTGGATCTCTAGAGGTGATGGGAAGGAATCCAACACCTGTTCCACCGAAATTTTTCTGTAAGCTATCTCTTAATGTTTGCGTAACTAAGTCAGCCTCAATACCGGAATCTCCATAATAGGCAATTCTGACCTGACTGTTTTTTGCCATTAATTTATCAAAGAAAGACCCCAAAAAATTTAATCCGGCATAATTTTGATTGGTCGTATCGGGCCTTTCGTATTTTAAAACACCATGATAATATTTTTTCAACTTAAACATGAGTAGGGAATCCGTTCCCCACCATTTGCGAAATTGGAGGTGACTGGCATATATTTCTCTGTAATCATAAAGGTATTCTTCTGTTTGGATTGACTTTTTGCTATTTAAATAAGCTAAGCTTAAGTGGAAACTTAAAGTAACGAATGGAAAAATAAGCAAAAGATTTAAAAGCACTTTGGTAAAACCGTTTTGCCGTATGCTCTTTTTACTTGACATGGTAAGGTTTATCGTTTTAGTTTGGGTAGTTTCTCTTTTCGTACAAATCTATATTTTTTTATTATATTTCATGTAATATTTATCAACTTTGGCTTTTTCTCAAATTTTAAAGATTAAATTAATTCGATATGGTTGATGCCTGGTTAGAAAGAACAAATTTATTAATTGGAAATGATAAAATAAATGTATTAAAAAATGCTAATGTATTGATTGTTGGTTTAGGCGGAGTTGGAAGTTTTGCGGCAGAATTTCTTGGAAGATCGGGTATAGGTTCCATGACGCTGGTGGATGGCGATTGTGTGGATATTTCAAATAAAAACAGACAATTAGTTGCCTTAGATTCTACGATTGGTCTGTTAAAAACAGAAGTAATGGCAAAAAGACTTATAGATATAAATCCTGCCATTAAACTCCATTTGGTATCTCAATTTCAAGAACCCTCTGACATGATGAGGTTATTAAATAAGCCATTTGATTATATACTTGATTGTATAGACAGTATGCAACCAAAACTTAATTTACTGGCAGCTTGTCAAGAAAATAATACACCACTCATTAGTTCTATGGGTGCTGGCGGAAGAATAAATCCTTCGGGAGTTGGTATTTATTCTCTTTTTGAAACTAAAAATTGTCCCTTTGCTCAACAAATAAGAAAATCATGCAGGAAAATGGGATGGACTAAAAATATTCCCGTGGTGGCATCTAATTCTCCGATTAGAACCGAATCTCTGCAGTTAACAGATGGGAACAGATATAAAAAATCATTTTACGGTACAATATCCTATATGCCTGCTTTATTTGGACTTCATGCGGCTGCATTTGTTATTAAGGAAATAATCAAGGAAGAAGATTAAAGATTTTTAAATTGCTCTTGAAAAAAGGTACCTAAAACGGGGATTCTTCTCTGCTCATCATTTACAGCTCCTAATAGCGAGATAATCCAACAGGCCATAATACCTAATCCAGCAATCAGCCTTAACGGACCCCCAAAAAATAAAAAAGTCGGAAGCCAGTAAAGAGCCATAGATATAAGATGGATACCCAAAGATTGCCTTAAGTAAAAAAGTAAATTTTCCTGCCCCTCCCTTCGTGTAAGAAAGGCAATAAACCACCCAACTAGGGTGAAATGGCTGATTATTCCTGCCAATTTTGGATCTAAGGAATTATTTGATTCACTCATGTTAGAATTACTTATATTTAAGGTATAATTGCCCTTCTAAGTTACAAAAAATTTTAATCAATGAGGCACTTTATTTTAATTACGCTACTTTTTTCTTTGTTAAAAGTGGGATTTTCACAAACATATGATCTTATTATAAAAAACGGTACTCTTTATACAGGGGCAGCACCCAGGGCATTTATTCAGTCATCTGTTGCCATAAAGGGGAATAAAATAGTTAAAATAGCACCTAAGATTAAAGGCTTAACTAAAAGGGTTATAGATGCCAAAGGCCACATCGTTTCGCCTGGATTCATTGATCTTCATGCTCATCTGGAACCTCTAACGCTCAATCCTGAGGCAAAAAGTCATATAATGCAAGGGGTTACTACTGCACTGGGTGGTCCTGACGGCGGGGGTCCTCTTCCTTTGGCTGATTATTTTAAAGAACTGGAAGCATTAGGTATTGGAATGAATGTGGGCTATTTGGTGGGTCATAATTCTGTTCGGAATGAGGTAATGGGTATGGAAAACAGGGATCCTTCAATGGAAGAACTGGTTAAAATGAAAGGGCTGATTGAAGCCAATATGAAAGCGGGAGCTTATGGTATTTCAACAGGTCTAAAGTATTTACCAGGTTCTTTTTCAAAAGTCGATGAGGTCATTGAACTTTCTAAGGTAGCCTCAAAATATCGTGGAATATATACTTCGCATTTACGGGAGGAAGGTCTGGGTCTTGTTGAAGGGGTTCAAGAGGCGATACTCATTTCTCGTGAGGCAAATATTCCTGTTGTACTTACGCATCATAAAGCCATCGGAATTCCTATGTGGGGTGCAAGTAAACTTACCCTTGCTTTGGTTGATTCCGCCCGCAAAATGAATCTGGATATTATGATGGATCAATATCCATACACGGCTAGTTTTACAGGTATTGGAGTATTAATTCCAGCCTGGGCATTAGAAAAAAATAGAAGTATTGATTTTGCTGCCAGAATTTCTGATCCTATACTCAGAGATTCTATAAGGAAGGGAATTATATTTAATCTCTTAAATGACAGGGGAGGAGGAGATTTGAAAAAAATTCAATTTGGGCAGTTTGGATGGAAACCACATCTTGAGGGTAAAACTTTGTATGACTGGGCAGTTTTAGAAAAATTAGAGCCAAATATGGAAAATGGAGCTGATTTAGTTATCCAGGCGCAACTGCACCAAGGTGCAGGATGTATTTTTCATGTTATTTCGGAGGAAGATGTGCGTCGGATTATGCAACATCCCATGACCATGATTGCTTCTGACGGTCGATTGAGTGAACCAGGAAAAGGACATCCTCATCCCCGTGCCTATGGTACTTTCCCTCGGGTTTTAGGACATTATGTAAGAGAGGAAAAGGTAATTACCCTGAGTCAGGCACTCTATAAAATGACGATTTTGCCTGCTCAGCGTATGGGTTTGAAAGACAGAGGGTTATTAAAAGTTGGAAATTATGCGGATATCACGATATTTAATCCTAAAACCATTAAGGATAAAAGTACCTTTGAAAATCCACACCAATATCCCATCGGTATTCCTTATGTAATAATAAATGGTAAAGTTGCAGTAGATAATTTCGTATATAAAGACCTAAAAGCTGGAATGGTTTTAAAAAAACAATAAAAACAGCATCTTCTGTACCCTAAATCCTATTTTATGATTCGTTATTTACTTTTATTTTTCCCTTTATGTTTGCATGCGCAATCTATAGCTGATTATCTGTCCGCTCCTTTTCCAACGGAATTAACGACAGATAAGCAAGGCTTTTCAATGGCCTGGGTTTTTAATGAAGCTGGAAGCAGAAATATTTATTATGCAAAAAGCCCTGATTTGAAAGCAAGTAAATTAACTTCATTTAAGGGAGATGACGGACTTGAAATCAGTCAGCTTACTTTTTCACCCGATGGGTTGAATTTACTCTTTGTCAGGGGTAATTCCTTAAATAAAACAGGGGTTTCGGCAAATCCTGCTCAATTACAAGAACCCACTGATAAATTTATTTACGTCCTGCATCTACAAGAAAATTCAGTGGTTAGGCTTACAAAAGGTAGTGACCCGGTCTGGGCACCTAATGGAAAGGATTTTTCATTTCTGCAAAATAATCAAGTATATATCGCTGCTTGGACAGGATCGCAGTTTGCGGTTAATCCGCTTTTTAAAGTCAATGGAAGTGTATCTCAACTGCGATATTCTCCAAATGGAAATTGGCTGGCTTTTCGTTTACATAAAGGATTCCATTCCTATATAGGCATATATGATTTTGAAAATAAAAAAGTTTTTTTTCCAGACCCATCAGCCGATAAAGATACCGATCCAGTTTGGCATCCAAAGGAAAATCTGATTGCTTTTATCAGAGTCGCACCCATTAGATTTAATTTGCCCTTTTCACCCAAAAGAGAATCTTATCCCTGGCAGATTAGGGTCATTAATTTAACCAATGGAACATCAAAAGAAATATGGAGAGCTGATAATGGTGTTGGATCTGTATTTAATGAAGACCTTCCTGCAGCTGAAAACAGACTTTTATGGACAAAAAACGGCTATTTATTATTTCCATGGGAAAAGAATGGCTGGTTGCACATTTATGCCAGAAATGAGAAAACCGGAGAAATAAAAAATCTCACGCCAGGTGATGGAGAGGTTGAGAACTGGAACCTCTCCCGTGATGAAAAATCGTTGTTTTTATCTTCGAATCACGGAGATATAGACAGAAGGCATATCAGGAAAATTGATATTGAAAATATAAAAACTGAATTATTGGTGGGCGGAAAAGCCATAGCCTGGAAACCGACGGAATTAAAAGATGGAATTGTTTATTTTAAATCGACTTCACAGAAACCGGCCTGGCCTTATGCGCAAATGAACGGAAAAGAAACGGCGATAGCCGCAAGCCTATTTCCAACTCAATTTCCAGATTCCTTAATAGAACCTGAATCGGTGACCATAGAGGGAACAGATGGATTTTATTCACATGGGCAATTAATTAAACCGGCAAATTACCAAAGAGGAACTAAATACCCGGCCATCATTTTTTTACATGGAGGAAGTCGGCGACAGATGCTGGCTGGTTTTCATCATGGCTTGTATTATTCTCATTCCTATGCTTTAAATCAGTATTTTGCCCAAAAAGGATATGTTGTTTTGATTTTAAACTATAGAAGCGGAATAGGATATGGATTGGATTTCAGGGAAGCTGCAGACTATGGCGCAACAGGGGCGAGTGAAGTAAAAGATTTGATTGGATCAGCCCATTTTTTAAAAAACAGGGAGGATGTTGATCCTGCTAAGATTTCACTTTGGGGTGGAAGTTATGGAGGCTACTTGACTGCCCATGGACTTGCGCAGCGAAGTGAACTTTTTCTTACCGGTGTTGATATTCATGGTGTACACAACTGGAATGATGAAATTCCCACTTTTGCGCCTTGGTATGACCCTGTAAAATACCCTGACGCAGCAGCACTTGCTCTTCGCTCTTCTCCTGAGTATTTTGTGGATGGGTGGAAAGCACCTGTCTTATTTATTCATGGCGATGATGACAGAAATGTACCTTTCAATGAAACAGTCTTTTTTATTGAAAAACTGAGACGCAGGAATATTGTCATTGAACAACTTGTTTTTCCCGATGAGGTACACTCTTTTTTGATGCATCAAAATTGGTTAAAGGCTTATCAGGCAACTTTCGATTTTATTGAAAAACATACTCGGTCAAATAAAATAGGAATGAATGGAAAATAGGTTAAACGAAATTGATTTACTTAGAGGATTAGCAGTCATTGGGATGATTTTTTCAGGAATTCTACCCTTTAATGGATCTCTGCCTGCATGGATGTATCATGCACAGGTGCCACCTCCAAAACATATTTTTGATCCAGCCATTCCTGGACTAACCTGGGTAGATTTAGTTTTCCCTTTTTTTCTGTTTTCTATGGGCGCGGTAATTCCTGCTGTTATTCCAGCAAATCTGGAGAAAATTGGGATTAAGAACACCTTTTTTCAACTTTTCAAGCGATTCGTTCTTTTATTATCCCTGGCCGTTATTTCCTTTAATTTTGCTCCTTTGAGAAATATTGGAGCTGAGAATATGGCCGATTTGGCTGGTATAGCTACTTATGCTGCCTTATTTCTTATATTTTGTCTATTCCCCGGAATATTGCCTGCACGATCTTTCTCGTTAAAAATATCGGGTGTCTTTTTACTTTTTGGCCTTCTTTATATTAAAAATGTGTTTTGGGGTGGATTAAATATCCAAAATAATGATTCCATACTCAGGGTGCTGGCTAATGTTTATATTGTTGGCGCAATCCTTTGGTATGTGAGCAAGGATAATGAAACACTACGGATTGGATTTATTTTCTTGATTGTATCAGCTTATTTGGGAGATATGGAAACAGGGTATATGCAAGATTTCTGGAGATGGCAAGACCCATGGAATTTGATAAGTCCCTATTTATTAAAATATCTGGTCCTGTTTTTACTTGGCACAATGGCTGGGGACTGGTTAATAAAGAAAGTTTTTATTTTTCAAAAACTTACTTTTCAGTGGGATTATTTTATCCTTTCCCTATTGATTACCTTCTGTATTTTAACAGGACTTTTTCAAAGAAATTTATCTTTAACGCTGATGTCAGTTGTATTAGGTTTATCTTTTTTTTACTATCGTCAGAAATTAAAAAATGAATCAGAATCTGTCAAGAGCAAGCTTTTTTATGCTGGTATTTTTATTCTTTTTTGTGGTCTTTTGATGGAGCCATTTCAAGGTGGGGTAAAAAAGGATCCCTCCACGTTGAGCTATTTTTTCATTACGGGCGGGCTTGCATTTATCTTGATTTATGCATTTATGTATATGAATACCAGCAAACTGGACCTTTATGTAAATCCTGTAAAAAGCCTTGGAAAGAATGCGCTGATGGCTTATTTTATTTCCGGGTTTTTTATTGTTCCTCTATTTAATCTTTCGGGATTTTCAGCAGTTTTGGGTTTAAGTCCCCATCTTTTAGTCTTAAAAGCTTTTCTGGTTACCTTTTTAAGTGGAGCTATGGTTCATTATCTTACCAAAAAGGGATTTTTCTGGAAAATAGGCTAGGAATTAAGGGTAAATGGGTGAAGGTTGAGGATATAGTAAACCGACAATTTTATTTGTTTTCTTACCTGCTTTGTTAATTTAAGGTTATGGAAAACAAAATGAATCCATTTTTATTAAAAATTAAGTAAATTAGCAAAAACTTACCTTTAAAAAAGAAAATTATGCAAAAGTTTGTCTATGTTTTGGTTTTATTGACCTCATTAGCATGCACTAAAAAGGCAGCTGTTTCTAAATCAGAACCTGTTGCTCCACCGGCGACTACTACAATGGCTGCGGCACCTGCTGCGGCGCCCGCTGAATTGGCTTTATATGCTGGCTCATTTAAAATGGAATCAAATGAGTATGTTCAAAAAGTAAGCGTTGTAGTAAAAGATGGTAGCTTAGCTTTGGCTGCTGACACCGGAGATACTGCACCATTAAAAGCTTCTGGAAAAGCAGATGTTTTTACGGCTAATATCCAGGGTTATGATGCAGAAGTAAGCTTTTCAAGAACTGGCGGTAATGTTTCTAATATTAAAATTTCAGTTGGAGGTGGTGCAGTGGTCCTGACAGGGGCAAAGGAAAATTAAAACCTAAAAACCTATTAACTAAGCTATGTCAATAAAAAATGAAAAAAAAGATAAATCACTCAAAAGGAGAGATTTTATCAAAACAGGTACCCTTGCAGCTGCGGGTTTCATGATTGTACCCCGATATGTGCTAGGTGGTAAAGGTTATACAGCGCCAAGTGACAAGTTAAATGTTGCAGCCATTGGCTCAGGCGGAAAAGGAGCAAGTGATATTGCAGAATTTGTCAAAGGGGGCAAAGTTAATATGGTGGCGTTATGTGATGTTGATGATCGAGAAGCTGCCAAGACCTATGCTCTTCACCCTAATGCCCCAAAATATAAAGATTTTAGGGTGATGCTTGAAAAAGAAAATAGCAGAATTGATGCTGTTTCTGTTTCAACACCTGACCACATGCATGCCATTCAAGCACTGATGGCTATGAAAATGGGCAAACATGTCTATGTTCAAAAACCATTGACACACGATATCTACGAAGCCAGAATGCTAACGGAAGCTGCTAAGAAATACAAGGTAGTAACCCAAATGGGTAATCAAGGTGCTTCCGGTGATGGTGTTCGTAAACTTAAGGAATGGTATGAAGCAGGTGTCATAGGAGAAGTTAACGAGGTTCATTGCTGGACCAACAGACCTGTGTGGCCTCAGGGAATTTCATGGCCTACAACTTCTGCACCTGTTCCCCCTGAACTTGATTGGGATCTTTGGTTAGGGTCTGCACCCTATAGAGAATATGTTAAGAAACTGGTACCTTTTAATTGGAGAGGTTGGTGGGATTATGGCACTGGTGCCTTAGGGGATATGGCATGTCATATTGTAGAATCTGCCTTCTCTGTACTTAAAATCGGATATCCTTCAGAAGTGGAATGTAGTCAAACAACCATATATTCCGATAATTTTACCATGGCACATTATCCGGAAAGTTGTCCCGCTTCTTCTACTATTCACTTCAAATTCCCAAGACCCGGAAAACCTGATCTTAAATTACACTGGATGGACGGCGGTATTATTCCTCAACGTCCGGAAGAACTGGAAATTTCTGAAATGATGGGTGATGGAGGAAATGGTATCATCTTTACCGGCGATAAAGGTAAAATGATGGCAAATACCTATGGTATTAATCCTCGTTTGATTCCTGTTTCAAAAACAAAAGAGGTGCAAGTTCCTGAAAAATATGCCAGAGTACCAGAAGGTCATTATCAACAATGGGTAGAAGGTTGTATGGCTGGTTATGGAAATAAGGAATTAAGTTCTCCCTTTGAAATCGCAGGATTTTTAACTGAAATGGTCTTAATCGGTAATTTAGCTATTCGTAGTTACGATTACAGGGTTCCCTCAAAAGATAGACCAGGACGTTTTGATTATCCAGGCCGATACATTAAATTATTATGGGATGCAGCAGGTATGAAAGTAACTAATTTTGAACCTGCTAATCAGTATGTCCAAAGAGAATATAGGGCACCCTACGAAAAATTAAATTTAGATTAATTAGGAATTTTAAAAAACCGCCGCTATTTTAAAATAGCAGCGGTTTTTTTGCGCTAACTTGCTTTCTTTATATTACTTTAGTAACTATTTGCCCTTTTGCGCTGTCCATTTCCCCCTTTGGATGTATCACCATAAGCATGATTTCTAGGCCTGTTTTCTCTGGGAAGAGGCGCTTTAGCCTTTGGTTTAACGGCCGTACTTAGGTCCGTATTCCCATCAGCAGGCAAAAATGGATGTGCATTAACAACCGGAATATTAATTTTGGTTAATTTTAATATGTCCTTCATATATAGTCTTTCCTCACTGTCGCAGAAAGAGATAGCCTTGCCAACCTGACCTGCCCTACCTGTCCGTCCAATTCTATGCACATAAGTCTCAGGTATATTGGGAATTTCATAGTTGATAACTAATTCTAATTCATCTATATCAATACCTCTTGCAGCAATATCAGTTGCCACTAAAACCCTTAATTTTTTGTCCTTAAAATCATTCAGCGCTTTTTGTCTGGCATTTTGGGATTTATTACCATGAATAGCTGCAGCTTTAACATTTTCTCGTTCCAATAATTTAACTACTTTGTCAGCACCATGTTTGGTTCGAGTAAATACTAATATAGTCTTTAACTCCTTATCTTTTAAAATATGTAACAGCAAATCCCGCTTATTGACCATATCAACAAAGTACAATTGTTGGGAAATAGTTTCAGCCGTCGATGAAACAGGCGTTACCTCAACATATAGTGGATTGGTTAAAATTGAGGCAGCCAACTGTGTGATAGAGTCCGGCATGGTGGCAGAAAAAAAGATGGATTGTCTGTGTTTTGGAATTAATTTAATAATTTTTCGCACATCGTTTACAAAACCCATATCCAACATTCTATCAGCTTCATCTAAAACAAATATTTCTATTTTGTTCAGGGAAACTAAACCTTGATTATTCAAATCTATCAGTCTTCCAGGTGTTGCGATAACAATATCAACCCCACGTCTCAATGCATCGACCTGAGAACCTTGCGATACACCTCCAAAAATAACAGTATGGCTTATACTTAGATTCCGCCCGTAACTTTTTATACTCTCACCAATCTGAATAGCAAGTTCTCTGGTTGGTGTTAATATTAAGGTGCGAATATGTTTTGACCCGGTTTTAGGTAGTGGATTTTGCGTCAGCCTTTGTAAAATTGGTATAGCAAAAGCAGCCGTTTTACCAGTCCCTGTTTGCGCACAACCTTGTAAATCTTTGCCTTTTATTAGAATAGGAATTGATTTTTCCTGAATTGGGGTGGGATTAAGATACCCGTCTCCTTTTAATGCCTCGAGAATGGCAGGCATAATGCCTAATTCATCAAATACCATATTTGGTTTTTACTGTCAAAAGTGCAAAGATACGCTCATTTAATTATTCACCGTTAATTATAAACATTTATTATGTGAAGGTATGGTGATAACTTTATATAAATCATAACCAAGTAAGGTTGATTCGTTATCTTTGAAAAAATCAAAAAGAGTCGTTTAAGATGATGCAGGTAAAATTATTGCGTGTTTTTAGAAAAATACATCGGACTACAGGTGCGTTTTTATTCGTTTTTTTCTTTGTTATTTCTATTTCTGGTTTATTATTAGGCTGGAAAAAAAATAGTGGAGGAATTATTTTACCCCAATCTGCTAAAGGCACCTCTACCGATTTAAATACCTGGATTTCGATAGATTCTTTACAAAAAAAGGCTTTAGGTGTATTAAAAGATTCTTTAGGACCTGCTTATTCCGATGAATTAGATAGAATTGATGTTAGGCCTGATAAGGGAATAGTTAAATTTGTTTTTACAAATCATTATCAGGAAATTCAGCTGGATGGAGCAACGGGAAATTTATTACAAATAAATACCAGACGTTCCGATTTTATTGAGGATTTACATGATGGTTCTTTTCTTGATTTTTATTTTAAAACCGACGGAGAACCTTTTAAATTATTTTATACCTCTATGACCGGACTGGCCCTTTTTATTTTTACCATTACTGGATTTTACCTTTGGTACGGACCTATTGCTTTAAGGAACCAAAAGAAAAGACCTGTCTGATTCTTAGCGAACCTTATCTTCGCGTTTAATCATTTTAAACCCTTAACAATGAAAAAATATTTTGTTTTAATTTATTTAAGCATCGTTTCTATTCTTCCTATTTCTGGACAACAGATGCTCTCAGCTGATATTTTACCCCATCCCGAGGTTTATCCAGATAGGCTGGATCGGATAAATCAGGTGATTAATGAGTTTGTGATGGAAAATAAAATCATTGGAGCTGTGGCCTTGGTTGCAAAAGATGGTAAACTTCTGATTCATAATGGTTACGGGCTGGATGATAAGGAAACAGGAAAAAAAATGGATAAAAACGGTGTTTTTAGAATTGCCTCTCAAACGAAGGCTTTAACTTCTGTTGGTATTTTAATGTTGATGGAATCAGGAAAATTATTGTTATCTGATCCAGTGCATAAATTTATTCCAACCTTTAAAAAAATGACCGTTTTACAATCTTTTTCGGAAAAGGATTCCACCTTTACAACGGTTCCCGCAAAACGTGATATTACGCTAAAAGATTTACTAACACATACTTCGGGTTTAGGTTATGCAGGAATTGGAAGTCCTGCCATGAAGGCTATTTATGCCAAAAATGGCATAAGTGCAGGGGTAGGCGAAATGAATGCCGATATATTTAAAACGATGCTAAGACTAGGGGAACTTCCTTTAGAATATCAACCAGGGGAACGTTGGAATTATGGATTGAATACCGATGTTTTAGGTCATATTATTGAATTGGTTTCGGGGATGTCCCTGGAATCATTTTTTCAAAAAATGATTTGTGAGCCCTTAGGAATGAAAGATACCTGGTTTAACCTTCCTTTAGCTTTACAACCCAGATTAACAACTATTTATACCAGGGATAGCCTTAAGAATTTTTCTAAAATGGCAGAAGGCAAAAGTCCTGTTTCCCCGAATTTTCCCAATTTAAAGAAAACTTACTTCTCAGGAGGAGGTGGACTCTCTTCTACAGCAAAAGATTATGCCATTTTTCTACAAATGTTACTTAATAAAGGGTCTTATAATGGAAAACAAATATTGTCTCCCCGAACCGTAGAAATGATGCTTTCTAACCATACGGGAAAACTCATGGGAGATACTCATTTTGGATTAGGTTTTTCCATTGTTACACCTGCAAATACAGATGATATTAGAAATCCTGGAACGTTTTCCTGGGGAGGTGCTTTTGCAACTACCTATTGGGCTGATCCAAAAGAAAATCTGGTAGCTGTGCTTATGACTCAACAATTAGGGGCAGGTCCGGAATGGGGAGAATTACAAAATAAATTTAATGTGGCTATTTATCAGGCTTTAAAATAAATCGCCACCTTTAATTTATGCTTATATAAAAAGTAAAATAAGGGTTAGTATGATTCCTCCTAAGGTAAAATACATTCCCTTTTTGAAAATACTGGTGGAGGGTAAAAACATCCAAAAGGATGAAATAACAAAGAATAACAAAGACAGACCGAAAAAAATATTAAAATAATATAGCGGATCAGCTGACTTCGCTTTGTGTAAATGTGTCATTTTTTCCAAAATAAATGGAAGTTCTTTTACTTTTAAAAGAGCCACTCCTGAATTGGAATCATATTCCCCGTTTTCAAAAAAAGTAAGATTTCCCTCTGTTCTTAAAAACTTATATTGTTTGACACCCAGCAATGTTCCCAATTCCTGCGGATTAGCATTTGGCTGAATTTCTTTCGTGATTTCCTTTTCTTTTTTTAGGAAGTCGGTATCCCTGAATATTAATACCATACCGCTGAGGGCATAAACGGCCATTATACCTACTAAAAAGAAACCCAAGTAACGATGTAATTCTCTCATGCTCAGAGATGTATTGATTGAATTGTTCATTTTATTTTTTTACAAATTAATATTCTGGACATTGATCCGGTTTTTCTGCTTGCAAATAGAGGATTATCGGACTTCCTTTGGCTAAAAATACACCCTCACCTGCAGTAGGTTCTTGTTTGTAAACATACATGCCAGAAAAAGATTCGTTATTTTCTGGTCCAATGATCGTTCCAACAGTTAAATCATTGGCAATAATATTGGTAACAGCTTCTTCATAAGTATTGCAAACCAGGTTTGGAACGGGTGCCCTATCTGTATTTCTTACAGATATTACAAAATCAAGATAACTTCCTTTTGGTATTTTTACCTGACTGGCATTTATCCTGCCATTTGATAATTTCTTCCCTTCAAAATAAACTTCTAAAATAGTTTTTTCTTCGTATTCCGACTCAAACCGTTCTTCTCGGATCCGCGAATAGACGCCTAAACGAATTAATTGTTTCTGATAGGCTTCATATTCATCATTATTTGATAATTTGGGTAAGGTGACAGAGGGAGCCTCACCTCCAGTAATAACACAATATATAGTTCTACCGGATTTGATTTTTGATCCTTTTTCTGGAACCTGGCTGATAATAATTCCAGCGGGTCTGTTTAAAACATACACTTCGTCACTCGCAACAAGTTTAAAGCCCTGATCATCTGCTTTTTCAAGGGCAGATTCAAAACGCATGCCAGAATAATCTATGACCTCTTTTCCTGAACCGTGTCGGGTATAAAGATAAAGGACGCCTTTAATGATATTTACGACAAGAAAAATACTAATTGTAAAGGCAAGCAGATTTTTTAAAAAAAACCAGGATTTTAGAAAATTCCATAATTCAATAGCATAATCATTCAAATTTTTTGAAAATCGTGTGGGTGTCAAATTATACATGGCTTCCTTTATTCTGTTTTCTCTATCCTCGTCAGGTTTTTCATCAGGCATTTCTGCTTTTTCCACCACAATGTCCGAATTTAGATGCTGAAATGGTAATTTTTTTTCTTCAAAAGAAATAATACTTTCTGCTGTTTCCTCGACCACTACCTCTTGGGGTATTTTAAATTTCGCATATTCATTTTGTTGTAAAATGAAGTAATCCCAGGTTATTTTATTGTTTATCAATCCTTTTTCTATCCATGGATCTTGGACAGAAATAAAAGGATTTATTTCCTTAAATTTTATTTGAAAACTATTATCATCATAAATATCGATATTGAACCTAACATAACCAGCACTATTTATGCCTAAAATTTCTAGTCCCTTTTCAATTTGTATGGTCAGAGGTGTCCATATAGATTGAATTTTTTGAAGCCATTCACTTTCATTAACTGAAAACAGATATTTTATCTGCAGGTCTTCTCCCTTAGTCATTTGGACGGCAGAAAGGTAACGACGCTCAAAGGAATGGTCTGTTTTCTTAAACATGAAAAAGGGAATCAGGAAGTCCACCTGGTCTCCGGATTCTTGCAAAAAAGCATTTAATCGGTCTGTCTCTCTTATTTCTTCATAAAAATGATTCCAAATCTTTCGATTGCGCTGTGTTTCATTTTCTTTAGGCTCTTCTGACAAAAATTGTTTAAAGGCAGATATTTCATGCTCACCAGATAAATGAATGTTTTTAGGCTGGTAGGTAAATTCATTGGAAGATAAAATATACCTGTTTGAAGTTGGAACCGTTTGTTTTAACCAGGAAGATATTTGCCAGGAAGCCAGGGTTTTAAAGCCGTTTTTTTCTAAAGTTTGAAGTTGGATATTCTTGGTATAGTTTACGGCTGTAAAAGGAGCGGAAGGACCCCAATAAGGTATTTTTTCATTTTCTAGAAATTGGAAAAGGTTTCCTTTTGCTGCAATTTTACCCGACGAAATGGGTATTACGTTATAACCATTTTCTTTTAAAATGTCCGACTCAATTTTATGACAATGTTTTTTAATCTTCTCGATTAAATCCTTTATTTCTAATTTTTTTTGTAAGGTCAGGTATAACCATCTGGCGGGAACTACATATAATATTAGTCCAAGACTGCTCTCTTCTGAAAAAATGATTATATTTTCGGAAGGGCTTATAACGGCTAATTTTTCATACCAACCAAGTGCCTCCCTTAAATAACAGGTATGGATATGCTCCATAGAATCAAGTAGAATTGCCTGAGAATGGGGGAGAGATTCAGCCGTATTTTTCTCTGATAAAATCTGTTTCAACTGAGAGGCAATCTTGCCTGAAATACCTCCTGAATAGGCTTGTAAACTTAATAATTGCTCTAAAGTAATTTCTAAAAATGAAGTGGGCGTATGGTCTATTGCACCCAGATGGTTAAACCATTTTTTCTCCTCAATGACTTCTAAAAAAGGTTGAATTTCAATAGGATAGGATTTACCTGTGGGGGTTACAAATCCTGAAATTAACTGTGGTGAATTAAATAGAAAACTTTGACCTATTTGTATCATTTGGGCAGAAATCTCTGTTATTTGAAGTTCCGTAAGGGTTTCAAATTGATTTTTTTCAGGTAAAATCTGTTCACTATGGACAAATGGAGGTAAACAATGCCAAATGTCCTCATGATACCAGATAATAGATTGAAAGGGAATGCCGTTTGGTATACTAACTAATTGAATATAAGCATTTTCTAATATAGGCTCAATTCCAATAACAAGTTCTTCAGATGAATCGGCAGCAAATAATTCATTTAAATTTTTTATAAAATCCTCTGTCTGGTTAATTCGGATTTTTTCTTCGCCGTTGATGATTAGCTGTAATGGAAAATCTGGACCTTCCAAAGGATCTGAAAGCCAGATTGTCCAGGCTGATTTTTCATAATCAGACATATTTTGCCAATCTGATTTACGGATCCAGTCCCTGAAAAAGGCTCGGTTCAACCTTTCCTGGACGATATCATCTTTTGTATTTAGTCCAATAAAACTGCCCCCATTTTTGGCAGAATAGGGCATGGGTATGATTTGAATAAATGCACCCAAATCTTTTTTTATTTCAACTGAAAATTGTTCCGTAGAGGAATAATCCCATTCAGAGAGGCTTAATTTTTTGAATGAAGGACTCCTGAAATTATATATTTTGAGTTCATTCCACCAATTTTCTAAATCCAGGGCAAATTTTCTGGAAAGCGTACTTAAGTTGTTAGGTATATTTAACTGAAAAAGGGTCTCATACAAATATTCAGTATGGTTATCGTCTGCTGAAATGGTTACGATGGCAATGTTTATATATTGCCCTAAAGTAGAGGGCTCTATCTCCTGGATAATATTTTCTTGTAAAGACCCCTTTACAAAACAAGAATCTTCTACAAGGAAATATTTACCCTCTTTATTTATCCAGATCAATACTTTTTCAATAGCGTAAGTGGGTAAATGCAAAAACAAAAAGGTTGCATTCTGGAATGATTTTTCCCGATGTTTTGAACTACCGCCATAAATGATTCCAGTTTTTACTCTCATAGAATTAATGGACTATAAATAAATTAGATGCGCGATTATTTCCTTGCTTTAAAGTTAACAGATAGGTTCCCCTGGTCCAGTTTGAGCAATCAAGCTGAACTTTTTGCCCGATGGAAGGATGTTTTGATCGATACATTAATTTTCCGGAGAGATCATGGATTTCTAAGAATGCATCCATGGGGCTTATATTTTCCCAGGAAATTAAGATGATTCCAGATGTAGGATTTGGAAATATAGTGCATACTAATTCTGGTTTTATATCAGTGAATCCTACGGTATTATCAATTTTAACGTACATAAACTGAAGCGGAATAAAACCACCAACTCCATTGGAAAGAATATATCCCAAGGCATCCTGTAGGGTATTTTTATTGGTGTGAACATAATTAATCAGGCCTGCTTTTATTTCAGCCTGAGTAAAAAACTGGCCAATTTTCAACGTATCTGTTTTCCTTAGAATAAAGCCATTTTCTGGTAAAACTGTGATTATAAATCTTAATGCCGTATCGGCTACGCCGGGGCTATTGACGGTTAAATTTAAGGGGGTTATAAAATTTTTACCACCTGATTTCACTAGAAGCGTATCTGATTTTACTAAAGTTGGGGTCACCGGAGAGGAGGTAGAGCAAAATTCAATATTCCAGCTTTCTATGGAACCTGCTGTAATACTCTCCCTCTTCACTACTTTAAAACGAAGGATCCAGGTTCCTTTCAAAGGTTCTCCTTTAAAAGCAGCCAATGGCTGGTTAGGTTTAAAAACAATCCCATCATCGGGAGGACAGATAAGGTCTTTGGGGGATTCGTCGTCAAAGCCTAGAATAAATTTATTAGTCAAGGCACATCTTTGGTCAAAAAGGATTACTTCTGTGCCTTTTGGACTAACCAGAGAAACCCTTAAATTCCTGACATACTCAAAAGTAGCTCTTATCAGGGGTATATTGATATCTTTTATGGTCCCCTCATCGTTGATGACAATGGAACTTTCAACGGTTGGTGTTCCCTGACCTGGAATAGTTAGTAAATTGGCATTTCTGGTTGCATCACATTTTGTGACTGCAGTATGAAAAGTTGCAATTGGTGTCCAATCTCCGATTTTACAGGCATTATTAGCTCGCACACGCCAATAAAAGAGTTGATTGTCAGCTAAAAACTGAGTTGGGGTAAAAGTTCCAGCTTTAAGTCCCTGAGAACTGCTTATAATATCATCCTGACCAAAACGGGGAGAAGTAGATAATTGAAAATCATAGGATTCTGCATTAGGAATCGTTGCCCATTCAAAAGGTGTTGAAAGTATGATACCTGACTGACCATTTATAGGTTTGGTTGTTTTTAAGTTTGAAAAATCAGTCGATAAGGTTTGAATATAGGTTTCTTGCAGATAAACGGTTCCACCTGCTGTTTTAGCTGTCAGGACCAAAGGTAGTGTATCTCTGCGAATACCCTTAAAATGTAAGGTCAATAGAACGGAATCTCCAGGTTTAACAGGATTTTTACTGAATGAAAATGTTGCATCCTGAGGTAAACCACTTTTTATATCCAGTGTCATGGTGGAATCAAAGGCTAAAGTACCGCCCGTTGTTATTTTAAAAGTGGCACTTCCTGGTAAACAATGAAGTGGAATTCCAGCGGGTTCTAATTTCCATGAAAAGAATGGGGTAGAAGGATTTTCGATCATAAATTCCTTCTCCGAAATTTGAAAGAAGATATTATCGGCAGCTTCTATCAGAATTCTGGCATTAGTGGTTGAAATCTGGGGTAATGTAACTAAAGCATTTCCATCATTAGGGGTATTTACGGCAAGTTCAAAGGGGAAGGTAACACCCTTGTCGACAGATAATCTGATATTTACAAACTGACAATTCACGGGTAATTTATTTGTTCCTGCTACTTGCCAGGAAACGGGAAGGGTTCCTCCAGCCACCGCTTTCATTTCAGGTGTATTTACCCAAAATGGTCCTGCCTGATCAGTTACTTTAAATTGAACGTCTTTCCAGACTACCGCTCCTCCTTGAGGATTATTATCTCTCACAGTGCAGCGAAAAGATAAATTCCGGGCATAATTTGGTAAAATTTCTACTCTGGACATACTTCCAGTTAATAAACTTGCCATAGTTGGAAAAATACGGGTAGGGTCTTCCCTGGGAGGAAAAGAGCGGAAAAGAGGAGAGTTGCTTTTGGGTTCACCTAATGGAGTGGTCGGTCCAGAATCCATTTGCTCCCAATTATAAGTTAATTTGTCCTTATCGGCATCGGTGGCAAGGGCAGTTAATTTAAAGGGGGTAGAAATGGGGATAGAAAATCCATTTTTATAAGTTACATTTATCACAGGCACCTCATTAGGCGTCGGTATATTAGTTCCACAGGATGCACCAGCACCTGTTTGTACAAATGGTATGAGATCATCTAAACTTCCACCATGAAAATATTCATCGGCACTGAATTGGTAGTTATCGCTGCCGCAGGCACTGGCATAAGACATGATTGTTGAGCCACCTCCAGGTTCAAATCCATCAGCAGGTGAAACATTATCCTGGTTACCTGAACAACTATTAAATGAATGGGAACATGAAAACTGATGTCCCAGTTCATGTGCAAATACATTGACAGCAATACTTATTAAATTGGAAGAATAATGACAAGTTACCCCCCTTGCCTTGCCCGCAGAACATACATTTCCAAGGGTAGCAATACCAACGACACCACCACTGCAACCTGAAGTAAATATATGTCCTATATCATAACTGTTTGCACCAACAATACTATTAACAACAGCCCCATTTTGATTTAATAACTGGGTAAGATTATTAGGCTCAGGAAATGGATCTTTTTCTGCATCAAAAAAGATTAAAGAGTCATTTTTAGCGATTAATTCCAGTTGAACAGCGGCATCTTTGATTAAAATCTGATTTATCCGGTTTACAGATGTAACAAAACTGGTTAACACAGATTCAATAGTCCCACCTTTTGATTTAGCATATTCAGCTGTGCAGGATAGGGCCAGTCTATATTTTTTTAAGGTAACTTTAGCATTTCTCAAGCTTCTTCCAAAAGTCAATGCCCCTGTTTGTTCACGTAAAATATCTTCTATCTTTTTTTCCTTGGTTTCACATTTTACGGAAGCTGATGTAGGAATTAATCTGTTCTTTGCATCGTAAACGATAGATAGGTCTGGGTTTATAGGATCAGGTTCAATATACCATTCTTCATTCTTGTTCTTAATGGCGGCAAAAAGTTGATTTTTATTAAATTCCAGTCTGATAGAAATCTGTTTGTCCTTCGTTGCAAATCCAGAAAAGGCAAGAATGTCCGGATATTTTTCTTGGAGTTCCTTTGCCATTACCTTTTCCTCTTTTAAGTCAAAAGAAAGGAATTCCCCATTGGGCTGAGGAAGAAAAATATTAATTTTTTCCTTGGTTGAAAGTACCTTGTTTATCCATGCAAAATCGGCTTTCCATCGACTCCCTTCATCTATTTTAAGTGTTTGAGAATTTATATGGTTGGGAACCCTTTGATTTTTCCAATAATGCTGAGCGTTTGCGTAGCTGAGCACAAACAGGCATAAAAACGATAGGGGAGTACGTAAATGGAACATAAAATATAATTTTCTGATGGACTTAATCATACAAAAATAAGAACCTTATTCAAATCATTTTAAAAAGTAGCGCCTAACTGTATATTACCAATATGAAAAATGGGACCATTCTCTGATTTGCGACCTTGATAATTGCATTGCAGACGAAGATTTCTACCTAATATTTTTTCAAATTGCAGAGACCATTGCCAATTATTTCCAATTTGTAAACCTTGTAAAAGAGCAAAGGTTGCCGGGCTGGTGGAGAGACCGTTATATTTCACCATAATATTTGATAGTTGTCCTTGAATAGATTGTCCTTCTTTTGCATTCCAAATGCCAGATAACTGATATTCTTTTTTGTTCAATGTACCCGTTGTTTCTGCCTGCCCGGTGGGTTTACCTTTCTCTTGGGAAAAAGACAAGGTTGATCTAAATGAGTTGGAAGGTATAAATTGCAGAGAGAGGTTCTTTTTCCTCGTACTCATTTCGTAATTTTTTTCTGGAAATCTTTCCGCTTTTTGAATATTTGAACCCATTCCTAACTCACTGCGTACAATCCATTTTGAGGATGGATTCCAACGTAACTTAACAAAGGAATCCTTTTGTCCTCTATATTCAGCACCAATGGTTTGTAGCCATTTTTGTAATTGCTGTTGATTACCTAGCTGGATATCCCATTTTTTATGCCCTTTATTTAAAAACAGGACATTTTTTTGTTGGTAACTTAAGGAAACTAAATTTGAATCACTTACCTCAAAGTTAAAGGGGTTAAAGGCAGCAATACCTCTGTCCACCAAGGTTTTACGATCCATCCTCCAGGTTGAATTCCATTGCCATTTTGAAAATCGGGAGTTTAATTTTCCCTGATATCTGGAGGGATCAATGAAAAGGGATTGATTGAAGTGTAAGAACCGTGTGGGCAAGTATTGATTACTTAATGTGTTAATTCTAATGAAATCAGCTTGATCAGGAAATGGTGCAAGCATCATTTCTTGTTGTTGCAAAATACCGTCTTTATTAAACAAGGAATCCAGCCAAATATGTGTTCCTTCACCTGGAGCAACGTTGATATAGGTATATTCCAGCCTTGGCTCCTGTCCACTTCCTCGTTCATATAACGTATTTCCACGCACTAATCCTTTGAAAAAAGTACCGTCACCCTGCATTTGACCTAATAAAACCCCTTTTGAAGGATTTGAATTCAGGGGCTGATTTAAGATGGATAGATTTCTGTATTGCCAGAGTTGTTTTAATTTTAAATACTTTCCTAAGGCATGCGTTCCTTCTATTTTGATAAATCTGGCAGCATAACCAAGTTCCAGTTGTTTCTCTGCCGGAACGAAATCTACTCTGTTTTGAACATGTAGTGCAAAAAAACTGGCATTTTTCAAAGGTGATTTTATTGAAAGTTGCCATTCGTGAAAAGCAAAACTACTTGCATTTAATAGAGAGGAAGTCTGGTTTTTTTGAACTTTTCTCTCTCCCTCAAATTTTCCAGTCAGTTGCCATTTCCTTTTTTCGTTGAAATAATGGCTAAAATTTAAAATAGGTCTGGAAAATGAAGTGTTTTCGTCGTTGTATCGAGCTGTTACCTGATTAAAAGTTCCAGAAACAGATGTATTTTTCTTATCCCAGGTTATGCCAGATTGCTGTCGGAGACCTTGAAAAAACCCTATCCGCAAGTAATGCTCAATTTGATAATCTATTTTAATATCTTCCTGATTATCAAATGAAATTTTTATTTTGATACTATTTTCACTGCTTTCGGGAACTATACTTCTCCCCAATTGATTGGTAAGCCCCCAGTCTCTTAGGAAATCAGGTTGTCGGATGGGCTCCAAGGCCGAATAATTTTTATGTACAAATTCATGGGTCAGGGAAACATTAAACTTCTCATTAGGATGACTTTCCCGAGATTTCCATTGCCATTCATTCCAACCAGCCCAACCCCATAGAGCAGTTTCTCTTGCTTTTGAAAATCTATTTGCATCGTTTTGTGAAATACTCATTTCGGAACGCCAGCTTACTTTTTGAAAAAGTCTGGATTCCTGTCCAAAATTTAAAATCCTGTTAGCCTTGGGCAAATCGACAGAGATTATTGGTTCAAACTGACCTTTGGGTTCACAGGTATTGGAATCAGGGGCTACATATTCATATATTCTTTCATTGCCAATGGTATTTCCAGAAAGTCTGTAATTCCCTTTTCCTGAAGCTGGCACAGCAAATTTAACTAAATATTTATCCGTAGAAGTAAAGGGAACATAGGAAAAAAAAGTATCTCTTTTTCCGCAAGGCAGCAATGTATCCAACCTTGCATAATAAGTTCTTGCCGGATCGAAATCGGAGGATGAATTCCATCCAGGCAAATAAACTTTCCCTGAAGATGAGGCAGATTTAGTTAATAAGTTTAGTTCTTCCTCCTCCAGATTTTGAAATCGGTTACTTGTTTTACTATCCTGTTGAGTTAAGCCATGGATAAAGAAAGTGGCATTTTTTGTTTGGTATTGACTATTGAAAACTAAAATCGATCTGTTTTGCTCTGTATTGGCATATTCAAATTCAACAACTACGCGACTTTCTCTTACAATTAATTGATTGGCAGTAAAGGTTATTTCGCCTCTGTTGTAATCGATAATATAATCCCCAGAGGTGCCTCGGACAGCTCTTTTGCCGTTTATATAAACCTTTTCAGTACCTGCCAAAAGAACGGTAAAGGCATTATTGGAAGGAGTTGAAAGTCTGTAAGGACCTTGATTTCCCTCCGTAACATTTAGGGTGATACGTTGAAATTGCCCTCTGGAAAAAGAGGCACTCCCCGTTGTCTTCCATTTATCGTCGGGATTAAAAAACTGGAGCCATAAACCTTGTACTTTCTTGTAATAATTTATAAACTTGCTTCTATCTCGTTGAATTTCAAAATCACCGGCAGTAAACTGGAAATTATCCTTTTCCAAAGTAAGGAAAACCTTATCAAATTCCTGAAGTTGAAGCGTATTCCCCGATGCCTGTACAGGTAAATTTTCGTCGGTTATTGCTGCTCTGAGAATAAAGCCTGGTGCAATTTCTCCGTTCAATTGTAAACTCAACTGAGAATTTAAGATCAGATCCTGTCGATTACCTATAGATAATCCCCTCATAAACCCTCCGCTATATTCAATTCTTCGGAATTCATTTGCCATAGAAAAGCCTTCCAATACTGGTTTTCCCGAAAATAAAAAAGTTCCGCCAGAATCTGGTAGCAGGAGGAAATCTGTCTTTTTTTTCGTATTCCAATCCTTTGGGAAAATCCTGTATTGAATCACAAGTGGAGTGCCCGGTTGGATAAAATGGTTTTTTCGCCATTTCAAAATTCCAGAAAAAACAAAATATAAACTATCTGGGATGATTTGAAGGTGGTTCTTTTGATAAATGATTACAGAACCTGAAAATAAAGGTAAACTGTCCAGAAATACATCCTTGCCATCAAAAAATATTTTTTTTTCATATATATTTTGCCCTATGTTAATGTTTTGTGACATTAAACAAAATGGAATAAAAAACAAGGACAAAAAACACCATTTTGGCATGAAAAATATTTTAATTTTCAAACTAAATAAATTGAAATTATTCGGAGAAAATTTTGACATTCAATAGGTTTACACCATTTAAATTAAAGGATTTCGAACATTTATAAGATTAAATTTAGTATTTTTGCAAGCGTGTTTTTAATTAAAGAGCTTCGCTAAAAAACATTACCATGTACCGCAAATTACTTTTAATCATTTTAGTAAATGGTTTATTAACAACACCAAGCCATACACAGTCTCCTGCAGATAACAAATTTAGAACTATTGACGGTACTTTCAATAATAGATTAAATCCTTCATGGGGTTCTACGGGTTCAAATTTAATTCGATTAGGAAAAGCCAATTATCAGGATGGGATTTTTCAACCTTTTACAGGTAGAATAAGTGGCAGGGCGATAAGTAATGAAATATTTGCTCAAGATGATATTGACATTAAAGATCCATCTAACCTAAGTGATTTTTGTTGGGTCTTCGGGCAGTTCATAGATCACGAATTTGGCTTAACACCCAATAATACGGAAAGATTTGATATTGCTGTTCCTCCTGGTGATATATGGTTTGACCCAAATGATTCAGGAAATGCAGTCATTCAAATGAGAAGGAATTTGTTTGATAAAAAAACAGGAACCAGTGCCTCAAATCCCAGGCAACATGTCAATATGGTCACT
>JBEAXK010000154.1:0-3139 GCA_041159865.1 Bacteroidota bacterium
ATTATCATTTTTACATTATTATATATAAACCAAACATTTGCTGAACTAAATGCTCAAGTCATTGACCCCTGGGTGATAGAAGCAGAAAATTGGGATAAGGAAAAATATGCTGGCGTTACAGTGGCAAATGGTATGATTGGCATTGTTTCTTCTCAAGAACCTTTTAAAGTGAAAGATGTCGTTTTATCAGGGGCTTATGATTTATACGGAAGAGGTAGGGTTAGTAATTTCCTCAGAAGTTTTAACCTTTTAAATATGCAGGTGGGTATTGACGGGGAACAAATAAATAAGGGGAATATCCAAAATTTAAAACAAACACTGGACATGAAAAATGGTCGATTCAGTGTTCAGTTAGATTTTGGGGACAAGGCGGTTATTACTTATTCTTATTATGCACTGCGACAATTACCTTTTTGTGTACTGATGGATGTGGCGATTACGGCCAAAAAGGATATTACTTTAGGTGCCTCGAGCGTAATGGAAGCTCCGGATGCCCTGAAGGAAGTTCAGAATTATTATAATGAAATTGACCGACCTCATGTGGTCATTAGTTTGCTAACTTCTCTGGCAAAAAGTCCAACGGGGAAATTAGAAATGGCAGCTTCTACTTCGTTTCTTTTTTCAGAACATCATGGTAATGAGCCCAGAGTGATTCATGAAATGTGGGATAATAATATGCATCTCATGAAATTTTCAAAAAAATTAAAAGCCGGAGAAACCTATTCTTTTGCGATTACCGGGAGCTCCATCACCTCAGCTCATCATGATGACCCACTGAATGAAGCAGAAAGATTAACCATTTTTTCGAAACTGGAGGGGAAAGACAGGTTGATAAATAATCATAAAGCTGCCTGGCAGGAACTATGGAAAAGTGATATTCAGATTGTTGGCGATGAACAGGCTCAGCAAGATGTTCATAGTATGCTTTATCATTTGTATTCCTTTGTCAGGGAAGGTTCAAATATTAGTATTTCTCCCATGGGGCTTTCAGGATTAGGGTACAATGGCCATATTTTTTGGGATTCTGAATTATGGATGTACCCAGCTCTATTGGTTATGCAACCAAAAATGGCAAAATCCATGATTCAATATAGGTTTGACAGATTAGAAGCTGCTAGACGAAATGCTTTTAATCATGGTTATAAAGGCGCTATGTTTCCGTGGGAAAGCGCCGGAACAGGGGTTGAGGAAACACCTGTCTGGGCTTTGAGCGGTCCTTTTGAACATCATATTACGGGGTGTGTCGGATTTGCAGCGTGGAACTATTTTGCGGTTACACAAGATAGAGACTGGTTGAGGAATATTGGCTGGCCTCTGCTAAAGGAAACAGCCGATTTTTGGGCCAGTAGGGTAGAGCGAAAAGGACCAGGAAAATTTGAAATTAATAATGTAGTTGCCGCCGATGAATGGGCTGAAAATGTCGATAATAATGCTTTTACCAATGCGGTGGCGATTACAAATTTAAAAGCTGCAACTAAAGCAGCTGTTTTACTCGGTTTTACCCCTGACCCCGACTGGTTGTTGGTCGCACAGAATATACCAATACTTAAGTTGAAAGAGGAATCTTCAGGACAGATTATTACACAGGAACATGCAACTTACAAAGGGGAAGGTATTAAACAAGCGGATGTAAATCTTTTGGCTTTTCCATTAAAGTTTATTACGGATACTGCACAAATACGACGTGATTTGATTTTTTATTCCAGCAGAGTTCCAGACCAGGGAACGCCTGCCATGACACACGCTATTTTTTCCTTATTATCGTCCAGGCTTGGGGATAGCCAGAAGGCTTATCAATTTTTCAAGGAATCGTATGAACCAAATTTAAATCCTCCGTTTAGAGTGATTGCAGAAACGAAAGGGGGAACCAATCCATATTTTGGCACCGGGGCAGGCGGTGTGTTACAGGCGGTTTTAATGGGATTTGGCGGGCTCGATATTACCGACAAAGGCATAAATCAAGTAAAATCTACACTTCCTAAAAATTGGCAAAAATTAATTATTACTGGCGTCTCTGGAAAAACTTATGTTGTGGAATAAGTTTATTTCATTTTCACAAACTTTAAATGAATTAAGTCAGCCGTGTTCATATAAATATGGGTAATGTTTCCTTTTTTATCTTTTTCTGGTTTTAAAGAGGTGAAAAAGGGATTTGCAACATAGTTCCCATTTACATCTTTTTTTACTTCCGTGCTACCACGTAAAGGGTGTTTGCAGTATAATTTATTTTCTAAAAGAATAAAGGAATACATGACATCCATTTCCTTGCAATAATAATCACCCTGCCATGAAAATCCATCTTTGGGGTCTAAAGACAGATGATTTTCAGGATTAATCCCATTAACTTTTTGTTTTTCAGCTTTTTGAGGAAGGGAAAATAAAATGGATAAAAGGTCTTCCGTCGTTTTGATCGCATTAAATGAACTATAATTACTCTTTAAAATAAGCACCTGATCAGTTTCAGGTATCCAGGTAAATGCAGCACGAAACCCAGCGCTTGATCCTGTGTGTTGCCAATAATTGACAGGACCAAAGGTATTATTCTCAATGCCAAAAGCATAATTCAGCGTGTCTCCATTATTTAAAATGGTCTTTTTTAGTAGATTTTGAATGGGTCTTTCTTTATTGGTTTCCGCACTTGTTAAAAATAAAAACCATTTTTCAATATCCTGTTGGGACATATAAATACCACCTTGCCCAAAAGCAGTGCTGTTATCATATACAGAAGTCCATTTATTTTGAGATAAATGATAAGAATTGGACATATTAGGAAAAATTTCTCCCTGCTTATCCATCACATACGAGTTGGACATGGACAATGGCTGAAATATTTTTTCTTTCAAATAGGCTTCATAAGACATTTTACTTACTTTTTGAATAATTTCAGCAAGTAGCATGTATCCAGTATTACAATAACTAAAAGAAGAACCAGCAAGGAAATTCAGACTTTCCGAAGCTTCCACTAAATTTAATGCATCCTCTTGGAAAATAGGCTGACCCATTCTTCCACCCTGAAGGCCCAGTTTACTATATATTTCCCTTAACCCACTGGTATGTTGCATAAGCTGCTGCAGCGTTATTTTTCCAGCTGGATGATTTTTTAACGTTGGAAAAAAAGTGGCTAAAGAGTCGCTTAAAG
>JBEAXK010000156.1:0-25171 GCA_041159865.1 Bacteroidota bacterium
TAATCCTTGTTGCTCTTATAAGTTATGTCAGACTTTTCCTTTTCAAAATCGTTTAGCCCTTTTCGGAGAGTATCCAACTTAAGCCGGGAAATAGAGGTATTCAAAAATATTTATTTTCGAATATACTTTGATCTTTATGGAGCCTATCTTAAAGTATGTAACGCTAAAGGAACTGAAATTACTTGTAATTATCAGCATTATAAAGGCGCTGAAAGGAATCTGCTCCACGCCTTGGAGCAAATACAAAATAAGAGAGATTTTATTATAGACTGGGAGAAATCCTCAGAAAATATTTATCTGAGCGAATATCCCTATTTAATGGAAATACTTCGCCTTTGTGTCCATGTTCAGGATGCGGATGGAATGCCCATTGAATTTTCAACCCACGAAGGACGCATTATTGCTCAGATAGAAGCCGGGCCAACCGAAAATACGCTACAAGCCAGTATCATCCTTCAACATGAGGGAAATGCCTTAAAAGATTTTCAAATTGTAACACCCCAGTTTGCCCTTGTAGAAAACGTATTTATTCCCATAACCATTACAAATGTTAGCCATCAAGCCCTGAATCATTTCAATATACAGTTTGAACGCCAGGAACTTACCTTGTTTCTCTCCCTTCTTTACTCAAGTATTGAAAATGTTACGCTTCAAATGGACGGATTCAAAGAGGTAGATTTTTCCAAAGATAGTATCAAGGCGAAACCATGCCTTGTTTTTGAAAAAATTGATGAGCAAAATGCCCTTTATATCCGATTAACGCAGCAACTGCCGGAGTTACCCATTGAGGTGCTCGAACAATTCAATCTGACTTGTTACGCGGAATTCAATGAAATGGAGAATAAAATAAGCGTTCGCAGCATCGATCAGGAACCAACAGATACATTGAGCCTGCATGTGTTAAGCTTATTAAGCAAATATAGCGGAAAGAAGGGGAAAGGAGAGATACCGACCCTTTTGGAAAATCTGATTATGGTTCCCGTTGAAATTGCTTCCCCATTTATTTACAATGATTTGCCACAGCTTTTGACGCAATATACCATTCTGGGGGCAGAAAAACTGAAAACTTATAAAATAAGGTCTGTTCAACCTAAACTCGAGGTTTCTTTTAGCCATAAGGTAGATTTTTTTGAGGGGAATGCCGATTTTGACTTCGACGGGGAGAAAATTAACCTATTTGATGCCATTCAGCAGTATCACAAAAACCGATATGTGCTGCTAAGTGATGGTTCACATGCGCTGCTGAATGAAAATTATGTGAAGAGGCTGGAACGGATGTTTAAAAAAAAAGGCAAATCGGCCAGAGTTTCTATTTTTGATTTCCCTTTTTTAGATGACCTGATCGGTGAGGTAGCCAATGAAAAAACGTTTCAAAAATCGCGCACTTTTTACGAAGGATTTAATAAACTCGAAAAATCAAAACCTAAATTACCTTCTTTGACGGCAACGCTGCGTCCTTATCAGGTGCAAGGTTATAAATGGCTTAATTATTTGTATGAAAATAAGATGGGCGGTTGCCTTGCGGACGATATGGGTCTGGGTAAAACCCTTCAAACCTTGTCCATACTTGCCCATGTATATCCCCAAGAGACCAAGCCGAGCCTCATAGTAATGCCTAAAAGTTTGTTGTTCAACTGGGAAAGGGAGGTCAGGCGTTTTGCTCCGCAACTGACAACTTATACCCTCTATGGAAATACCAGGGATAAGGAAAATATGCGAAATGCACAATTGATTTTTACCACTTATGCCACATTGCGTAACAATATTGAAGACCTGAAAGAGGAAATATTTTTCTATGTTATCCTCGATGAGTCTCAAAATATTAAAAATCTGAATGCACAGACCACAAAAGCGGTTTTATTGTTGAATAGTGAACATCGCCTCGCATTGAGTGGTACCCCCATTGAAAATAATTTAGGAGAATTATACGCTCTTTTTCACTTTCTGAATCCATCTCTTTTTGGAAGCCTGGCACAATTCACAGATGACTTCCTTAATCCTATTCAGAAAAATAACGACCAGGCTGCTATCCAGCATTTGCGGAAAAAAATATACCCTTTTGTGTTGCGACGGTTGAAACGGGACGTATTAAAAGAACTGCCCGACAAGGTAGTTCAAACTATTTTTGTCCCCATGAGCGATGATCAAAAACGGTTTTATGAACAACGCCGGCAATATTATGCGGCTGAAATACCTAAACAAATCAGTGAAAAAGGGGTGAATAATTCTCAGTTTTATGTTTTTCAGGCGCTAAATGAACTCCGGCAGATTGCTACCATTCCTGAAGCCATTACTGATGGACGGATAGAAGGCGGGAAATGTGATTTGCTTGTTGAACAACTGATGGAATCCCTTGCAAATGGACATAAAGCATTGGTTTTTGTAAATTTTCTTGCGGCCATAGAAAGCATCAGCACTCGTCTCGATGAAATGGGTGTTGGATATGTGACCATGAGCGGCTCAACCCGGGATCGTCAGACATTAGTAGACCGTTTTCAAAATGATGCCGATTGCCGGGTGTTTTTGCTTACCTTAAAAACGGGTGGCTCAGGTCTCAATCTTACCGCGGCAGATACTATCTTTATTTATGATCCGTGGTGGAATGTAGCGGCCGAAAATCAGGCTATTGACCGTGCTCACAGAATGGGTCAGGTCAATAAGGTACACGCCTATAAACTGATAGCGGAGGGCAGTATCGAGGAAAAAATACTGTTGCTGCAAGACTTGAAAAAGGAACTTTTTGATCATATTATTTCTGCCGATGGTGCAAATACAAAAGCATTGACGGAGGAAGATATTAAAATGTTACTTGCAAAATGAATACAGACAGTAATCTATATCTTGAAATATGCGAGCTGCTCGATAAGGAATTTACGAAAGATTTCTTGCAGAAAAACTGGTTGCCTTTCTTCAATATCGTTTTTACAAAATATGGCGATAAGCTGCGCAAAATGGGATACGGGCTTATGCTCCCTGTCAATTTTTCAGATATTCCATTGAAAACAAAACCTGACATCTGCAATGCCATCGCGTTCTTGTTTTCTGGTCCGGAACCTTATTATTATTTCCACGAGTGTCTGAGTGAGAATGCTAGGAAAGCATGGGATCATTTACTTTTGAATGGTAGTATGGGTTTTGAGCAGATAAAGGAGGATTTAGGGTTTGAAATGCATGTAGTTACCGAAAGAAGCTCTCGTTTTTATTTGGGTGAAATATCCTTAAATCCTATTTTCTCCATGTTCCCTGTAAAGTCCCAATCATGGGATATCAGATCGGAGGAATACGCACACATATTTATGCCCCGAAGTCTAAGGAAAATACTGATCAACTGGTATAAATTTCCACCTGAGACGGAACTCACACCCATGGATACTTTGCCGCAGGGAACTTATACCTTTAATGAAGTGGAAGAATTATTTTTCACCGATTTCAGCCGGCTGGCAGTTTATTTTAAGCAAAATGAAATTAATTATACCGCTAAAAAACGCCCAGTACCCAGTGGGCTTTCAAAAGTGCAGCGGATGATTCAAATTAAGGAGTTTTTTCCTGATTCGGCCATAAAGCGACACAAACTATTGCGCACAAATATGCTCGCAAGCATTATTCCCTACCTGGTCAGTCTTCAGAAAAAATACCCAGAACCCTATGATGTGTTGAGTGAATTTATGAATAAATATTATGTGGGTCATTTTGCAACGCCTCCAATATTACTTCCCGATGTAAAAGGTCTGGGTAATTTTGAAGACTTTAGCTTTTTTAACTATGAATTTCAAATGTTGTCTTTGCTGTCGAAGCTTCCTGCAAACCGATATGTTTTAATTAAAAATTTAATGAATTATGCGATTTATCAAATTTATAACCTGGAAGTTATAGATCGTTTCGATGCTTATCAAAAGCTTTCTTTAGAGGAAGGTACTATTTCTAAAACCCATATCGGCTATAATCATTATAAAAAAGCCATACAATTACCCCTTATTAAAGGTAACTTTTTTCTATTTGCGGCACTGGGCTTGTGTGAACTGGTCTATGAAGAAGTTGAAGCGTATGAATTTGGTATCAAAGTGTCTTCAGCCTGGGATGGTCTTGTGGCAGTTAAACGAACTCCGTTGGGCGATTATGTTTGCGGTTTAACGAGAGAATATCAAATTCCGAATACGAAAATGATTGATATCACTCTTTCAGATACTTCTCTGCTTATTCAATTAGGTAAGGCAGATAGTCAGCTTCAGAATACGCTGGTAAATTTTGCCGAACAAATAAACGCGTTAACTTTTAAAACAGATGCGCGTATTTTTCTTAAAAATATACGAAATAAAGAAGAGCTTAATGCCAAAATTGAACTTTTCAAACAAATATTTGGTGCGGAATTACACGATAACTGGCGGGACTTTTTTAGTACCTTACTTAAAAAAGTGAATCCACTTAAAACGGTTTCCGATTGTTTTGTATTCAAATTACCAAAAGACAATCAGGAACTCGTAAAATTAATTGCCCAGGATCCATTGATTAAAAACCTCGTACATAAAGCGGAGGATTACCAGATTCTGGTCCCCAGGAATAATTACCTAAATCTGAAAAAGCGTTTAGCCGAATTTGGATACCTTCTTGAGTGGTGAATAAATACAAATTTGAAAGAATATTTTATTGACACCAATCCAAAGTTTACCTCCTCAAAGGGCACGTTTTGAATTGGATGGACAAGAAAATTGGATTGTAATAGACCAAATTCGCACCCTATACAACAATGGGGTAATAAAAACGGTAGTATTCCTGGCTGAAGGAACTATTAAACAAGGGGAGAACATTTTCAAAGAAACCTTTCATTTTTTAAAAAGACAAAAAACGGTCATTTCCAACTTATTAGCAAATCCTCCTTTTATAGTCGTAGGTTTATCTTTTTAAAATTATAAACCAGCAGATGAAAACAAAATATATTAATCCATTTACAGACTTCGGATTTAAAAAAATCTTTGGAGAGGAGGCCAGTAAACCTTTACTGCTGGATTTTTTAAATGCCCTTTTACCTGAATCGGGCAAAATTGTGGACTTGACATTAAAAAATAGTGAACAGCTTGGAGAAACCGAAGAAAAACGAAGAGCGGTGTATGACATATATTGTGAAAATGATATTGGAGAGAAATTTATAGTTGAGCTTCAAAAGGCGAAACAAAACTACTTTAGGGAGAGAACCATTTATTATGCCACCTTCCCCATCAGAGAACAAGGTGAAAAAGGCGATTGGGACTTTAATCTTAAGGCAGTTTATTGTATAGGTATATTAGACTTTACTTTTGACAACGCTAAGTCTGATATGGATAAGGGTGAATATGAACATACTATAAAATTAAAAAACCAGAATGGGAAGACTTTTTATGAAAAATTGACCTTCATTTATTTTGAAATGCCTAATTTCAAGAAAACGGAGGAAGAGCTGGAAACCCGATTAGATCAGTGGCTATATTTCATCAAACACTTAGAGGATTTCCAAGTCATACCCAATATCATAGCAGATGAAGTATTCCAAAGGGCATTTGAGAAAGCAGAATTAGCTAAACTGGATCCTAAAGAAATGGAAGAATATGAGCGTAGTTTAAAAGTATTCCGAGATTTAAATGGTGCTTTTACTACTGCCCACGATGACGGAAAGGTAGAGGGAATTATTGAAGGTAAAATAGAAGGAAAAGCAGAGGGAAAAATAGAGATAGCAAGTTTTATGAAAGCAGAAAACGAATCCATTGAAAAGATAATGAAATATACAGGGCTGACAATGGAAGAAATTGAAAAACTGTAACAAATGGATAATGAGTGTTTAAAGGTGCGATAGAAAGGCAAATCATTGCGTTTCTTATCCTTTTTAATTACCTGTTATTTAATAAATCTTTAGAGGTAGCCAATGCAATGACCCTGCCATTTTCGCCAACGGCATTGTAGAAATGATAAACAACGCCCTTCCATTTAATGACCCAGGGCTTATGCGCATACGTTTTATCGTACTTTTCGGAAGGTGCTATCAAATCCGGACCATTCCAGTCTGTCCAGTGTATGAGATCATAAGAACAGGCAAATCTTTCAAAAGCACCGGGTTTCCAGAAGGCGCCAAAATAAAACATGACATAGATATCCCCAATTTGAGCTATTTGAGCATCACCGCAAATTCCTTTGCCTTTGGTAATCACAGGATCTTTCCCAAATCTTTTCCAATGAATCATATCACTTGAAACCGCCATACCAATACTTTCATAGCTTGCAGTATCCCCTTTTGCGTTGTAATACATGACAAAAGGGTAACCAGTATGCTGTTTTTTATCCCTTATAACCAGACTTTTATAAATAGTCTTATTTTCAAACCATCGGGCATCCTTATCATCAGGTGAAAGAATAGGTTCATGATTGCTTTGCCATATTTTGGGTTTCGACACTACGGGAGAGGTGGCCAGACCAATTTTCAGAGTACCTGATTCATAGCCTGCCGTATTTCCACCCAGATAAGTCATCCAGTATTTGTTCTGATATTTTTCCACGGCATAGTCTCCTTCCCACTGGGTATTGACGAGAGAAACATAACCCGCTTTTTGATTAGCGTCCCAGGTATTTTCCGAAAATGACATTATTTTCCCTTTTGGTCTCCAGTTCAGGAGGTCGTCACTTTCCGACAGCCATGTTTCATAACCTTTCCCATCAAAAACAATATAAGTCATATACCATCTCTTGTTTTTACGGAAAATAGTTGGGCTATCCACCAATTTAGTTGTATCGGGATGCTTAAAAACCACGCCATATTTGAAAGGCGTTTTTATCTCATTATAAATGCGTTCCATTTCTTCCGGTGGCACTTCTTTGTTTGAGCCATCTTTCACTAAATTTCCGGCAAATAAAAAACTAAGGATAAAAAGCAGGATATATTTCATTTTATAAAAAATATGTTGAAGTCATCAGGTATGGTCACCTGACTAAAGATAGTAAATTACGGGATAAAAGAAACAAGCAGATCGATTTGAGCCTCCACCTGATGTAAAATCCTTCCTTCATATTTAATCTCCCGCTGGACAAGCAATATTTTTTCCTTAAACAAGAGGATAGCACAAGGAACTTTTATTTTCTGCAATGAAATAGATTTTTATAAATATAGACACTTTCAGGCTTAAAATGTCGGGTTTTATGCACTAATTAAGGTACATTAGCAAAGGTTTTTTCTTTAACATGTTAGTTGAGCACAATCCGTCAATAGACATGGCTCTAACCTTGGATATTCTCAGAAAAGTCGTAATTTAGCATCAATGATAAAGCGTGTTTATACAGATACATCAGTATTTGGTGGAAATTTCGATGAAGAATTTTCTGCAGATACTATTCTATTCTTTGATAGAGTTAGAAATGGAGAAGTAACGATGATAGTTTCTGATGTTCTTGAGGCTGAATTATTAGGAGCTCCTGACTTTGTAAGACAACTTTTGGATAGTTTCTCGAAAGAGTTCATTGAAAGAGTTAGATTATCAAAAGATGCTTCTGAATTAGCAGATAAATATATTGAAGCGAAAGTTGTTGGAAAAACAAGTAGGGCGGATTGTCAACATATTGCAATAGCCACACTTTGACATGCTTATGTTTTAGTTAGCTGGAATTTTAAACATATTGTTAACTTAGATCGTATCAGAGGCTATAATGGAATTAATTTTCAAAATGGTCATCAAATGATTGAAATAAGAACGCCAAAAGAAATTTTCAATTATGGAAACGAAGAGTAAAAAAGCTGCGAAAACATTTGATTCAATTAAAGTTATGCGTCAAATTCGAGATAAATTAAGTCTCGAAATTATGAATATAAGTTTTGAAGAAGAACGCGCATATTTAGACAAGTTGCTTTCTAAAGGAAATAAAAAGTAAAACAGCCAGTGCCTGACGAAGGATTGACATCTTGTTCACCAAAACCTTGCTTTATTTTTCTGCTCCAACCGTTTTTCATTGATGGCTACCCCCTCAATCAAATAATCTTTCAATCGATTGGTTGCCCATTGGCGAAATTGAGTTCCTCGTTTAGAGTTTACCCGGTAGCCGACAGATAGAATAGCATCAAGATTATAGAATTCAATTTCTCTTTTTACCTGACGATCTGCCTCAATTTGAACTGTTGCATTTTTTGCAACAGTTGAAATTTGGTCGAGCTCACCCTCTTCGTAAATGTTACTTAAGTGACTGGAAATCACTGATTTATCTCTATCAAAAAGACTAGAAATCTGGTTTAGATTTAGCCAAAAAGTGTCCCCTTCAAATTGAACTTCAATCTGAGTACTGCCATCCTGAGATGTATAAATTTCTATCTGATTTTCCATCATTTTACTTTTATAATCATTTTTATCGCCATTATTTTAATGGTCTCTTTGGCTACTTTTTAATTCTGGACAATCTCCAAAATGCAAAAAGGTATTTATATTGTAAGGGCAAAAATGACAGACGGCAGAGAATGGACTGTAAAATTTGTTAAGCATTAAGGCTTGTTTTTTAGATTGTTAAAACAAAAAAATATTTATGTCAACGGTAGAAAAATGCCTTACATTGTTATTATTCTTACTGACGACGGCAATACAGGGTCAAACCATTGAGCCAAAACGAAGCGAGCGATATGCAAAAGCTTATGAAAAATATCTTGGTGCTGCTTGCCCCGTTCCCAAAGACAGTATTCAACATTTCGTTTATTTTGCCAGAGACAGAGAATTAATAAAGGATCATCCTTTACTTTCACATCCCATGTTCAATGGCGCGCAAATCATGTACTCCTGGCGTGAATTAGAGCCTGAGGAAGGAAAATATGATTTTACAATACTGAGAGAGGACATGGAGTATCTCAAAAGCTATCATAAAAGGCTATTTATTCAGCTTCAGGATGTTACCTTTAATATTAAATACAAGGCGGTTCCTGATTATTTATTGACTGAGGAGTACGATGGTGGTGTGGTCATGCAGTACAATGACGATGATAGCCCGGGTGGTTGGGTTGCCCGACGCTGGAACAAGAAAGTGAGGGCACAATTTTCCTTGCTTCTTCAAGCGTTAGGAAAAGAATTTGACGGGAAAATAGAAGGTATAAATCTTCAGGAAACTTCAATAGGAGTGAGAGATTCGGTATTTTCCAAACTGGAATATATTGTTGCATTGAAAGAGAATATGCTTTCCTTAAAGAAGAGTTTCCCCAATTCAACGACCATGATTTATGCTAATTTTATTCCCGGTGAATGGCTACCCGGTGATGACAAAGGCTATCTGCGCGGCATTTATCAATATGGGGAACAAATAGGGGTTGGACTTGGTGGACCAGATTTAATGGTTAAAAGAAAAGGACAATTAAATCATACCCTTGCTATGATGCATGAGGGCCAATACACTGTTCCGCTTGGCATTGCAGTGCAAGACGGCAATTACATTGGTGAAACAGGCGACATAGATAATGAAAAAAAGAATAGCACCCACCATAGTATTGTCCCATTATTGCATGCCTTCGCCAAAGACTTCCTGAAGATAAATTACATGTTTTGGGTTGACCAGGAACCTTATTTTAAAACGGATGTGCTGACTTGTTTTTCGAGGGAATGAGACTGATAATAAAATCTGGCATCGGGCTACATATTATGATAAATAATTATATGTTTAAGTTCAAGTGAATTAATTACAGGCGCACATTTTATATCCACTGGGGAGTTTGTAATCAATAGGTCAAGCCATGAATCTCTTGTTGAACGAAATCGGCTAGGAGTAGCTTAAAATGGTTATGGATTTTTTTTGTATTGGGGTTGTATTACATAAAAGCCATCTCGATTATGGTATTTGCGTATTTTGTGATGCGTACCGCCAATACAATGAATCTAGTGAACCAGGTCAATTTAAAAAAACGGATTGAAACTGCCATTAGGGAAATGGTAGAGGCCCTTAAAAACGAAATGCCTAAAATACAAAGACAATGACAATAAAACCAATAAAAACTAAAAAGGATTATCAAAATGCCTTGGAACGACTTGAATTGATTTTCGATTCAAAGAAGGGTTCAGACAATGGTGATGAACTTGAAATATTAGGAATATTGTTAGAGAAGTACGAAGACGAACATTTTCCTATTGGATTTCCTGACCCAATGGAAGCCATAAAATTTAGAATGGAACAGATGGGGTACAATCAGCAACTTAGCCAAAACCTTTACCAGCCAGATTGAGGTCTGCAAAAACATTAGTTCAATTTTTTCTATCATTAAAATACAAAATCAAATCAATATGATTACGAAAGAACAATTGATTGAAACGATTAAACAACTTCCTCCTAAATTTTCTGTAGATGAGGTAATGGAAAGAATCTTGTTACTGGAAAAGATAGAAACCGGACTTCAACAAAGTCAAAAAGGAAAAGTGACTCCATACGAAGACCTTGACAAGAAACTTCCTAAATGGCTCGTTTAAATTGGACAGACCAAGCTATTCTTGACCATGTAAATATTGCTGACTTTATTGTTAAGGATTCTGTCAGGTAGGCAATATTACTGTGACTAGAATACGAGTTGATTCAAACTAATTAAAAAAGTATCCATGAATTGGACGTGCAGTCCCTGAAACGGCAAAAGAAAATATCCAACCAGAATATATTTACTTTTTCTCCTTATATCCTTTTGGAATTTTTAAAAGTGCTCATTAAATGCGTTGGTTATTTAAGATACTGGCTTAACTTTATATTGTAATGATTTTCAAGCAAGTTCGGTAAATTGCAGTTTTCTATTTCTAAAACGCTGCAACATGCTGGTAATTTTTTAAATAGTTTGTTGTCATTTTCTGAACTGCTTTCCTCTGTAACCAAAATAATTTTGCCAGTTAAAATGGTATTTTGTTTTTTCTCCCTTAAACAATATAAAATTAGTTTTACGTCAGCAGAATTTAAGTATTCGAATTTCTGTTTTTCATATTCAGTTTCATCCAGATTTTTCATTTTTTTGATTAATTTATTACATAACTGATTGTCAACGATATTATAGAATTTCGGAGATGGCAATAAGTCTGTTGTGTTAAACGTATTCCCTTTTGTATTGATAAAATCAAGCTGATTAACTACAATTTTTTGTGCCACATATTTTGATTCTTCGTGGACTTTATCTATCACAATGATCTCTTTGGTTTCAACTTTTTTTTGAAAAAAATTTTTCAAAGTATCATCTTTGTCAAATGGCAAGTAGTAACGTACCAAAGCAATTAAGGAGCTTGTGTCAATGACTACTTTCATTTAAGGTGCTTATCGATATTTTCAGGTTTAATATTAAGACGTTTACAAAATTCTGACTCACCTAATATCCCCATAATAAAAGCAGCTTGCACAGTATTTACAAAAAGTGGAGATAAAATAGGTTTTGCTGTATGTATTTTTAATATGCTACATTCTTGAATATCTTTTTCTCTCTCCTTTCTTAGCTTTTCTTCCTCTTTAAGATACCTGTTTTCTAATGCTGTTCTTACAGCTTGATAATTATTAAATGAGATTTTATTATTAATTCTAAGTCGGGTAAAGAGTGCATACTCACTTAAATTTGTTCGGTTAGAAATATCCTTAATTAATTCATGATGGTAATCATTTTTAGCGGACGCTTTTTCAATGTTGGAAATAATATTATCCATTTCACCAATTAAAAAATAGTAAGCAAAATCATTGCACCATTTTTCAATTTTATCTAAACTTTCATAAGCAGAATAATCGTCTCCAATTTTCTCATCTATTTCCTCAATGTTGAGTAAATAATGGCCAAGTTCATGAATTAAGGTAAATATTTCTCTTCTATATGATTTCTGCCTTTTTAAAACAATTACATTAGGGGAGAGATAAAAGCCATTAATATTTGCTTTTTCTTTTTTTTTCCAGGATTCAATAAATTCAAAAACTAAAACATTGTAATCTGCAAGCTTAGTGATAATTGATTTTAAAAATCTTTTGTGATCTTTATTAAATGCAGGATAAATTTGTTTGCGAACTTCCTCTGCAACTTTTTTAGGATTATTTTTTAGGGTGTAAAATGGAAGTGTTCTCTCGTTTTTAAAATCTGCAAGTTTAGATAATGCTGAAAATCCTATTTTTTCTTCTTCAAAATGAGTTATTATTTGTTTTGCCCCAAAACTTAATTCAGCGTTAAAGGTATCTTTTCTAAAAAAAATACTTTCTTCTTTGGATTCTTTTAAATCTTTTGGGTCAATATAATATTCTAAGCCTTTTTTGAAAAGTGAATCCACTTTTTTAAGAATACTAATTTTTATTTGATTCCCAAAAACATCTCTTTCAGAAAGTATCTTTTTTCTACCCTGGTTCAAGAAAGTCATTAAATCTTTTTCTGAAAGCTTATAAAGCTTCAGTAAGTGATTTAAACGATTGATATTAATGTTAGTAGTTGACAAGGAGAAATTTTGTATTTGAAATCAAATATATTAACTAAAGTTTCAGAGCAGATAAAAATCTGATAATCATATAAATAAGATTATGCAGAGTTGCTTTATAAATAAGTCAAAAATACAACTTTACAAAGTTATTAAAATTATACTTTGAAACACATGAATATTTAACAGTTTCAACAAAACGCTTCAAGAAAACAAAAGTAGCTTAGCTGAGCAGATATACTTCGCGTAAAAACAGGGTTTCCTTATTTTCATTCCTTATTTGGGTGATTATCTCCGCTAGTTGAGTAGGATTATGCCATTTTTCAGTCATAATATAGATGATTTTTGTTCTTAAATAATTCTCATTGGCATTGATAATTAAGTCGCACAAAAGAGGCTTTATATCTTCCATTTTAACCGCTGGAAAAATGGAAAAATAGTAGTAGGGGTAAAGCGTTCCAGACTCCTGTTTGAGATTAACCACATTAACTTTGTCATGTAATTTCTTTAACGGATCCCTTTCTGAAATGAAATGTATGTATTTACCACAATAGGTGTCCATGCTGTTACTGGCCTCGCACAGGTAGTGTACCGATTTATTTGCTATATTTTTTTTCATTTCTTCAAAGGATTCCTGGGTGTAATCCTTAAATTTTACTTCAAAACTCATAACCCTAAATTTTTTGCCGTTACATTTTTGAAATCTTCAAGACCTAAACTCGCTTCCAGGAATTTTTCGTATTCCTGCATAAGATTATTATAAACTTCTACCTGTTTTTCTTTGTCCTTATAAATCGAAAATTCCATGTTTTTTAAATCCTCTACCTTTAAACTGTTGTATGCACTCTGCTTTACCCCCTCAGCATCTTTCATTTCCTTGATTTGCCGGTAATTTTCATTTAACTTCTTTTCAACCAGCAAATCTAAAGCAAAATGTAAATAAGGAATATACATTTGATCCAGACTCATTTTTCTTGGTCTCAAATGGATAAAATGATTAGAAGACACCAGATTGATGCCGTCAAGGAGTTTACTGTTTTCCAACATGGAGTAGCCTTTCAGACTCCCTCTGATGGAAAGCAGATAATCGTTTTCTAAAATAATTTTCTTTTCCGGAATATCTATCAGCCGCTTTGAACCAGAATGGTCCGAATCTTGTTTTTTCTGCCTGCCAATGAGCGTTTCTGGATTAAGTGTATGCAGGAACTTATATTGAAACCGGGCAAGTGCATGCTTTCCCTTGAAGTCATCTTTGAATGAACTAAGTTTAACAAACATAACCTCTGACTTCGTATCTTTTGTGAAATGGGTATATTTATCCTCGTTCAGGCCAAGATTTACATCAAATAAATCGTGAATTTTATAGATTTCCTTCTGTTCTTTTTCTTCTTCTAACTGCGAAGAATAATCATAGGGTAAAAGTAAAAACGGCATTTTTCTCTTTCTGTAAAATGAAGAATAAATTTATAACAGCGCAAAAGTAATAAATTTTAGCGCAAAATAATAAAATGTTAAATATTATTTAAAAAAGTAAAAAATATTTGGTAATTTAATGAATTGGGTATAAATTTGGTAAACATTAAAAATATAGCCTTATATAAAATGAAAAAAAATGCCAGCCATATTATCTTCTCTCCTTCAGACCTTTCCAATCATTTAAGTTGTAAACATCTCACTGAGCTAAATAAAAAAGCGGTCTTAGGTTTATTGAACCGTCCGGTTTATACAAACAGGGTGTTGGAAATGCTCAGAGATAAAGGATTGCAATTTGAAGCTCATTTTTTACAGGAACTTGAAAAAGGCGGCAAATCCATCGTTAAAATTAGTCAGGAAAACCTAAATGCAGAAATGGATACTCTCGCTGCTATGAAAAACGGCGTTGATGTCATTTATCAGGGAAGGTTAAAAGAAGAGGGTCTTTGGGAAGGATGGGCCGACTTTATCATGAAAGTGGATTCACCCAGTCAGCTGGGCAATTATTCTTATGAGGTTTTAGATACCAAACTGGCAACAGAAACCAGAGCAGGCACAATCCTGCAAATTGCGCTGTATTCAGAAAAAATTGGGTCCATACAAGGCATTATGCCCGTTAATATGCGCGTGCAAAATCCCGATGGAGAAATAAATTATAGAGTTGACGACTATATATCTTACGTAAGACTGGCAAAAAAACGGTTAATGGATGCATTAAAAATGGATCAGCAAACCTATCCCGACGCTATTGTTCATTGCGATATATGTAACTGGTGGGAAACTTGTAACAGTAGGCGAAGAGCTGACGACTATCTTGGATTCATTGCAGGAATGGGGTCAAGCCAGATTAGAGAAGTGAAAAGTCATGGTATAAACACGCTGGAGGAGATGGCAAAACTGCCATTACCTATACCGTTTATTCCAAACCGAGGCGCCGTGGAAACCTATACAAAATTGAGGGAACAAGCCAGGGTGCAATATACAGGCAGGGCTGAAAACAGAAATGTTTATGAAGTCCTCGATTTTCTGCCTGAAAAAGGACTTAACAGACTACCGGTCCCTACAAAGTCTGATATTTATTTAGACCTGGAGGGCGATCCCCTCGTTGAGCCAGACGGACTGGAATATTTATTTGGCTGGTACTGTGAAGAGACCTATTATTCAGTCTGGGTATTTAATGAAGCAGAGGAAAAAGCAGCTTTTGAACTGTTTATGGATTTTGTAGCAGAAAAGTTTGAAAATAATCCTCGCTTACACATTTATCATTATGCACCTTATGAAACAACGGCGTTTAAAAGGTTAATGAGTAAATATGCCACCAGAGAACAAGAAATGGACGCCTTTTTGAGAGGCGGAAAATTCATCGATTTATATGGGGTAGTCAGGCAATCGCTTAGAGCCAGTGTGGAAAAATATTCCATCAAGGATTTAGAAAAATTTTATGGTTATGTAAGAGCCATGGACCTTAGGGTTTTGTCTAAAATAAAGGTTGAATTTGAATTATTACTCGAAACCGGTAATTACGAGGAAGCCTCCATTGAAATGAAAAATGGGATTCAAACGTACAACCAGGACGATTGTATCAGTACTTTTTATTTACATAAATGGCTGGAATCCATCAGAAACCAACAGGTAGAAGCAGGGGCAATGCTGACAAGACCCGAAACTAAGGCCGTGGAACCAACCGAAGTCATACAAGCCTTTACTGAACGGGTAACGCCTGTTTTTAACGGCTTACTGGAAGGGATTTCTCCGCTTCGGGAGGAAAGAAACGCTGTGGAACAGGGAAAATATTTGTTAGCGCACATGCTAAACTGGTATCGGAGAGAGAAAAAATCGTTCTGGTGGGAATATTACAAACTTTTAGAAATGCCACCTGAAGAGCTGTTAAATGAAAGACACGCAATTGCAAATCTTATCTATAAAAATGAAAGGGTACAGGTTAAAAGGAGTTTTGTAGAAACATATACTTTTCCTTATCAGGAATGCGATCTTAAATTGAATGCTCAATTGATAGATCAGGATGGAAATAAAGTCGGTACCGTTGATGCATTTGATTATGTAAAACGGATCATTAAAATTAAAAAAGCCAGAAATTTTGATGGAGTACACCCCACCGCAATATTTATGAATGAAAATATTGATCTCACGGACAAGGAAAACGCGATGGTCAATATGGCTATATGGGCGCTTGAGAACGGGCTCGACAGTCCATTGTCTGACTATAAGGCGGGAAGAGATTTGTTGCTAAGGAAACTCCCGGGAACTTTGGAACAAATCATTCAGACCGATAATACCTTGGAACGGGCAAAGGATTGGTCTAAAAAATTAAATCAGTCGGTTTTAGCTATTCAAGGTCCTCCAGGTACCGGAAAAAGTTTTACCGCAAGCAATATGATTGTTGAATTGGTGAGGAATCATAAAAAAGTGGGGGTTACCGCCCTGTCTCATAAAGTTATTTCTGCTTTACTGGAAAAAGTGAAAGAAAAGAGTGGTGAACTGGGGATGAATATTAAAATACTTCAAAAGAAAACGTTATTGCCCGAAGAGGTGGCTCCCTGGGATGTGGTTTCCGACAACAAATTAATGCGTGCAAACCTGTCCTCATTCCAGGTGATTGCTGGTACAAGTTTTATGTGGTGCCGCCCCGAATTTGAAGATACGCTCGATTACTTATTTGTGGATGAAGCAGGTCAGCTCGCATTGATTGATACCCTGGCTATTTCAAAGGCTTGTAAAAATATTATTTTACTGGGAGATCCTCAACAGTTGAAACAACCTCAGCAAGGGGTTCATCCTGAAGGTACGGAAGTTTCCGCTTTAGAACATTTTGTGCAGAATAGTCAGACCATTTCAAATGAACAAGGGGTATTCCTGAAGGAAACCTGGCGGATGCATCCGTCCATTTGTTCCTTTGACTCGGAGTTGTTTTATGAAAATAAACTGAACGCTCAGGCTGATTTAATACGGCAGGAAATTCAGGGTAATACAAAATTCCAAGGTTCAGGTCTGTTTCTGGTTCCTGCAAATCATACCGGAAATACCAGCGCCTCTATGGAAGAGGTTGATATCATCGCCCGCATAGTGAACGATTTAACCAAAGGAGATGTAAAATTCCAGGATGCAGGTAATAAAACCAGTGTTTTGACGAAAAATAACATTAAAATCATATCGCCTTACAATGCCCAGGTTCAAAAACTTTCCGAAAGATTGCCCGATGTTTCTGTTGGAACAGTCGATAAATTTCAAGGTCAGGAAGCCATGGTCATTATCTATTCTGTAGCGACTTCTTCGCCAGAAGATGCACCCAGAGGCATGGATTTTTTATACTCCCCCAACCGCTTTAATGTTGCCGTTTCAAGAGCCAGAGCTATGTTCATCATGGTATCGGCTCCCTCCATTTTTGAGCCTGACTGTAAAAGTCCTGATCAGATAAAACTGGCAAATCCATTTTGTCGCTTTACCGAATTAGCTCAGGTGATAGATAATGTATAAAACCAATTGTCTTTAATTTATTTGGTAAATAAAATAAATACTTAATGAAATGTTAAATTAATGTTATTTAGGTAAAAAAAGTTTGGTAAATAATTTAATTGGCTTATATTTGCCTTATCAAAAAATATCAGGAGGGAATTAATATTTCCAGCAAAAGGAAAAACGCGCAACTAAACAGCCAACAAAAGGCAACGAACCTGTTGACCCTCCTGATTTTAAAAAATCCATATAAAATGAATATAAAACCATTGTTTACTTACGCTGAAATAGAGGAAGCTTTCGAGAGTTTATTGCAGGGAAAGATCAAAAATAAGCGGAAATCCTATGCTTTCGAATCGATTGGATTTTCAGTTACAGGATCTAATACAAGTTTACTGCCCGTAGGCACAGATGGTATGACCACCATGCATGTTTTGAAAAATAAACAGACAAAAGAGCATTTTTTGAATGAAATTTACCGACTTATCAACGAATGTTATCCCAATACAGATATTCCAAGAATTGAACTTAAAAAATATAAGATTAAAGAAATTGTTATCAATGAAACTAAAAAACGAGTGATTGTTATTCCCTGTCTTAGAGATCAGGTCGTAGTCCGTTGTATTTTAAACAGACTCAATACCATTGGGATTACCAGTGAAGAAAACAAACCTAATCCTAAAGTAGATGTCCTGACAAAAAAGATAAGGAATATCATCAATGCGGATAATCGTAAAAAAATAATCAGGACCGATATTTCAAATTATTATCCTTCTGTAGATGTAAATATTTTACTTCGCTGTCTCGAAGTTTCTCATGGAAAATGCATAGGCGCTGGAATCATGCATCTGATTAGGAAGATTTTGATAGATAATAAATCCAAAGATTCTTACACTGGTCTGCCGGTAGGGGTCGGTTTTTGCGTGTTACTTGCCAATTATTATATAGGCCAGATGGAATTATCTGCTCATTTTGCAAAGGCAGAGATAATAAGGTATGAAGACGATTTTCTGTTTATCATCAATGAAAATGAAAATGAACAAGCATTTTTAGCAAAACTGGATCAAATTTTCTTTAGATATGGAATAAGCCGGAATCTAAACAAAACAGAAATTTTAAATACCACATCCGAGTTCAAATTTATCGGTGTAACCTATAAAGAGGGAAAAGTGAGTCTTGGGGAAGAAAAAATGAAACAATGGAAAATCCGGGTAGTAGAAGATATTAAGAAGCAGTTCAGAGATTTCGCCATCGTTAAATCTCTCCATCCGGGCATTGAGATACCCTCAAATACAAAAATCGTAAATACCATCTGGAAGGATCACAAAAAGGGATTGAGGAGTAAAACTTACCGGCACTCTTTAAGAATCAAGGGTATAAATGAAGAAAAAGGGCTGGTTGCATGATTAAGTTTGTGGTAAGGTATTTACCGACATAATTATATACTTTTAAATTATGTTTTTTGAGAAATTTACTCAAATAAATTGATTTGAATGCAATAATTACTACATTTAAACAAATTTAAAAGAGCAGATATGTTAATTGAATTTAGTGTAAGTAATTATCTTTCTATCAAGGAAGTCATTACGTTAAGTATGGTGGCTTCTAACGCAGTAAAGGAACTAGAAAGTCCTACAGAGGGGGTCAACAATGTTTTTTGGGATAAAAGCAACAAGAATAAATATCTTAAAAGTGCCGTCGTTTACGGGGCTAATGGAAGTGGTAAAAGTAACTTGCTATCGGCTATTGGCTTTTACAGAAGATTTATTCTCTCATCATCAAACGACAGACAAGCTGATGATGAAATTATGACGATTCCATTTTTACTTAGTACTGAGACAGAGAATAAATCATCTTCGTTTGAGATGATTTTTATAATAGGCGCCATTCGTTTTAGGTTTGGATTTGAGGTAACGAAGAAGAATGTAACATCTGAATGGTTATTCGGATTTGATACTGAAAATTCAAATAAAGAAAGCACTTATTTTACAAGAGAACATCAAAACATTAAGGTTTCTAATAGAAATTTCAAGGAAGGTAAAGGACTGGAAAATAATGCAAGGCCCAATGCCTTGTTTTTATCAACCGTTGCACAATTGAATGGTGAAGTATCGAATAAAATTCAAAACTGGCTAAAAACAAATATTAACGTAATATCAGGTCTGGATGATGCTACCACCGCTTATACCATTGGCAGATTTCAAGAACAGGAAGAGTTTAGAAAAAAAATAATCAATTTCTTCAAACTAATCAATCTGGGAATTGAAGATATTAAAATGGAGGAACCAGTCCTTGACAATTTATCAAAGATTTTGCCCCCAAAAAGGGAGGATGAAAAAATTGCTTCATTAATCCAGGAGTTACAAAAAGAGCTAAAGGATAGAATGAAGAAAGGCGGTGATACCAGGGAAATATCAATAAGTGCTTTCCATAAAAAATTTGACGAAGCGAATAAATTGATTGACACTATAGCACTTGATTTTGAACTTGAATCCAGAGGAACACAAAAATTATTTAGTTTATTAGGTCCGTGGTTTGACACCCTGGAAAAGGGAAAAATTTTAATAGTGGATGAACTTGATTCAAGGCTTCATACAAAATTGACTACCGAATTATTAAAAATATTTCAGTCAGGTATTAACACAAAAAATGCACAATTAATCTTTGCGTCTCACGACACTAATCTACTAAGAAATGATTTGTTGAGAAGAGATCAGATATGGTTTACGGAGAAAGATGATAAAGGCTCTACGGATTTATATTCGTTAGTCGAATACAAAATAAACCAAGCTACAAGCGTTAGAAATGATGCCTCATTTGAAAAAGATTATCTGATTGGTAAGTATGGTGCAATTCCTTATTTCGGCAACATTCCTAAATTCTTAAACGACTTTGTAAATGAGCCATAAAATCTACAAGAGAAGAAAGAAAAGTTAAAGAAGACCTTCCCAGGCTGGCTTTCAGTTTTAAAGATTTTGATATAAAGCAGATACCGCCTGGACAGAGTTATGACACTTGGCAAGAGGATAAATTGCTTGCATATATGTTAATAAAATTTGGACATATCTGTGCACTAAACATTGTTGAAGCACAACAAGAAAAATTCCTGAAAATATATGGTAATTTTCCTGTAAAAACAGATTTCAAGGCTCCTCAACACATTACCGATGATGTTAACTGGGCAGTAATTATGGACATCAAAGGTCAAAAGGGAAGAGTGGCCGGGCATATCATAGACAATATTTTCTATGTTGTTTTTCTTGACCAGGAACATAGATTTTATATTTCTGAAAAAAGGAACACCTGACAGATTGCATATTCCACCGAAAGTGCGGTGCCCGACGCCGGCGCATCCGGGTTTTACAATAGTCAAATTTCACAGAACCTGAATAATCCACCTTTAAAAACCATTCTTCACCCTGGTCAATTTAAACCAGATTTGGTGGTCACTTTCACCGGATTATACATAACATGTCATAAAACGGACAAAATACATTATATTTGTCCTCTATAAGACAAGTTAAATGAAAACAGCACCAGCTATATTGCCTAAAAACTTGAAGATTTTAAAGGGTCTGGGTGAGCATATACAATTAGCTCGCTTGCGCCGAAAATTGAGTGCAGAGCAAATTGCTGAGCGTACAGGACTTGGAAGGAAAACCATTTATAATATAGAGCAAGGTAGTCCTACTGTTGCCATTGGAAGCTATTTGCAAGTGCTTTTTGTATTAGGATTAGAGAAGGATTTAACCACGGTTGCAGCAGCCGATCCATTAGGTAGAAAATTGCAGGATGCCGGAATCATCACAAAGAAACGTGCACCCAAACAAACCAAAAAGGCATGAAGCATAACGACCGCGAAGCAGCGCGAACTGAACTAACCTTTTTCGATTGCTAAATATGAGCAAGAAACTTTTTTAAATATCCCTCCTCCGTTTGGCCTTCAGTGAAAATCAGTTTATTTATCTTTCGTAGCTGTATCAACCCCTGCCTTTAGCCAAACCGATATCGGGTGCAGTGTTTTTTCTACCGTTTTATAGATTTCTTTAGTCTTAATACGCTAAAATTTCTCTTTGTGTTCATATTCCGGTATTATAACCCGGAATACCCAACTTTTTACGTAACATCGATTTAAGAATCTTCTTTGATCTACCCGATCCATATTTTTGTGCCATTTGAATCAATGCTGCTGAATCAAAATCTTTAACCTTTTTTGATAGATGATCCAAGTTTGGGATTTCAACCAAATCTTCAAAGCTATTCAATAATTCTACTAATAAAAATTCCTTGGTTAGTCTGACAGGGAATGATGATTTAAGCTTGAATTCAAATACTTTCCCATTTAGGAGAAACTCCCCTTTCCGTTTATGATTATAGACCCAAGTCGTGTTATAAAGCTGAGTAAGTCCTAATCCCAATAAATTAAAGGAATTCGGTGATAACATTAAGAATTCATTATCATTCAAAAAACGCTCAACCAGCACATTGTCATTAGGTGGAACAGCACCAAATTTAGAAAATTGCGGTGCATGATACAATCCATGGCTTAGACGCAAAAGCGTTCCCTCTTGAACTAATTGAGACAAATGTGGGTCTATGGCCGTAGAAAAATACTCCAGGTCAGAACGGCGATATACTTCATCTGGCTTTATATGTTGTCGTAACAATTCCATTGGTTTCTTTAAAAGTACGCTATGGTAAAACGCTGCATAAAATGGGCGAATGCTATAAAAAATGAGGTTATCCAATAAATTAGCCTTTTTCATTGCTGCTTTATAAATTGGTTTAATAGCATTTTCCAATATGGATATATGGACGAAAATAAAGTTATGCTACAAATCAAACATCCAGCATATTAAAGTTCATTTGATTATTTACAAATTAAATTGTATATTATGAGTTAGTTACCACCAATGCAATGACGACACGATACAATCAAGAAAATAAGTTAAAACAGACATTTGGTCTTGAAAGATTCTATGACGACCAATGGGAAACTATTGACCGAATTTTAAAAGGTGAAAGAGTTTTGCTTATAGAGAAAACTGGTTTTGGGAAATCTCTTTGTTTCCAATATCCTGCGACTGTATTTCAAGGGATAACAGTTATTTTTTCGCCTCTTATTGCATTAATGAGAGACCAGGTAAAAAAGCTAAACAAACTGGGAATTGCTGCAAAATGTATCAATAGTGAGCAGACACCCGAAGAAAATACTCAGATAATTGAAGATGCTAAAAGTGGTAAGGTCAAAATATTATACATAGCACCTGAAAGACAAGAAAACAGTGAATGGATAGAAGCAACCAGGCAGATGAATCTATCAATGGTAGTTATTGACGAAGCTCATTGTATTTCTGTTTGGGGGCATGACTTTAGACCTGCTTTTAGAAGAATAATTAATCTTGTAAAATTACTTCCAACGGGACTGCCTGTTTTAGCAACAACTGCAACAGCAACCAAAAAAGTGGAAACTGATATTGCCTCACAAATTGGGGGAAATATCTCGGTATTGAGAGGTAATTTACTTCGAGAAAATTTCAAATTATATGTTGTTAAGGTCACATCAGAAGATGAAAAACTAATTTGGCTTGGACAAAATCTAGAAAAATTAGAGGGAACGGGAATATTATATACTGGAACAAGAATAGATACGGAAATTTATTCCAAATGGTTTGAACACCTTAAACTTTCTGTCATTGGATATAATGCAGGTTTAGATACAGATTCGAGAATTGCTATTGAAAATGGGTTAATGAGCAACAAATGGAAATGCGTAATATCAACCAACGCATTGGGTATGGGAATTGACAAGCCAGATTTAAGATTCATTATTCACACTCAAATACCACAAAGCCCCATTCATTATTACCAAGAAATAGGTAGAGCAGGCAGAGATGGAAAACCTTCCAACATCATATTATTTTATAACCCCGAAGACAAAAAACTTCCTGAAGCCTTCATTGAAGGGGGAAGACCTTCCATTTCAAAATATGAAAAGGTAATAAATGCAACACGAAATGAGCAATTAGGCGAAAGAGAATTAATGAGAAATACTAATCTGAAACAAAATCAAATAAGGGTAATTAAAACGGACTTAGTTGAACAAGGAATTATAAGAGAGGTTACCGTTGGACGGAGAAAAATATTTGAATACATAACAAATGCACCGGAACTAAACACCAAAGCATTTGAGGAATTACGAAACACGAAAAAAGCTGATTTGGAACAAATGATTCAGTATGTGGAGACTTCTCAATCAAGAATGAAATTTTTATGCGATTATCTGGGAGATTCAATAACACATAATTTTACAAATTGCGACAATACTGGTTTAAATAAAATGACCTTAGATCCAAATAGTGAGTGGATGCAGAAACTTCAAGATTTTAGAGAAGATTATTTCCCCAATCTTGAAGTTGAAGCAAGAGGTTCAAATATTGTGAATGGAATAGCCGCAAGCTACTACGGAGTGTCAAATGTTGGTGCCGCTTTACATAGAAGTAAATACGAAACAAAAGAAGATTTCCCTGACTTCTTGCTAAAATTATGTTTAAAAGCTTATCGTAAAAAGTTTGGTCAAGAAAAATTTGACTTTATCGCTTACGTTCCGCCAACTTCCTCAGGAGACCTTGTGAAAAACTTTGCAACAAAACTTTCGCAAGTTTTAAAGTTTCCAATAACGCATGACCTTGTAAAAATAAGGAAGACGAAGGAGCAAAAAGTATTTGAAAATGGTTATTTAAAATCTGACAATGTTAGTGGAGCATTTTCATTTAACAATCCTGTTGTTTTAGCGGGCAAGAGCATCCTGCTTGTAGATGACATATTTGATAGCGGAGCCACCATCAAAGAATTGGGGAAATTATTTACTACCTTTGGAGCTATAAAAATTGCTCCAATGGTTATTGCAAGAACTGTTGCAGGAGATATAATGTAAAATGAAAAACGAAGCAGCATATTGGATAGCATTAGCCCATTTGCCAAAATGGGGTTACGGCAAGATTAATAGCCTAATTGTGAAATTCTTTCATAATGAAAAAATAACAATAGAAGACTTTTTTAACTTGCCTGAATCAGTTTGGAGTAACATATACCAGCTTGACTCAATGGAAATTTCAGATTTACAAAAAGCGAAATCTGAACTTCCTAACAATGCTTTTTTTGCAGAGAACTTGTTTAGTCAAGGATACGAACTGATACCAATAACTTCTCCTGAATATTCTAAGACCTTAAAACAAAATCTTAAAGTAGCACATTCTCCAGCATTATTATACGTCAAAGGCAACAAACAATTACTTCATGAAAATTCTATTGCCATTGTAGGTTCAAGAGCCGCAGAAGAAAAGTCGTTGGCGTTCACAGATAATATGGCAAAACTTGCAACCAAAGATTTAAAGGTAGTGGTTAGTGGATTTGCAAAGGGTGTTGACAAACAAGCGTTGGATTCCGCAATAAAATATAAAGGTCAGAGTATAATCGTTCTTCCCCAGGGAATAGAAACATTCAATTCAGGTTTCAAAACTTACTACAAGCAAATTGTAGCTGGTGACGTTTTGGTTTTAAGCACATTCCACCCAAAAGCTGTTTGGTCGGCTGGTTTAGCAATGGCTCGTAATCCTATCATTTACGGACTTGCGGACGAAATTTTCGTTGCTGAATCAAGCGAAAAAGGTGGCACATGGTCAGGGGTTATGGATGGTCTCAGAAAAGGAAGGAAAATTTATGTAAGAAAGCCGGAGCCAAATGAAAATAACGCAAATATTCTTCTAATTCAAAAAGGAGCTATTGCCTTTGACTATAACGAAATTGAAAACGCTAACGCTGTATATTCTGAA
>JBEAXK010000159.1:0-3746 GCA_041159865.1 Bacteroidota bacterium
CCTGCATTATTATCTGGACTTTCTGTAGTTATTATAGTGCTTGATAGGGTATTGTAAAATCAAAAGAATAATTAGTGAAAATGACAACACAAGAAACCTTATTCAATAAATGGCTTGTAAAATATAAACCGTATTGGCCATTATTTTTGGTTTTATCCTTTCTGGTATTTGGACTATCCTTTTTCTATATTCAGTATGCTATTCCAAAATACCAGGCTACAGCTTCACTTATAATTAAAGATGAAAAAAAGGGAAATGATGATTCTAGAATTATGGAATCACTCAACCTGCTTGGCTCAAAAAAAATAATTGAAAACGAAATCGAGGTATTGAAATCTAGGCCCGTAATTGAATCAGTTATCAAAAAACTGCATTTATATGTAGATATTTATAAAAAAAATGGTCTCAAAAAAGAATATGTATTTAATGCTCCATTAGTGTCAGTTGAGGCTTTTGATGTTACGAAATTAAAATCAAGTAAAGGTTTAGTTGAAATAGAAATTCATGATAATGGTCGTAATGTTTATTTCCCTAGCGATAGCACATATTATGCAACTAGACAATGGGTGAATACACCTTATGGTATGCTAAAGTTTGTATTTAATGAAAATTCAAAAGATGTAAGTGGGAAAGAAACATATTTTCTAGAGCTATTTAGTCTGCAATCAAAAACACAATCGATTTTATCCGATCTAAAAATTATTTCTTCAAATAAGCTTTCAAGTATAATTGAGCTTAAGTATGCTGATAAGCACCCTGAACTTGCTGAAAGGGTATTAAATGAAATCATTTCATCTTATAATGTTGCAGCAGTTGCCGAAAAGAATGTCTTGGCTAAAAGTACTTTACAATTTATAGAAGAGCGATTAAATGCCGTAGGCGGTCAGCTCAATGAAATTGAACGAAAAGTACAACAATACAAAGCAAATGTTGGAGCAGTTGATATTAGTACCCAAGGGAAATTGTATTTGGAAAATGTAAGCAATAATGATCAACGTTTAAGCGAAATAAATTTGCAGTTGTCGGTGATAAATTCGCTTGAAAAGGATCTGTCAAGTGCTTCAGGCACTGCAGGTGCACATACAGTAATGCTTAATACTCCTGATCCAGTATTTAGCCAAATGCTATCAAGTTTAAATAGCGCTGAATTAGAGCGAGAAAAACTAAAGAAGACGGTTGCAGAAAATAATCCAATGCTTGTTGCAGTAAGCGATCAAATTGTAAAAATCAAAGAAAATATATATAGAAATATAGTAGATCAAAGAAAAAATCTGGAAGCTGCAAAGAAAAACATTCTTGAAACCAATACAACTTACACTACATTATTGCAAACAATCCCTTCTAAGGAAAGAGAATTATTAGAGATCAGCAGGGATCAGCAAATTAAAAGCGGAATTTATTCTTTTTTATTACAAAAAAGAGAGGAAAGTGAGTTATCGTACGTCTCTAATTTATCCGAAAGTAGAATTGTAAACTATGCTCAAGCTTTTCCATCACCGGTTTCTCCAAATAAGATGATGATTTTTGGTTTTGCGTTTCTTTTGATGTGGGTAGTACCAGTAGGTGCAATTGCTATAAAAGAAACGTTTACAACATCAATTATGTACCGACAGGAAATTGAAGAATCAACAACTTTTCCTGTTGTAGGTGAACTAGCACATCATAAAAAAATAAAACCATTGGCAATTGAACCTGGTAAAAGAAGTTTAGTTGCTGATGAATTTAGAAGAATTCGGTTTGCTTTACAGTATTATATGCCCATTCAAGGATCAAAAAAAGTTTTGGTTACATCTAGTTTAAGTGGTGAGGGTAAAAGTTTTGTTTCTTCTAATCTTGCAATCAGTTTTGCTTTATCCGGCAAGAAAGTAGCATTAGTTGATTTTGATTTACACCACTCATCCTTAGAAAAAATATTTATTCATGAAGCTAAACAAGGTATAATTGATTATCTGTCATCCGATATTCGGGCTCGAGAAATTATATATCCTGTTAAAGAGTATGATAACTTATATTTTATACCTACCGGTAGTCAGCAAAATGATCCATCCGTTTATTTTGAATCTGAAAAAATCCAAATGTTAATGGGATATTTGGAAAGTGAATTTGATCTTATTATTATTGATTCTCCCCCTGTTGTTTTGGTTAGCGATGCATTTAAATTATCATCATTCTGCGCAGCTACTCTTTACGTAGTTAGACATGGGTATACTCCGAAACAATTAGTTAAACGTTTTGATGCAAGTAATAAGATTAATCCTTTAACCAATCCACTTTTAGTTTTCAACGGTGTAAAAAAGCGAGGTTTAGTTGCAGATGAAACTGGTTATGGCTATGGTTATAAACGTGGTTATAGCAACTATTATAGTAGCTAGTTAAAATTTAGATATTATTTCGGCTATTTTATAATATTCTGTTGGTGTGACAGAATGAGGCGAAGCCGTAGTGCTAAACGAGTAAAAAATATACATTATGGATAAACATTGGTTTGTGTTGTACACTAAATCTAATTGTGAAAAAAAAGTATCAGAATTGCTAACTAAACGTGGTATTGAGACGTATTGTCCATTAAACAGAGTTTATCGTCAATGGTCTGATAGAAAAAAGCAATTAAGTGTCCCACTATTTACTTCTTATGTTTTTGTGAAAGTGGAAGAGCCTGATTTATCTCGTATTCGTTCTTTAACATCAAGTATTGTTAGTGCTGTTTATTGGTTAGGTAGGCCTGCTATTATTAAGGATGCTGAAATTCAGGAAATCAAGAACTTTCTAAATAAACATTCAGAAATAAAACTTGAAAAAAGAGCAGTCGACCTAAACGACGAAGTAATGGTTATGCGAGGTCCATTTTATAATCAACATGGTATTGTACAGTCAGTTAAAAACCATAGCGTAGTATTATCACTTCCTTCTTTAGGATACAATATGATTGCAGAATTAGATATTTCAAATGTTCAAGTTGTTTATACGTTTAATAATGAAATGGACTATCAGAAACATTCTAGCTTATCTGTATGCTAAATATTTATTATTGTCGGGTGCTCCTACAAAATCTATGAAACAATTTCATAGGAGTAAGGATATTTTATCAATCTACTTTCACAATCCATCTAGGTCTCTGTTTGAGAAAACCATTAAATGGTTAATGCGTCAAAATGTATCATTTATTTCGACCGATCAGCTCAATTACATAATAAAGGGGAGGCTAACTGCTCCGTCATCTCCAGTATTAATTACTGTTGATGATGGCTGGAAAGAAAATAAGGAAAATATTATTCAGGTAGCAAGGGAATTCAATATTCCAATTACAATTTTTGTTAGTACAGAACCCGTTTTAAGACAAAGGCCTTTCTGGTGGTCCTATAATCAGCGTATTAATAATCAAGGCATAGGTTATATGAAATCTAACGCACTTAAAAAGTGGCCAAATAAAGAAAGGATTGCTTATTTAAATGGGTATGGATTTTTAGATGCCTATGCTGAAGAGGCAATGGAAGAATCGGATTTAATTGAAATAGATAAGCAAAGCAATGTATGCATTGAAAGTCATACCGTGAGTCACCCGATCCTAACACAATGCACTTTTGAAGAAGCAGATGGGGAAATTCAATTTTCAAAAATCCAGCTAGAGAAAACTTTGGGGAGAAAAATATCTGGATTTGCCTATCCTAATGGAGCATATTCACAACGAGAGATTTCTTTGCTAGAAAAATATGGATATGATTATGCATTTACTACAAGAAGTGCTT
>JBEAXK010000161.1:0-54705 GCA_041159865.1 Bacteroidota bacterium
GCATCCGTGTAACCTATGGAGGATCCGGAAAAATACCCAGGGTCTAAGTTAAAAACATGCTCACTAAAGCTCCAAGGAGATTGATTGTACCAAGCTACATAGAAGTTTCCATCTTGACGACCATCAGCCACATAAGGATTATTACTGGTAGAGAATGCTGCCCATCCAGTTTCATCTTTATCCCATGAATCAAAAAAGTGATAAGTAAAAACAACTTTTATCATGGTATGAGGAATATTAGTCAGATTAAACTCCTTTTTAAGCACATCATTACCCTGCTGGCTGGGTCTTAAAAGATTACTTTTACTAAAGGGCGTGTTTGGAATAGTCCGTAAAATATTCTTAGATGTGGTGTTAAACCAATCTTCATGGCATACCCAACTATCATTCCCTGTACTAAAATCATCCCGATCTATTAGGCGCCAATCATTAAGACCATTATATTTAATCGTTGCACCAGCTGGCAGTTCCAAGTTGTTTTGAATTGAAATATCAAAATCCCTGATGGAAACCTTTGAACTATCAAAACTTATGACTCCCGAAGAAGAATTACCTACTTTTTTTAAAATTAATTCTGAACGCTGACTCCCATCAATAATCAAGGTTCCAGTTTTATTTACATTACTTAGCTGAAGTAAGTAAGACAAAGTATCCGTTACGAGTGTTCCAACGCCGACCGTACCTGAAGTGGGAAAAACATTATCTTTTCCTGTTACCGATACGGCATAAGGGGAATTTCCTAAAATGGGTCTTGGCGTAAGTTCTGGCCCTCCATTCACTGATGTTCCAAGATAATACCTTTTGTTAAACCGCAAATTCAAAGGTACTATACTCCCAAGAGAGGCTTCATACAATCCATTTTGAACCTGAACTCTAGGTTGTACCTCTGTCCAGATTGCTTGCCCGCCAACTTCTACTTCATAAAGTTTAAAAGTAATTGAATGAAAGCCATTATCAATCGGTTTTCCTGAGGGCTTCTGAAGAGAACCCTGCATTCTTAAAGATGCCTGGCCAGACAAATATATTACACTTCCAAACAGGATAGCAACTGTATATATATACCTCAAAAAAAGTCTGTATTTTATCATTATTTTGTTTATTTCAAAATTTATCACTTAATTTTATTTTCCGTTGGAAAAGAATAAAAATCAAGCTATTTTATTTTACCCAAATTTCAATATTGCTGATACCGTAACTTTCATTAGAGACACTTTCATTAAGATTAGAACCAAAAACAACCCAAAATTTCCCAAGTGTTGCTTCCGCAATCATTGACCCCCTCAAATTAAAATCGGATCCAACAATATCATTATATCCAGCTTCGCTAAAATGAGTACCAAATTTATCTGTCGGGTCTGTTGACGGGCCTGGAGCCCTCCAACCAATTTGAAAAATTCCATTTGTGGAACTTGGAACTGTACCTCCTGGAAGATGAAATGCACCAAAAGCAGATTCATCTCTGCCATTTTTATAATCCCAGGAATCAAAAAAATGATAAGTAAAAACTACTTTTACCCTCGAATGAGGAATACCAGTTAGATTAAATTCCTTCTTGAGTACTGGGGCGTTACTATCATCTGAGTTATTATTTTGACGCAAAATTAAACCTTTACTAAATGGGGTGTTGGGAGAATAAAGGCTAGGAACACTGGTTGCCACATCTTCACGCCAGTTTTTTGCAGAATACCAGCCTTCTCTATCTGTTGTTTTAAAGTCATCGTATTCTATGAGTCTCCAATTTGGATCTCCATTATAGCTTACCGTTTTTCCACTTGACAGATTTATTGATTCATCTAATTCGATATTATAGTTACTGATGTAAACTTTACCTCCATAAAATGAAATAGAAGCAGAATCAGTATCTGCTTTAAATTTTATTCTTGCTGTATCCCTACCTTCCACTAATATTCTTGATGTTCCATTATTCTTCTGAATGTGCAGCTGGCTTTCAACGTAGGGACTTAAGGTGCCAATTCCTACACTTCCCTGGGAAGGAAGTTCGTTTGATTTTCCTGAAACAGACAAACTGTAGGCAGATGCGCTCAGCTCAGATCTGGGAGATATTTCTTGTTTTCCCTTCAGGGTGACTCCCAGATAATACGGTTTTGTAAAGTCAAAGGGAGTTCTTGAATCAGTAAGCGGAGTAATTAATCCAAGAATACTACTATATAGACCTCCAATAATTTCAACCTGAGGCTGGGTTTCTGTCCATACAGCTTGACCACCTGTGGCAACGTCATAAATATTAAAAATCAACTCATATTGACCGTCTGGTAGGGCAACACCTGACGAATTTTGAATGGAACCCTGAATACTCAGGCTCAATTGACTAAAAACGTTACCTGTAAAGCAAAAAAACAGAATACTACAAAGGGCAAATCGTATCATCATATCTAATTAGGTAAAGGATTGATAAATCTTTATTATTTAAAGACATACTTTAACCCAAATTTCATGAACGAAATCTATTATTTTACCCCTAAAAAAGGATTGGCAGAATTAGTTTGTACTAATGGCAGAATTGTATACTTTATGATTATTTTTGAATGAATAAATGATAAACCTTTATTTTGAATTTTTATAAGATTTATATAGTTAAAAATAAAAAAGCGCTTTAAAAACCAAATCTGTTTGTTGATGATGGTTTTTAAAGCGCAGCATAATTATTAAATAATTAATCCCAGTGTCACTTTGTTTATAACACAGGAAAATAATCCTTACAAAGAAAAAGCTGCTTTAACTTTATCTGTATAATCTAATTTTTCCCAAGTAAAAAGTTCCACTTCTTTAGTTATTTTCTGACCTGACCCGTCTTTAAAAGTCAATGTTTTAACCTCAGGAATTCTACCCATGTGACCGTAAGCAGCTGATTCACTGTAAATAGGATTCCTTAATTTCAACCGTTGCTCAATGGCGTAAGGACGCATATCAAATATACCATAAACGATGTCCGCAATTTGCGCATCTGTTTTAGCCACTTTTGCTGTTCCGTAAGTGTTAATATAAATATTGGTAGGTTTAGCAACGCCAATCGCATAAGAAACCTGCACTAAAACCTCTTTACAAACACCTGCAGCTACCAGATTTTTAGCAATATGCCTGGTTGCATAAGCGGCGGATCTATCCACTTTTGAAGGATCTTTACCGCTGAAAGCTCCACCTCCATGGGCACCTTTGCCACCATAGGTGTCAACTATAATCTTTCTACCAGTCAAACCCGTATCCCCATGTGGTCCGCCAATAACGAATTTACCTGTAGGATTGACGTGATAGGTAATGGTATCCGTAAATAAAGCCTGTAATTCTGGGCTTAATTTTGCTTTAACTCTTGGAATGAGTACCTGGATAACATCAGATTTAATTTTCTCTAACATTACCTGTTCATTTTCATTGAAATCATCATGTTGGGTAGAGACAACAATACTATCTATTCGAATAGGTTTATGATTATCATTGTACTCAATGGTTACCTGAGATTTAGCATCTGGTCGGAGATAATTCATTGCATCAGAATGACCTGCAGATTTACGGATATCTGCTAATTCTATTAAAATCCGATGTGCCAAGTCTAAAGCTAAAGGCATATAATGCTCCGTTTCTTCTGTGGCATAACCAAACATCATACCCTGGTCTCCTGCACCCTGGTCTTCATCTTTTGCTCTTTCTACCCCTTGATTGATATCAGGAGATTGTTCGTGGATAGCTGAAAGAACGCCACAAGAATTAGACTCAAACATATATTCTGATTTGGTATAACCAATACGTTTGATAACATCTCTCGCAATTTGTTGAACATCAAGGTATGCTTTTGATTTAACCTCTCCGGCAAGAATTACCTGACCTGTTGTAACCAATGTTTCACAGGCAACTTTTGATTGAGGATCAAAGGCAAGAAAATGATCAACCAGTGCGTCAGATATCTGGTCGGCAACTTTATCCGGATGACCTTCCGATACTGATTCTGAAGTGAAAAGATAAGCCATAATACAGATTTGTATAAATAAAATAAAGGATTAAAAATATTTCCAAAGATATAAATACCTAAGATTATTACTAAATTAAATTATTTAATGTGGCAGAGAAAGAAAGATTCCCAACCCTCCTTTGTTAACATTTTACCCTCCAATTTGTCCCCTATGGACACAGGTCCGACTCCAGCAGGAGTTCCAGTGAATATAAAATCACCCATCTGGAGCTTAAAATATTTAGAAACGTAGACAATTAAGGCTTCAAAAGAGAAAATACAATCTGCTGTATTTCCAATTTGAACTACCTCATCATTTTTAAACAACTTAAATTCAAAGAATTGTGAATCAGGAAAAGCCTCAGATGTTTTAAAATCACCTAAAACTGCAGAATGATCAAACGCTTTAGCAATTTCCCAAGGTAAACCTTTAGCTTTTTGTTTTGCCTGAATATCACGAGCTGTAAAGTCAATGCCTAACCCAATTTCACCTATATATTCTTTAGCAAATTGCGGTTCAATCTGCTTTCCATTTTTTCCAATTTTTATAATTACTTCTACTTCATAATGCAAATCATTTGTGAAAGAGGGGTAATAAAGCGGTTTATTATTTACTAATAAGGCCGTGGGAGGCTTCATAAATACAATGGGCTCCTCAGGAACTGCATTTTGAAGTTCTTTAGCATGAGCGCCATAATTACGACCAATACAAATTATTTTCATATTTGAAGCTTTTAGTGCCTTTTTTATTATACATTCATAAGACCTGCCAAGTCTTTGACCTCACTCATAGTTTTCTGAGCAACCTTTCTGATTTGTGCTGAAGAATGATAAATCATTTCTTTTACTTCCTCTTTTTTCTGATCTAATTCGCTTCTTCGCTCTACCATCGCTACACTTATTTCAGTCAGTGCATCAGCAACAGAATCTTTTAAATGTACATATTTTAATGTGCCAGATTGATAATCAGACATTAAAGAATCATGTAAATCAAATTTATTTGAGGCTTTTAGAAGTTCAAATAAATTAATAAGACCCTGGGACATTTCGCCAGAAGGGGTATCACCCGTATCCGTTACAGCAGACCTAATCTGTTTTTTAATTTTTTCAGGCGTACTAAATACGGGGATATAGTGTTTTTCTCCCGCACTTTTACTCATCTTTTTAAAAGGATCAGCGGGAGACATCACTTTAGGAGTCTCAGTAAAAAGAGGCTCAGGTAAAACAAAATATTCTGTTCCCACCTGATTATTAAATCGTTGGGCAATATTTCTGGTAAGCTCCAGATGTTGTTCCTGATCTTTACCTACAGGTACATAATCCGCTTTATAAATCAAAATATCAGCAGCCTGCAATACAGGATAATCTAATAATCCGGCCGAAATAAAACCATCGGCGTTACCCTCTTCTACTTGTTGGGTTTTATCTTTAAACTGGGTCATTCGAGTTAATTGCCCATAAGAAGCAAAACAATTTAGAATCCAGGATAATTCTGCATGTTCAGGAACCAACGATTGCACAAAAAGATTTTCTGTTTTGACGCCTGCAGCAATTAGATTAAAAATAAGTTCCCAGGTATTATTTTGTAATTGTTTAGGATTGTAGGGCATTGTCATGGCGTGGTAATCGACAACCCCATAAAAACAATCATATTTTTGCTGAATGTCCACCCAGTTTTTTACAGCACCGAAATAATTTCCGAAATGCATGTCACCGGTAGGTTGAATACAAGAAAGAACTGTTTTTGTAGCCACGACAAATATTCAGAAAATAAACAAAAGACGGGTCAGGGTTACCTACCCGCGATTAACGAAATTTCCACATGAACAAAACGTGGAAGTGCGGCTACCTGCACCAATTCTCTGGCAGGAGCAGTTTCTTCTTTAAAATATTTACCATACACGGCGTTTATTTTTGAAAAGTCATTCATATCTGTCACGAAAACAGAACATTTCAGCACATTTTCGAAAGTAAGTCCAGCAGTATGTAAAATACCTTCCAGATTTTTAAGTACTCTCTCTGTTTCAACTTCGATAGAATCAAGAACTAATTCTCCAGAGAAAGGATCCAGGGCAATTTGACCGGAAACAAATAAAACATCCCCATACCAAACAGCCTGGTTATAAGGACCGATTGGTGCGGGGGCATCTTTACTTGTTACTATTGATTTACTCATAGGAACAGATTTTCAATATTATAGCAGGAAATTTATTTACTCTTCTGTAGCGGAAGCATTAAATAAACGACCTCTATAATATAGATTACCTGCTGCATCGGTATAAGCCCGGTGACGAAGATGGGTTTCTCCTGTAGCTGAACAGGTAGAAAGGGTTGGAATTTCAGCTTTGTAGTGCGTACGACGTTTGTGTTTGCGCTGCTTAGAAATTCTACTCTTTGGATGTGCCATTTTTCAACGTTTATCTGCTACTATTTTAAGATAGCAGGAATTAAGAATTTTTTTTATTATCCCAGTCTTGAAGAATTTTCCAAGGAGAATTTCCTTCATCTTCGGGAATTTCGTGAATAATTCCCTGCGAAATTATTCGAATCATTTCCATATCACACGGAGGGTTTAACTCCGACTCACAGTCATATCTTTTTATCACTGGAATGGCCAAAAGAATATTTTCATAAATCACATTGGCAGCATTCCAAACCGGAGTTTCCGGATGAAGAATAATAACGTCTTCATTATCAATTTCCTCTGGTTCTTCCATTGATTTTAGAAGTAACCGGTAATTACTTTGCAATGGTATCTTGATATCAGCGAGACAACGGTCACACGGTGCATACAATTTTCCTGTAAGTTGAAATTCCATTGTAACCAATCCAGGTCTTTTTTCCAAGTGCACTTTTACGTTTGCTGATACTTTATCTTCAGGTGAATTTTCAAATAAAGATAAAAAGTTAGTATCTACAATAAAATCAAAAGTATGCAACCCATCTTTTAGACCCTTAAGGCGAATATCAAATGGAACTAATTCCTTCATGTCAAAAGAACTTTTAAAAACGTGCGCAAATATAGGTAAAAAATAGATTTTAAATAGTAATAAGTTTAAAAAAATAAACTTAGGGACTCAATTAATTATTACGGCTGTTTTTTCAATATCCAACCTTACCTTTTCCAAAATTTCTAATTTTTCAGCCAGCGTATTATATTTTTGTTCCACCCCTACCTTAGTTAAGGTTCCTGCTTTTTCAGAAAAAGAGGAATACCCAGCTTTTTCAATTTTATTGACCATTCGGGCTGCATTCTCAGGATTACCAAAAACACCAATAGCGATTTTTACTATTTCTCCCTTTTCATTCATCTCCTTTTTTTCAGGTTTTGGAGATTCAAGTATTTCATCTTCTTCCTGCGGGGGAAAATCATCTACATTTGAAAGGGTATCACTGACAACTTCAGCCGTATTTTTGATAGGTTCCGATTCTTTATTTTCTATCTTCCATGCAGCCACCATTTCCTTTATCAGCTTCCAGTTTTCCTTGAAATAGGCAGATGATACAAGGAAAAATGCTCCTATTGAAAGGGAAACTACCAAAAGGCTAAAGAGGATAAATTTCAAAATTGGATTTGGTGGAACCGGAGGCAATGGGGGGGGTATTTGTGGTTTATCCGACTCCATAGAAATTGAATTTATTATTTGTGTATGAGCAGGCAAAGAAATTTCTGGTAGTCCGAAGGAATCATTTTCAAAAACTTTAAGTCTGGGAACGAAGGCAATTTTATGATCTATATTAAAATACAATCTGCCCAATGGAGGTAATTCAGTGCTGTTATGTAAATCAAGTTCAATATGTATTTGTCTTGAAAACAAACGTATAGCTTCTGAGGCTATCTCATCATCTACTGAAAATCTGTTTTTAATTTCCGTATGTAAAATACGCCCATCACCATTAGTTCCTTGTTCAAAGGTAACGATTGTTTCAGGGGGTAATAGCTTGCCATTTAGCGTATCTACTTTTGCGGGAACATGTTTTTCAGTAAAAGTTCCCAAACCTGGAATAAATAAAAATTGATATTTTGAAAGCAGAGGTTTGATAATTGGATAAAGATCTATTTGCATAAGTATAGTAATTATTTTGTCAAGTTTACAAATATAGTGGAATAACGGATATTCCTTTTGTAAATTTGTTCTATTATAACCCAACTTATCAAATAATTAATATGCAGGAACAAACCTCCTTTCCCCGAAGAGTAAAATCAGCACAACTTTTTGAAAGAGCAAAATCTGTTTTCCCAGGTGGTGTAAGTTCTCCCGTCAGAGCATTCAAATCGGTGAGCGGTCCTCCTTTATTTATGAAAAAAGGAGATGGTTGTTATGTTTGGGATATGGATGAAAATAAATATATTGATTTTTGTGCCTCTTGGGGTCCTTTGATTTTAGGTCATAATAACGAACAAATCAGAAATAGTATCTATGAAGCAGTAGCCTCCGGAACATCCTTTGGTACTCCTACCCTTCCTGAACTGGAACTCGGCGAATTGCTAATCAAACATAATCCCTATTTAGAAAAAGTAAGATTTGTAAGCTCTGGTACCGAAGCAGTTATGTCTGCTATTCGTCTGGCACGGGGATTCACAGGCAAATCCAAAATTTTAAAATTCGAAGGTTGCTATCACGGTCATCTTGATTCTCTGCTAGTTAAAGCAGGATCTGGTTTGGTGACCTTTGGCGAAACAACATCAGCTGGAATACCTCCTTCTTTTGCTACAGAAACCTTGGTCATTCCACTCAATGATAAAAAGGCACTCGATGAAGCATTATCGAAATATGGCTCTGAAATTGCATGTATTATCATTGAACCTATACCTGCCAATAATGGACTTTTACTTCAGGATTTATCTTTTTTAACCTATTTAAGAGAAAAAGCAACAGAACATAATGTATTGCTTTTATTTGACGAGGTAATTTCAGGCTTCAGGGTACATTTTGCAGGTGCGGCAGGCTACTATGGTATAAAACCAGATTTGGTAACCTATGGTAAAATCATTGGCGGCGGTATGCCAGTGGGTGCCTATGGAGGCAGCAAAGAATTAATGGCCTGCATTTCACCTGATGGTCCGGTTTATCAGGCAGGTACACTTTCTGGAAATCCAGTTGCTATGGCAGCAGGCCTGGCAGCTTGTAATCAATTGTTAAAGCCCAATTTTTATTGCAAACTTGATCAAAAAACCAGCTATTTTATTGAAAAACTTGCTAACCACGCTACACAAAATAACTATAATATCACCTTCCCACGAGTAGGATCTATTTTTTGGATAGCCTTCAGCACAGATATAATCAAAAGAGCCGATCAAATAGATCCGGAATCAATGAAAAACTTTAAACTTTTACATTCGATTTTACTGGAAAAAGGTGTTTACATGGGTCCTTCAGGCTATGAAGTTGGTTTTGTCAGTGCTGCTCATACTATAGAAGTTCTTAATGAGGCGGCTGAAATAATTTGCTGGGCTATGGATAAAGTTTTTAGTGAATCCTAAATATGATACTTAACAATCAATTGCGCATTATTTCTTATCTCGTCATTTTTTACATGTTGTTAGCTTTTAGCTGGTGGACTATTCTATTACATACTAAAAACAGAGATGCCTTTTTGGCAAAGAATGAAATTTTAAAACTTAACCTTATTGCGCAAGGTGCCATTAAAAATGAAGCTGATTTTTTACAAAATCCAGCCCAAATTCAATTAAAAAATGCTTATAAACGTCAGGAATGGATGATTTTAGGGGAGGCATCTGTCTTTGTATTAAGTTTACTTTTAGGCATCGGTTTCATAAACAGGGGCTACCATAAAGAAATATTGGCAGCAAAGCAAAGTCGAAATTTCCTTTTATCAATTACTCATGAATTAAAATCTCCTATTGCTTCTATCCGATTGGGGTTCGAAACAATGCAACGAAAAAAATTATCAGAAGATCAAGCCAGCGTTTTATTGAAAAATGGTATTAATGATACAGATCGTTTAAACAATCTGGTATCTGATCTTCTGCTTTCGGCCAGACTTGAATCTACCTATCAACTCAATATGGAGTTGTTTTCTATGGAAATTTTAATGGACGAATGCATACAGTCTATTAAACAAAAATTTCCAACCTCCATCATAAATACTTTAATCGCACCAAATATCCCTGAAGTATTGGCCGATTATTCAGCAATTCGTTCTGTTATACTGAATTTATTGGAAAATGCTATGAAATACAGTGATTCGATTCCTGAAATTAAAATGAATCTTTCCGTTGTCGGCGATAAATTTAATTTAGAAGTTTCAGATTTTGGTATTGGTATTGCCCCAAATGAAAGAAAAAAAATATTCGAAAAGTTCTATAGAATTGGAAATGAAGATCAACGAAAAACAAAAGGAACAGGATTGGGTTTATATATTGTAGATCAAATCATAAGGGCACATCAGGGAAGTATTTCGGTAACATCAAACCATCCTAAAGGGACTAAATTTAATGTTTACTTACCCCTAAACATCTAAATTCAAAAATGTTATGCGCATATTGGTAGTTGAAGACGAAGAAAATATCAGAGATTTAGTTAAACTGAATCTGGAACTTGAAAATTTTGAAGTGGTAGCAACCGCCAATGGAAGAGAGGCTCTTAAATTAGTCTCGGGTCAGCATTTTGATCTTATTTTATTAGATGTAATGTTACCTGAAATGGATGGTTTCCAGATTTGTGAACAGATAAGATTAAGTGATTTACAAATTCCCATTATTTTTCTAACTGCTAAAGAGGGTTCAAACGACAGAATTCAAGGTTTGAAAAATGGGGCTGATGACTATGTCGTAAAACCATTTGTTTTTGAAGAACTCCTTCTTAGAATAAATAATTTATTGAAAAGGAGTGCTAGATCACCTGAAAATACAGCAACAGTTTTTTCATTTGGTAAATATCAAATCAATTTTATCACCTACGAAGCTGTTGGCAATGAGGGGAAATTTCAACTGACAAAAAAAGAAGCGATGCTCTTAAAACTGCTTATCGACAGAAAAAATCAGGTGGTTTCCCGACAACAAATTCTTCAATCAGTCTGGGGATATGATGTATATCCAAGTACCCGAACCATTGATAACTTTATTTTAAAATTTAGGAGAAACTTTGAAGAGGATACTCGAGAGCCAATACACTTTCATGCCATTAGAGGTATCGGATATAAATTTAGTTTTCCGCTGAGTGTGGCAGATTCGATAATTGACTAAGAAAATCCCGAACCTCCCGTGTATTTGCGAGGTGGTATTTAGCCTCCGAGTTTTCCATACCTATTTTTACTGAAAACGCATTTAAGGGTAAAACCCTAAACATATCTTCATCTGTTTTATCATCACCAATAGCTAAGATAAAATCCCAGTCCAACATTTGTAACCAATTTAAAGTTGCTTTGCCTTTGGTAACGCCTGCATGTTTAACTTCCACTACCTTATTACCCTCTAGGACATGTAATTCAGTATTAGCTGTAAGATAAAGCAAAACATCCCTAAATTCTCTGATTCGTTTTTCTCCCAGGTCTTTATCTATTTGCCGATAATGCCAGGCAATAGAAAACTCCTTTTCTTCAATAAAAGAACCTGGAGTTCGTTCGACTATATTTTCTAGTGCCGTTCTTACATCATGTTTCCAGTCATTTGATAATCCGGGTGTTCTTCGCCAATCCTTACTATCTTTTAGCCAAACCCCATGTTCTGCAGCCATATCAACATTAAAAACACCCAACCAATCCTGCATAGTTTGCTTGTCTCTGCCACTATTAATAACTATCTTATTATAATTGTCAACTGAAAGTTTGGTAAGTAAAGTGATTAAATCCGGGTCGGGAAAAACAGCAAGAGGATCAATATGAAATGGCATTAAAGTACCATCATAATCTAATATAATGAGCCTTTTTTTACTGTTCTTATAGGCTAATTGAATGATTTCTTTTATCGATTCATCTAATTTATTAATATGGAATTGCCTTCGATTATGTAGATGTTTTTCTTGCTCCTTTAAAAAATTAGCAGCCCAATAATCAACTGCGTATTTTTTTAACCGGGCCTGCATATTTTTAAGCCTAAAAGCTTGTTCGGCGTCTGGCATATTGAGGGCATTTTTGATAGCACTCACAATATCATAAACATCATGCGGATTGACTAAAATAGCTTCAGTCAATTCTGTCGCAGCCCCTGTCATTTCGCTTAGAATCAAAACACCTTTACCAAGAGTATCTTTACTGGCAATAAATTCTTTGGCTACCAGATTCATACCATCTCTAAGCGGTGTAATCAATGCAATATCAGCTACTTGATAGAGTGCAAGCAATTCTGTATGTAGTAAATTTCTATATAAATAATGTATTGGAATCCAGCCAAAACTGCCATAAGTACTATTGACTTCACTCACTAAGGTATTGAGTGTTTTCTTTAATTCCCTATATTGAGAAACCTGAGACCGAGATGGAATAACTACTAAAACCAAAGTTACTTGTCCTCTATATTCAGGGTGTAGATCTAGAAATTTAGCAAAAGCCTGAATTCTTTGGGGAATTCCTTTGGTATAATCTAACCGGTCCAAAGAAATAATGAGTTTCTTTCCGTTGGCTAAATTTCCAATATTCATGGTTTCATCCCCATTTTCTGAAACTGAAGGTAAAGCGGCATACTTTTGATAATCTATCCCCATAGGGAATACGTCTACATTTACTACTCTGTTATTTGCCGTAATTTTGCCAATATGATGTTCAAACCCGCATATTCGATAAGCAGCACTTAAAAAGTGCCTCATGTAACCGTAGGTATGGAATCCAACCTGATCTGCCCCTAAAATACCTAAAAGTAACTCTGAACGCCATGGTAAAGTTCTGAATATTTCATAGGAAGGAAATGGAATATGAAGAAAGAAACCAATGGATAATTCCGGATAGCTCTTTCTCAAAATTGCTGGTAAGAGCATTAATTGATAGTCATGAATCCAGACGGTATCATCGGGTTTTATCGTTGTGGAAATAATATCAGCAAATCTTTGGTTAATCTTAACATAAGCATCCCAATATTCCTCATTATAGGAAGTATATTGAGTAAAGTAATGAAAATGAGGCCAGATAGTACGATTGCAAAAGCCAGAATAATAAGTTTCAATATCCTTTTCGGACAAAAATACTGGGACTAATCCATCATTAGAAAGAAGATTACGAACCTCAGATTCCTCTTCTTTTTTAAAATGAAAGCCAGGCCAGCCAATCCATATTTTTTTGATGGATGCAGAAAGTGCACTTAAACCTGTAGCCAGACCACCTGAACTGGCCGAGCATAAAAATTCATTTTCCTCTTTCTGAATAGTTACGGGCAAGCGATTGGAAACGATTACCAGCCTAGACATAATAGCATGATATTAATTACTTTAAGCTTCTTTTGCTTTACGTACTGTTTTGAATCTTTCCACAAATTCCTTTTCAGTAACAAACTCAATTTCTACGAAAGTCCGTCCAACGAATTTTTTAACCTCCTGATAATCTCTGCCTCTTTTATCTAGAAAAGTATCTTGTAAACGATCCACAAAAGCTAAAGCAGCTTCTCTAATCCTCATGTTAAAATGCTGATTATTAAAAATTTGCTGATAAGTAGGGAATAACTGGGTAAAAATGCCAAAGAATTCCATATAATCTTGTTCCTCTAAGTTCTTAATAAGCTTTAAGAAATATTGCGAGATAGTAAGTCTTAAACACTCATTTATATCAGATAATCCGTCAAATTTAGCATGGAACTGACGAATTTCCTCTTGAACTGATTCATTTGTGTAACCAGCTTTGTGTACTTTATCTATCAATAAATAGTAAGAGGCTAAATCGTCTTTCAAAGTTTTATCGATGATAGACGAAAGTCTAAGATCAGCATCTGGAGTAAGAATTCCGGCACCGTCCTGATGTAAATGTAACAAAGTTGTGAAGGTGCGTTGTGAAAACAACTCAGATTCCTTTGTTCTTATTTTATTAAGTGTTTTATGAAGGTTTATTCTATCAATTTCAGGCGTTTCAAAGAACAAGCCAAAGATTAACATTATTTCCTGGTGTTCCATTGTACCCCAGAATTCTTCATTAATAACAAATTCCGAAAGTGGCTTTATAAGGCTTTCATTTGGCAATGACTTATTTACCCTGGAAAGAAGGAATCTTTTTAATTGAGGAAAAAACACAACGAGTTCTCCCGTATTTGATGGAAATTCAGCCGAAAGAAAAGTATCGTTTTGAAATTGTTTTAAAAACCTGGAATAAGCTAATTTTCTTTCTGCCAGATGAACAAATTTCTCATTTTTCTGATTCTGGAAAAATTGCTTAACTCTTTTATTATCAATAGATTCTAATACATTCGTGATCCAGATATCACTACATAAAGCGAAACCTACCTGAACAGACATTCCTATTCTCTTCCTCAATAACTCAAAATTAGGAGAGGTGGATATGGCAATAATCAAATCTTTAAAATGATCTTGTGGGCGAATGTACTTAAAATCTTTATTTACATTTCCACGAAGTACGACATAACCGAGTAATTTGGGTAGAAATAAGCCTTCGAAAACGGGATCCATTAAAACCTGTTCCAAAGCAATCAACTGCAATGGCGAATTAGTAGCAACCTCTTGGTAAATTTCTGCAATGGAAGGTTCGAAGGTGTTTTTTAGTTCTATATAATCATCCTCCTCTTCGGAATTCAAATAACTCGCTAATGAAGGAGAATCTTGAATTCCAACCGCTAACTCCTCCAGTTTTGAAAGGTATTCTGCGTTTAATTCGTACATGGTAATCATTTTAAATGGAAACCTGATAATGCATTTTTCAGCATTATCAGGTTAAAAAATATTAAATCCCTAAAGGAATAATTTATTCAGCAGCAGGTATTTCTTCACTGCCATTGTCAGCAGGTGTTTCTACAACAATTTCTTTTTTGGGAACTTTTGGAGCAGCAACACCAGAAACCATTGCATGGAAATCACTGATTTCCTTTTTAGTCTGGCTCACTCTTTCTGCAATTTTAGATTCCTTCTGCTCCACCCATGAAGTGTGTTTTTCATTTGCCTGCTCAATTGTAAGTGCACCTTTTTTAACTCCTCGCATGAGGTGTTTTTTGTAAAGCACCCCTTTGAATCGAAGTATAGCATTTACAGTATCTGTAGGCTGAGCTCCATTATTTAACCATTCAAAAGCTTTGTCGCGATCGATATCAATGGTAGCAGGCTTTGTCATTGGGTTATAACTTCCAATTCTTTCGATAAATCGTCCGTCACGAGGAGAACGAGAATCTGCAATTACAATGTGATAGAAAGGAGATTTCTTTCTCCCCATACGCTGAAGTCTGATTTTTACGGCCACTTGTCAAAATTTATGTGGTGAATGCCAGCCAACCTTACGCTCCTAAGGAGCCAGGTAGGTTTTAACGCTGCAAAATTAGTTTTTTTTACCGAATATCCAACTTCTTTTTATAAAATAAATCAAACTGATTAAAACTCACATCTCAACCTCAGGTTAATTCTTCTGCTGGTAAGATAGTTGGGTATTGCATATTGTTGTAAAAAAACGGTTTTAATCCATGTATTTCCTGCCTGATTTTGCACCTGGAGAAGATTATAAACTTCCAAACTAAGCCAGGTTTTTTTACTAAATCTGAGCCAGTGATCTGGTTTAGTCAAAGATTTTTTCAACCTATCGTAAAGTAAAAATGAAAAACCAATATCTACTCTATGATAAGGATTCAGACGGTATGTATTTCTATAGATGGTATTATTTCCTTGCAACCCATAAGGTAATCCAGTTCCCAAAGTGAAATTTACATGTACTCTGAAATGATCATTTTTAGGAAGGTAATCCTGAAAAAACAAAGCTAAAGTAACCAACTGGTCTGATGGTCTTGGTACATCTTTAACTACTGTAGCTTCGGGCTTTCCAATTTCTCTTTCTAAATGTTCAATACCATTTAGCCTCTCTCTGGCTCTTAAAAAAGAAAGATTTACCCAAGATTCCGCACCGTTCACAAACTCACCATTTAATCGAACATCTAGACCAGTTACATAACCTGTCGCATTATTAACCCCTGCATATCGAATGCGAACATTTTCTACCTCATAGGATACCAAATCCCATAGATTTTTATAGTAAGTTTCTGCAATAAGTTTGAATTTTGTTGGATTATTCCTACCCATATAAAAATCGTAGGTAAAGCCAGCTAAATAATGAAATGATTTTTGAGCTAAAATATCAAGGTTCATGATTCCGTCAGGTCTTCTCATTTCCCTGTAAAAAGGAGGTTGCATATAGTATCCAAAGGCAAGTTTCCAGGAAATATCTCTTTTAATTCCTAAAGGTTTATAAAGTAATTGTACCCTTGGGGAAAACAAAAACTCATTATTTATATTCCAATAGTTTGCTCTCATACCCAAAGAAAGTCTTAATTCTCTTTTTCCTGCTTTTCTGTAAGTATATGTGTCTTGAAAATAGGCACTTATTCTCGTAGAATTCAATTCATTTTCCGTTTTTAAAACCTGAGAAAGTTGAAATATATCGGGATTATAGGGAAGTGAATATCCAGCAGAATCTATTCTTTCCCATTCATTAATACGGTCATAAATAGATTCAAGCTGATATTTCAAACTCCACTGTAAAAAATGATTTTTTGCCCCACTCTCTGCCATTATAATTTCCAAACCTCCTTTATATTCGATATTGCCTACCCTGGTTTGCAATAAATTACGAACATATTGATGTTGAGTACCAGAGCCTAATTCTTCTAAAACCTCACCAAAGCGGGAACTTCCCAAATCTGAATCAATTTGTCTAAGACTATAACTTCCTAAAATATCAAAAGATTCTTTTTCATAGGAACCAAAACCCGACATCAGTAACTTCATGAAAAGAGGATTTTTCCGGTTCTCTGGCAGCCAGGTTAAAGAAAGCCCACCCATTCCAGTCGTAAAATCATCTTGTTCCTCCCCTTCGAAAACGCTGTATAACTGAAGCGCATAGTTGATTAATCCAAATGCTGTACTTCTTGTGGTTGGTCTGAATTCATAACTAGAATTATTATAATTACCCAAGAAACCCACTTGTAAGGATTTTGAAATATCATAAGTCAGATAAATCTGAAAGTCGGTAAAATTGGGAATATACTCCCCTTTCACATCTAATGAACCCAACAGATACCTGTTTGTTTTATACCTTGTTCCTATCAGATATCGCCATTTTTTATAGGAATTTTTTCTTGTTGCCATACTACCTTCCAAATGAGCAGTTGCTCCAAGTAAACTTCCAGAAAAAGAACCTGCAAAAGATTCCGGTCTTTTATATTTTATATCCAAAACAGAAGATTGTTTATCCCCGTACCTAGCTTCAAAACCACCCGAAGAGAAAGATAAATCTCTGATTAAATCAATGTTTGGAAAGCTAAGTCCTTCTTGTTGACCTGCTCTGATCAGTTGAGGTCTGTAAATTTCAAAATCATTCACATAAACTAGATTTTCATCATAATTGCCCCCTCTAACATTATATTGAGAACTTAATTCCCCTCCCGTACCACTGCTTGCACCCAAGGCCAGGTGAGGTAACAGACTTTCTAAATTGCCCGAAGTACTTGGTAACAAACGGAGTTGTTCAACCCCTTCCCGGACCATTCCTGCCTCTTGAATGCGTGAACTTCGTATTTCAATCTCCAAGTCGGACTCCGAAGGTGCCAAAAGGATGTCAAACTGCCGGCTACTCCCATTAGGCATTGCCTCAGCATTAACAACACTTTCCTTATAACCAATACGTGTAAAAACAAGAATAAATGGTTTTTGAGCCTGAACTTCCAGATTATATCTTCCAGAAGCATCTGTCTCAACTGCATTGGAGGTTCCTTTAACATAAACAGTTACAAATTCTACGGGTAAATCGGTCATACCATCCATTACAATTCCAGAAATTTTTGCACTAATGGATGATTGAGCCACAACTTTACATATAGTCAGCAAAAAAACAGACAGACATAACACATAAAATTTATTCCTCCCTTTACAAGCCTTAATATTGCCCATTTTTAATGTTTTCAGCCATTTCATAAAACTTATTTACGGTACCTTTTCTATCTGATGCTTTAAATACAGAAGTACCCGCCACCAGATTGTCTGCCCCTGCTTTAATTAAAGCACTTGCATTATTCAAATCTACACCCCCATCTATTTGTATAATGACATCTGGATAAGATATATCTAATAAATTTCTTAATTCACGGACTCTGTAAATAGTTTGGGGTATAAATTTCTGTCCTCCAAATCCTGGGTTTACAGACATAATCAAAACACTTTCAACATAAGGGAAAATGTCTTTCAGTAAGGAAACCGAAGTATGAGGATTAATTGCAACTCCAGGTGCCATACCCAACTCTTTGATTTGCTGTAATGTTCTAACCAGATGAGGGCAAGTTTCATAATGAACGGTTATTCTATCAGAACCAGCATCTTTAAACGATTTTAAATAGGCGTCTGGATTTAAAATCATTAAATGAACATCAAAAATCTTGGTTGTTAAAGGTCTCAGGGAATTTATAACAGGAAATCCAAAACTAATATTTGGAACAAAATGACCATCCATGATGTCGAGGTGTAACCAATCTGCCTGACACTGATTAAAAAAAGAAATTTCATCCTTAAGGTTGCTAAAATCAGCTGCAAGTAAAGATGGTGATAAACAAAATGGCCTCATTTTAATGATTTAATTAGCGCAAAAGTATAAATAAGCGGTGAAAAATTTGGCTAAATACCTTTATAATCAATTTTTAGTTCCAAGTTCTTTGCCTTCCAGAACAAAATAAAATAGTAAATTATAACAAATAGAATACATATTATGTCTAAAAAAGAATTACTTTCATATTTAAAATTAAACTTAAATTTAATCTAAATGTCAGTGGAACTGTCAGGTAAATTAAAAATTAATTGTCTGCCTTATGCTGGTTTAAGTCTTAACCAGTTATATGATCTCATGAAATTGCGGCAAATAGTATTTGTTGTTGAACAAAACTGTCCCTATTTAGATGCTGATGATGTAGATAAAGATGCCTGGCATCTTTTGTTTTATGGTTGGGACGAGCAACTCGTGGCCTATGCCAGGCTCATACCAAAAGGTATCGTTTATCCAGAATATGCATCTATAGGCCGAATTGTTGTCCACCCAGATTTTCGAAAAAAAAACATAGGAAAGCATCTAGTAAAAAAATCAATTGAGGAGATGGAGATAAAATATGGGAACATTGAAATTAAAATATCTGCCCAGTCTTACCTGTTACGTTTCTATGAATCTCTTGGATTTTATAAATCTGGCGAAGAATATTTAGAAGATGGTATTCCTCATACGCCCATGATAAAGCCCAAAAAGCTTATCTAATCTGTTAAATTGGATAAATGGTTGATAAAATTTTAAAGCCCCCGTTGAAAACGGAGGCTTTAAAATAAAATGATTAATTTCCTTGCATTACTTTTTCCTGGTGATTTATAGATTCTTGGTGAATTGCCTTCAACGTAGTTTCGATAAACTCCTCACTCAATCCTTTTTTAGTTCCCAAAAGCAGGCCTCTTTCTAAAATTTCATTCCATCTGTTTGTCTGTAGAATGGCAATATTATTTTCCTTTTTAAATTTACCAATTCCCTCAGCCAGTTTCATTCTTCTGGCGTATAAATTCATTAGTTCGTCATCAATTTCATCAATTTCATGGCGCAAATGATCGATATTATGACGGAATTCCTCATTATCGGTAGTAGCTAATCTAAACTTTAACTTGTTATAAAGATCTGCCCCATAAACCTCAGGCGTAATTTGCTGGGCTGCGTCGCTCCATGCCTCATCGGGACGTGGATGAACTTCGGTCATAAGGCCATCAAAATTAAGGTCAAATCCCTTCTGAGCAACTGCCAATAAAGTATCTCTGCGCCCACATATATGGCTATTATCCACAATAATTTCTAAATCAGGAAATAATCTTTTCAATTCTATAGCAATTTGCCAGCGGGGAATATTCCTATAATTTGACTCTCCATGATGAGAGAATCCCCTTTGAATAGCGGCAATTCTTCTTATACCTGCATTATATACTCTTTCAATGGCACCTATCCACAATTTTAAATCAGGATTTACCGGATTTTTGATAAGAACAGGAATATCAACTCCTTTTAGCGCATCGGCAACCTCTTGAACAGAGAATGGATTAACGGTAGTTCGAGCTCCTATCCAAAGTACATCGATTCCAGCTTTAAGCGCTTCAAAAACATGCTGGGTATTAGCGACCTCCGTAGTTACAGGTAAACCCGTTTCTGCTTTAACCTTTTTCAACCAGGGTAAACCAATGGTACCGACTCCTTCAAATTCACCTGGACGGGTTCTTGGTTTCCAGATACCTGCTCTAAAAAGATCTACTTTACCGAGGCCTGCCAAGCCTCTTGCAGCTTGAAGGACTTGCTCTTCTGATTCCGCACTACAAGGTCCGGCAATAATAATGGGTCGTTTTTCCGTACGCGCCAAAACGGGGCTAAATGTCATTTCCATGAATATTCTTTTAAGTTAGTCAGGAAATAATGCGTTTTATTGCATTTGCTTCCTCAATGAGTGTATGAAAAGTGTCAAAATCGTTTTTTATAAGTAAGCTTCGAAATTGCGAAAGTTGGTTAATGTGCTCATCCAGAACATCCAGTACGTTGTCTCTGTTTTGCCTGAATATAGGAATCCAGGTATCAGGTGATGATTTAGCAAGCCTGACCGTACTGCTAAATCCTGATCCGGCAAGCTCAAAAATTCTGTTTTCATCTTTTTCTTTTGCTAAGACCGTTAGTGCTAAGGCAAAAGAACTAATATGTGAAATATGCGATACATAAGCAGTATGTACATCGTGAGATTTTGAATCAAGCGCTAAAATTTTCATGTTTAAAGCAGAAAATAAACGTTTTACTGTCTCCAGTGCATCCTGTGCGCTCAGTTCTATGTCACATAAAACGGTAAATTTTCCTTCAAAAAGATCGGGAATTGCCGCCTCAGGACCAGAAAATTCAGTACCGGCCATGGGATGGGCTGCAACAAAACGACTCCTTTTAGGATGCAAACGAACGGCTTCTGCTAATTGCATCTTTGTAGATCCTACATCAAAAATGAGTTGTTTATCTGAAATTCGAGACAATAAATCTGGGACGATTTTAACCATGCTGTCCATCGGGGTCGATACAATAAAAACATCTGCTGTTTTAATAGCATCCTCCAAGGTAATAATCTCATCGACTAAACCCAGTTTCAATGCCTTTGAGGCGTGTTCCTTTTGATTATCTATACCCAAAATACGGGTAATACCCACTTTATTTTTTAGGGAAATACCCAGTGACCCGCCTATTAATCCTAATCCAATAATTGCTACAATCATAACTAAACTTTTAGTTCTGAAGAACTTATTCTATCTATGGCCTCCCTGAAATCCTGAACGGGACTGCACAAAGATATTCGCAGGTAAGGCACCCCCCCTTCTCCAAAAATTCCTCCAGGGGTAATAAATAAATTAGTTTCGTATAATAACCGGTCTGCTAACAAATAGGCATTCTCATATTGTTTGGGAATTTTTGCCCATAAAAACATACCCACTTGATTTTTCGAATATTTGCATCCTAATAAATCCATCACCTTTTCTGCTACTTTTCTTCTCTCAAGATAAACCTTATTCATGTTTTCATACCAGGATTCTGGGAGCTGAAGAGCTGTAATGGCGGCTTTTTGAATGCCGTAAAACATGCCAGAATCCATATTACTTTTAAAAGTTAAAATTTCGGACAAATAATCAGCCCGACCTGCTAACATACCGATTCTCCATCCTGCCAGATTATGTGCTTTACTCAAAGAATTCAGTTCTAATGCAACATCCATAGCACCAGGAACAAACAGCAAACTGTATTTTTCAGGATTTAATACAAACGTATATGGATTATCATTGACAAGTAAAATTTGATATTGTCTGGCAAACTGTATTAACGCCGTAAAATATCCCATATCGGCTGGTGCACCAGTGGGCATATTGGGATAATTAAGCCACATTAATTTAACTTTTGATAAATCAGTTTTAGCAAGCTTATCTAAATCTGCCTGCCAGTTTCTGGCTTCTTCCAGATTATAATTCCGAATAGTGGCACCCGTCAGTTTGGCAACAGCTGAATAGGCTGGATAACCAGGATCAGGCACAAGAACTTCATCACCGTTCTCCAGATAGGTCATAGAAATATGCATAATACCTTCCTTAGAACCGATGAGTGGCAATATTTCAGTATTAGGATTTAACTCAACGTGGAAATAAGATTTATACCACTGGGCGAATGCACTTCTCAATTCTGGCAAACCTAAATAAGACTGATAACCATGAATATCTTTTTTTGAACTTTCGTTTATCAACGTTTTGATGACCTCTTCATCAGGAGCCTGATCAGGACTTCCTATACCTAAGTTTATCACCTTTTTACCTTCTGAACGTAAAAGGGCAATTTCCTTCAATTTTCGGGAAAAATAATATTCCTCAACATGCCCCATTCGCGATGCCGGGAAAATAACTGGCTCTCTTTTCATTCTTCAAAGTGTTTCCCTTGATTATAAATACCTAAAATATACAGATCATTTGCCAGCGGTTTTATGGCATCAATGGCAGATTGTACAGGCACTAATCCTTCCGAAATAAAGTCAAGATAAAATTGATATTCCCAGGGTTTTCCCAATATAGGCGTAGACTGAATCTTAGAAACATTAATGTTGTAGGCTGCCAAAACAGCTAAAACCTTGTAGAGACTGCCAACCGTATGATCCACTGAAAAAGTGATTGAGACTTTATTAGCTTGTTCATCGATGTTTATATTCTTTTTAGGTTGCAAAACCCAAAATCGAGTATGATTAGCTTTATTTGTCTCAATGCCAGGGGCAAGAATTTCTAAATCATACATTTTAGCTGCCAGACTACTGGCTATAGCACCCACACCCTTTACTTGTTTCTCATGAATGTATTTGGCAGAAAGTGCGGTATCCTCACTTTCCACTAAACTAATAAAAGGGTAATTTCTAAAAAATTCCCGGCATTGTTCGATGGCAATTGGGTGAGAATGAACCTCTTTTAAGTCCCTTACTGATTGGCCGGGTAACGCCATTAAGTTTTGTATAATTCTTAAATAAACTTCACCCACAATGAATAGCTCAGAATCGTGAACTCTTTTGTAATTAGGAAGAAGGGTTCCAGCAATGGAATTTTCTATGGCCATCAATGCCACATCGACTTTTTCATTCTTTTGGGCTTTTTCTACCAATTCATCAAATGTAATAGCAGGAATAATTTCAATATTCTGCCCCTCAAAACAATGTCTGGCGGCGATATCATGAAATGCCCCAGGAACACCTTGTATAGCAATACCTAATGACTGGGTGTTGATTAACTTTTTTTCCAGTAATGTTTGAGCGATCATAATTAAATTTTAGCCAAAAAAAAAGTCCCGCTGGCGGGACTCTATTTTGCAGAATTATTTTGTAGCAATTATAGCGTCCCTTTACGATAGACCGTAAAAATAAAAGCCGCTAAAATAAAATGCTCCAGAAAAATTCATTTTTGTTTGTTTACTGTGTAAAATTATAAACTTTAAATAATATTCCAATAAAAGTAGCTAAAAATAATTAAGAATTTAACTTTTTGGCTATATTATTGCATTAATATCAATTTTTAACCCTTTCTATTATCTATTATGAACCATTTAACCTGGATTATTCTCCTTATTTTTATTGTTGTTTCCTTAAACGGACAATTACCCGCAAGTCAAATTTACCAGTTAGATATCCTAACAGATGTCCAAAAGAATAAAAGGCTACAACATTTGACTTTACTGACATCAAAAAACCCGAACGGATATAATAATCATCCACACTTTGCAGGTGATAGTTTGTTATATTACAGCAGTGCCAAAGAGGGTAATTTAAATCCAGATATTTTCAAACTAAATCTTTTAAATGGCAAACTCGTTCCATTTACCAAAACGCCTGAGGGTGAATACTCCGCCATAATAGGACCTGACAAAAAAGAAATCCAAATATTAAGAATGGAATTTTGGCCTGACGACACTTTACAGAGAATATGGTCATTACCCTTGAATGGACAAAATCAGGGAAAACCCCTTTTTGTAAATCAAACGAACATAGGTTACTTCCGATGGGTTACTGACAAGGATATGATCACCTTTGAACTGGGAAATCCACAAACGTTATGGTATCGTAGAATAGATGCAACCGTTTCCACTATAATCACGCAATTTCCTGGAAGATGTTTTCGTGTTACCGACAACGGAGCATTATACTATCTGCAAAAGGCTAAACCTGGTGAACCTTCCTTTATATTTAGGACAAAAGCCATTTACACTTCTGAAAGTCCTAGAATCCCAATCATAATGCCCTTGAACCAACAGGAAGATTTTACTATTTTCAAAGACGGTACGTTAATTATGGCAGAGGGAGCGAAAATTTACCAATTTCATCCTGACAAAAATGCAAACTGGGAACTTTTGGCAGATTTATCAAAGTACCCCATAAAGAAAATTTCCAGAATGGAAATCAATGAACTTGAAAACAAACTTGTCCTGGTTGCACAATAAATGATAATCATGCTTAATAAATATCCTTTTTTCCTAATCTGTGTTCTTTTCTTTTATGCCCCATTCAAAATCCTATCGCAAACAAAAAAGGAAATATTTGAATACAGAAAAACACATGTAGAGGAATTACTGGCAGATGTTAGAAAACCTATCACACCAGAAGAAAAATCGTTCATAAAGTATTTCCCCTATAAAAAATCCTGGGAGGTAGAAGCAACCTTTACCCTTTTAGAAAAAGAACCTGTATTTCAAATGCCAACCTACAGCGGCGTCACCCGTGATTATAGAAAATATGCGACAGCTACCTTTTTTTACAGGAAGAAAAAGATAATTGTGTTCTTGTACCAAAACATGACTTTAATAAGACAACCTCAATATAAAGATTATTTGTTTCTTCCATTTAAAGACGAAACAAATGGCTTTGAAAGTTACGGGGGAGGCAGGTATATGGATGTCAGAATAAGTACCGTAAAAGAAGGAAAAATCAAACTTAATTTTAATAAAGCATATAACCCTTACTGCGCTTATAACGATGGTTTCAATTGTCCGATTCCTCCAGTCGAAAACCATATAAATCGCTCAATAAAGGCTGGTGAACGGAATTTCGAAGCAAAAAGAGTGAAAAATTAAGGCTAAACTGCCTTTTTGTTCCTAAAATCTGACAAAAAATGGTTTCTACCTGAAAATTTGTCAGATATTAAAGATTGGCACATAAAGTGATGCTTGAGGTTTAAATATTTTTTAACCACCTAATAAAATAAAGAGATATGAGGCCAATCAACGATCGTGTTGTAGTAAAGCCTGCTCCTGCGGAAGAGAAGACAAAGGGAGGAATTATTATCCCTGATACAGCAAAAGAAAAACCTCAAAGAGGTGAAGTAGTAGCTGTAGGCCCAGGAAAAGACGGCAATCTAATGACAGTTCAAGTAGGCGATACCGTTTTATATGGTAAATACGCCGGTCAGGAATTGAATTTCGAAGGACATGATTACTTAATCATGCGTGAAGATGACATCTTGGTCATTTTGTAATTATTTTCATTTCAAACCTTAAAGAGAAATCAAAAGATGGCTAAAGAAATTAGTTTTAATAGAGATGCCCGGGAGAAATTACGCGCTGGTGTCGATGCAATGGCAAATGCAGTTAAAGTAACATTAGGCCCTAAAGGACGTAATGTTGTCATTCAAAAAAGTTTTGGTGCTCCTCAGATTACCAAAGATGGGGTTACTGTTGCTAAAGAAATAGAATTAGAGGACCCAATCGAAAATATGGGTGCTCAAATGGTGAAAGAGGTGGCTTCTAAAACAGCTGATATTGCTGGTGATGGAACCACTACAGCGACCGCTTTAGCTCAGGCTATCATAAATGCAGGTCTTAAAAATGTTACTGCAGGTGCAAATCCAATGGATTTGAAACGTGGTATTGATAAGGCTGTAAAAGAAGTAATCGTATTTTTAAAATCTCAATCTGAAAATATTGGTTCCGATTTCAATCGTATCAAGCAAGTAGCTGGTATATCAGCCAATAATGATGAAGCAATCGGTGAATTAATCGCTGAAGCGATGAAAAGAGTTTCTAAAGATGGCGTTATTACCGTTGAGGAATCAAAAGGTACTGAAACTTACATGGAAGAAGTTTTAGGTATGCAGTTCGACAGAGGATATCTTTCTCCTTATTTCGTAACTGATACTGAAAACATGGTAAGCGAATATGATAATGCCTTTATCCTTATTTACGACAAGAAAATTTCTAATATGGCGGATATTATTCCGATTTTAGAAAAGGTTGTAGGTATGGGAAGACCCTTATTAATCATTGCAGAAGATATTGAAAGCCAAGCCTTAGGTGTTTTGGTTGTCAATCGTCTTCGTGCCAGCCTGAAAGTAGTTGCTGTTAAAGCGCCTGGTTTTGGTGATCGTCGTAAAGCCATGTTAGAGGATATCGCAATCCTGACTGGAGGTACCGTTATTTCCGAAGAACAGGGCTATAAACTGGAGAATACTACTTTGGAGCACCTTGGAAGTGCGGAAAAAATTTCTATCGATAAAGATAATACCACCATCGTTAATGGTCGTGGTGAAGATTCTCAGATTAAAGCTCGTATTCAACAGTTAAAGCAACAAATTGAAGCTTCAACCAGTGATTATGATCGCGAGAAACTTCAGGAGCGCTTAGCTAAATTAGCAGGTGGTGTTGCCGTACTTTATGTTGGTGCTCCAACTGAAGTAGAAATGAAAGAGAAAAAAGATCGTGTAGATGATGCTTTAAGTGCCACTCGTGCCGCTGTTGAAGAAGGTATCGTAGCAGGTGGTGGTGTTGCTTTAGTGCGCGCTATCGGTGCATTGAGAAATTTCAAAGGTGCAAACGAAGATGAAAATATTGGTGTTAACATCGTTCGTAAAGCACTGGAAGCTCCTTTGCGTACCATTTCTGAAAATGCAGGTGTTGAAGGTTCTGTTGTTCTTCAAAGAGTTTTAAACTCAAAAGGTGATATGGGCTACAATGCTCGTACTGATAAGTTTGAGGATTTAAAATTAGCTGGAGTAATCGACCCAACTAAAGTTACCCGTATTGCTTTGGAAAATGCTTCCTCTATTGCAGGTATGGTATTAACTACCGAATGCGTTATTAGTGAGAAACCATCAAAAGAATCTCCAGCTCCATCTATGCCTCATGGCGGTGGAATGCCAGGGATGATGTAATCATTCTTTCAATAAATACTCTTAAAGCCATCATTGACTCATTGACAATGATGGCTTTTTTAATGGTAGGAACTTAAAATAGCCAGTACAAATCCACACAAAATGATAATCCACTTGAAATAATCTTTCCGTTCATCCATCTTTTTATGTCTGCTTTCTAATAAAATACTGGCGGAAATATGTAAAAAAGAACCAGCTACCATTGCCATTAATACCGTAATAATGGCCGGCGATAAATGCAGTAGAGATACTATCCATGCGGAAAATGGAGCCATTAATGAAAACGAAATGATGATTATTGCAGCATGGACTGGTTTGGTTTTAGCCAGCATAAATAAGGTGGCTAGCGCAAATCCTTCTCCAATCTTGTGCATTAAAATGCCATAAATAAAGCCATATTCATGCCCACCTGTTTCTTCATGTAAATGAGACCAAGCCGTATAACTTCCAACAGATGCACCGTCCATTAAGGCATGAAAACTTAATCCAATAAATACTTGTACAGCTATCTGCTTGTTTAGACTGGTTGTTGTATGAATATGTCCATGCTCACTTCCACCTGAAATCTTTTGAATAATTAACTGGATAAAAAAACCGATGAGAATCCAAGGACTTTTTTCTGGACTTATTCTGATAATGTCAGGTAGAAAAACAATAAGTGCTATACCCATTAAATAGGCTCCGCTAAATAATAGGATTCTTGAGAAAAATAACTCCCCTTTCTTTATTATAAAAGGAAAAATAGCACCTATCCATACTACCAAAACAAGCCCCACATAGATTATCCATGATTGATCCATTACTATCCTTTTATTTCTTTTCTTTATTTAAAATGTAAATATAAGTTTTTGCAACAATGTTGCCAAAATAAAGTTTAATTATTCCATTAAGTCATAAATCATTAGCCTTATAAACGCCAGTTTAATATGGTTTATAAAATAAATACTATACCCTCTTTGATACAAAGATAAGAGATGCATGCTATTTTGTATATTTGCTGCAAAATCAAAAAAGGTGACTTTAATAAAATCTATTTCTGGAACAAGAGGTACTATTGGAGGGGCTACAGGAAAAAACCTGACCGCTTTGGACATTGTTTCAATGACAGCTGCCTACGCACAATGGATAAAAGGGAAAAGTCAGGTTCGTAAAATTATTATAGGTCGGGATGCGCGAATTTCTGGTTCTATGCTGGCCGGTTTAGTTAATAATACCCTTGTTTCAATGGGTTTTACGGTGACAGACCTTGGCTTATCAACAACTCCAACAGTTGAAATGTGGGTAACAAAGGAGCAAGCGGCAGGAGGAATCATTTTAACTGCCAGCCATAATCCTCGCGAATGGAATGCCCTAAAATTTTTAAATGATAAAGGAGAATTTATTTCTGCAGAAGAGGGTAAAAAATTATTAGAAATCGCTGAAAATCCCGAACTCATTGAATATGCTTCTGTGGACGACCTTGGTGAAATCATGAAATTTGATGAATCTCATTTCGAATATCATCTGACCGCAATTTTAAATCACCCATTGGTAAAGGCTGAAGCTATAAAAGAAAAAAAATATCATATTGTTATTGACCCCGTAAATTCTACCGGATCTCTTTATGTTCCTGTTTTATTGCGTGCTCTGGGTTGCACCTTCTCAACAGTACATGGTGAGGTACATGGTGATTTCGCCCATAACCCAGAGCCACTTCCGGAACATTTAACTGATTTATCTACAGCCGTTAGAAAAGAAAAAGCCCATTTAGGTATCGCCGTAGATCCCGATGTAGATCGACTTGCTTTAGTAGATGAAAATGGCCAATTATTTGGAGAGGAATACACCTTAGTTGCCGTGGCAGATTATGTGCTGTCTCATAAAAAAGGAAACACCGTTTCAAATCTGTCCTCCACCCGAGCGCTAAGAGATATCACACTTGCTGCAGGCGGTCAATATATAGCCAGTGCGGTTGGTGAAGTCAATGTGGTACAAGCTATGAAAAAAGAAAAAGCAATCATAGGGGGTGAAGGTAATGGCGGCATAATTATACCTGATTTGCACTATGGCAGAGATGCGTTTATCGGAATTGCTCTTTTTTTATCTCTCTTGGCTACATCAGACATCCCTGTTTCGAAGATTAAAAAAAGGTATCCTGTATATCACATCATTAAAGATAAAATGTTTATTCCCGAGGGAATAGACTTACCAACCCATTTAGATCAACTGGCAAAAAAATATACCGACGCATCCATTTCAAGAATTGATGGATTAAAAATTGATTTTAATGATGCTTGGGTTCATTTGCGTTCTAGCAATACCGAGCCAATCATAAGAATTTATGCTGAAGCAAAAGATATTGTAAGTGCCACAGCCTTAGCTGAAAAAATTAAAGGTGACTTTATAAATCAAATTACAAAATGAGTTTACAAGACTATTTTGAGCCTTTCAGAAGACAAATTTTAGGAAATAATCATCATTTTCAAGGTCCATTTGGCGATAAAAAAATAATTTATGCTGACTGGACTGCCAGTGGAAGGTTATATGAACCCCTGGAAGCGCGCTTATTACATAATATCGCCCCTTATATTGGAAACACCCATACGGAAACAACCTATACAGGTAACGCAATGACCTCTGCTTATAAAAAAGCCAGAAATATTATAAAAAAACATGTTGGAGCTGATGAAAAAGATATTCTGATTGCCTCCCATTCTGGAATGACTGGTGTAGTCAGTAAATTTCAACGAATTCTAGGTTTAAAAATTCATGAAAAATATAAAGACAAGGTAATTTTTGAAAACGGAGATAACAGACCTGTAGTCTTTGTAACGCACATGGAACATCATTCCAATCAAACCAGCTGGTTGGAAACTATTGCGGAGGTTGTTGTCATTCCTCCAGATGAAGAAGGTTTGGTAGCTCCACAACATCTGCGTCGCTTATTAGAAATTTATAACCATAGAAAAATAAAAATTGCTGCAGTAACTTCCTGCTCAAATGTGACAGGAATAAGAACGCCCTACTATGAATTAGCAGAAATCATGCACGAACATGGAGGACTGATTTTTGTAGATTTCGCCTGTTCGGCACCTTATATTGACATAAATATGCATCCCGAGAATAAAAACCAGCAACTGGATGCTATTTATTTTTCTCCCCATAAATTTTTAGGAGGTCCAGGCTCTTCTGGAATTTTGGTATTTCACCCTTCACTATATAAAAATGAAATACCTGATGATCCAGGCGGAGGAACCGTAAACTGGACAAATCCTTGGGGCGAACATAAATATATTGAAGAAATAGAAGCTCGTGAAGATGGTGGAACCCCACCCTTCCTGCAAACGATAAGAGCTGCAATGGCTATTCGGCTTAAAGAACAAATGGGGGTTGATCATATTTTAGCCAGGGAAGAGGAATTATTAAAATTAATTCTTCCCCGATTAGAAAAAATAAAAGGATTACATCTATTAGCGGGTCAGCACAAACACAGATTAGGGGTCATCTCTTTTTATGTTGAAAACCTTCATTATAACCTTGGGGTTCGACTTTTAAATGACCGTTTTGGTATTCAAACCAGAGGAGGTTGTTCTTGTGCCGGAACGTATGGTCATTATTTATTACATGTTGAAAATGAGTACTCAAAAAATATTACGGATAAAATTAATCAGGGAGACTTGACAGAAAAACCGGGATGGATAAGAATGAGTATTCATCCAACGCAGACAGATGAGGAAATTAATTTTATTTTGGAGGCTATTGAAGCGGTTGTTTTAAACAAAGAAGAATGGGCTAAAGACTATGTATATCATCCTAAAACAAATGAATTTGTACATAAGTATTTTAAGTCTGATGAAAGGGAAGATCCGATTAATCATTGTTTAGAAAGCGCATTTTAATGACACAAAGAATATACCTTGACCATGCGGCTACCACTCCCCTTGCTCCTGAAGTAATCGGATTAATGCATGAGAATATGCTCCATCATTATGGAAATCCTTCTTCCATTCATTTTGAAGGAAGAAAATCGAGGGCCTTAATTGAAAAGGCCAGAAAATCAATGGCACATCATTTTAATTGCTCCATAGGGGAGATTTTTTTTACCTCCGGAGCAACAGAGTCAAATAATATGATTCTTCAGGGTGCCATTTTGGGTTTAGGTGTTACAACTGTTATTTCTGCACCAACCGAACATCATGCAGTATTGCATACCCTTGAAATTTTACAAAAACATCATAAACTAAATGTCCTTTTTTTACCTCTTGATGAAGAAGGGAATCCTTCTTTAATTCAACTGGAAAAATATTTATCTGACCCTGTACATGGAAAAATACTCGTTTCCCTCATGCATAGCAATAATGAAACGGGTACCCTTTTAGATTGGGAAAAAGTCGGTTCCTTATGTCAGGAATATGGGGCTCTTTTTCACAGTGATACGGTACAATCTATAGGATTTTATGATATTGATTTACAAGCATTACCCCTTCATTTTATGACAGGGTCAGCCCATAAGTTTAATGGTCCCAAAGGGATTGGTTTTGCTTATATCAAGAATGAAACCATGATTACTCCCTTCCAACATGGAGGCGCTCAGGAGAGAAATATGAGAGGTGGTACTGAAAATTTGTTGGGGATTACTGGCATGTCTCTCGCTCTGGATTTAGCGATGAGCGAAAAAAATGAAAGACTAACCCATATCCAAAAATTAAAATTTCAACTATTTAACGGATTGAAAAGCATAATTTCAGGAATACAGTTAAATGGCCCTGCAATCGAAAAAAGTCATCCCAAAATACTTAACATTGGCTTTCCTCCCAATCCAAAATTAAGGATGCTTCTGTTTAATCTTGACATCGAAGGGGTAAGTATCAGTGGAGGGAGTGCCTGTTCTTCCGGAACAGACATAGGTTCTCATGTTTTACGAGCTATGAATCCAGAAAACCAGCATGTTTCAGTTCGGTTTTCTTTTTCTCATCTTAACACAATGGAAGAAATAGATAGGGTCATTGAAATCATCTCAAATCTTAACAGGCATTAAATTATCAATGAAAAATAAACCGGGTCATATCCTTATGCTGGATCATGCAGATCCTTTATTAACTCATTTTTTAACCCAAAACGGATTCATTGTTACTGAGGATACAACGTCAACTTTCGAAGCCTTACAATCATCTCTCGCCATTTATCAAGGCATTATTTTAAGAAGTCGCTGGACACTGGACACCTCATTTTTTGAGGCTGCAGTTCATTTGTTATTTATAGGCAGACTGGGCGTGGGCGTAGAACACATTGACGAGGCTTGTGCCGCTAAACATGGGGTCCATATATTAACTACGCCTGAAGCCAGCAAAGATACCGTGGCAGAACATACCATGGGCTTAATATTAATGTTATTGAATAAGCTGGGAAAGGCCGATCGAGAAATTCGTCAAAATATATGGGAAAGAAAGGCAAATAGTGGCATTGAGTTAAAAGGGAAGACCGTGGGCATTTTAGGTTTTGGAAATATGGGTAGAGCCGTTGCACAAAGGTTATCAGGCTTTGAAGTCGAAATGATATTCTGCGACCTCTTACCTGCAAGATCAATTCCTGATTACATCAGACAAGTTGATGAGCAGACGCTCTTCAGTGAAACTGATATTCTGACCATTCATATCCCCCTAAATGAAAGCAACCATTATTTCATCAGTTATAAATATCTGAATCAATTTAAAAAGAACTTATTTGTCATTAATACGGCAAGAGGAGGCGTTTTAGAAACAGACGGACTTGTCAGACATTTAAAAGAAGGAAAAATTAAAGGTGCCGCTCTGGATGTAATTGAATATGAAGAACAATCCTTCAATGAACTGGATATTGCTTCCCTCCCCCCTTCTTTTCAGTATCTAAAAACTGCAGAAAACGTAATTTTAAATCCACATATAGCCGGTATATCAAAAGAAGCCGTTACCAAACATGCCATAGTTATGGCACAAAAAATTTCACAATTATTTAAGTTAGAGATGCATGTTTAACGAAATGAGGGAAAAGGAGGGAAATGTTGACATCGTTTACAATATTTCAGAAGTCTTGCCAAGTTTATATTTACCAAATGCTTATGTGGTTAGCCGAGATAAACATGGGAATCTGGCTCATATAAAACAAAAAGCTACGCCTGAAACGGTAGTGAGTTTCAAATTTGATATCAGTGAAGCACAACGTCGCTTGTTTCAAATTATAAACGAATTATTACCCGATGCACTGGAAAAAAAATATTCTCCGCCAAAAAAGAAAGTCAAATCTCTTGAAACTTTAATGGCAGATGAGGAAATTCAACCCAAAATTTTCCAGTTTGTCCAACGTAGAATGGACGAATTTCTTACCCTGTTAATAAAAAATAATTTTTTTTTAACCTTTTCAATTGACAGAAGAATTCTGGTAAAAGATTTTTTGGTCAGACTAGAGTTAGCTTATTTACAGCCCCATCTTTCCTTCCATCGGGATGCGTACGGTGTTGCCTACCAGCTAAAATTATCTAATAATGGTCATGTTTGGCGAATAAAAGATAAAGACGTTGTCCCTATTTCAAATACTCCAGGCTGGTTAATTGTAGATTATGTTTTATATCGGGTTTCACAAATAAATGGAAATATGGTAAAGCCATTTTTACAGAAAGATGAAATTCGAATCCCTAAAAATTCGGTTAAATCCTATTTTCAAAAATTCATCATTAAAATTGCCGCCCAACTCGATTTTGAAGCAACAGGCTTTGCAGTACTTCAATCAGGTATATTAACAGGTTGCCGGTTAGACCTAGTTGATCATTTGTTAGGAGATGGCAAAGTCCTTCAAGTAAAAATGATTTATGAACAAGCTGAATTTAGCTGGTTTGATAAAAAAGATAAAAAAGCTGGATTGTCCTTTCAGGGGGATGAAGTAACCATCACGCAGGTTTCAAGAGATTTAGCAGCAGAAAAACAATATTTAAAGCGACTTGAAGCCATCGGACTACAAGTTATTGAGGGTACAGGGGTTTTCACAAATATTACCTTAGATTCAGAAACAGATCCTTATGCCTTATTAAAATGGATGGGGGAACACAAAGTAGACTTAGAAAAACAAGGATTTGTCATAGGTGAGGTCTATGAATCTGGAATGCCTCTTTCTTTTAGTATTCCTACCTTGTCTCTTGACACCAAGCAAACCGCAGACTGGTTCGACATAGACGGCCAGGTAACAGTGGGAAAACATATTTTTTCTTTCAGATTGCTCGCCCCATTCATCAGAAAAAATGAAAGACTATATCCTTTGCCCGATGGTACTGTTTTTGTGATACCCATGGAATGGATGAATAAGTTTAAAGATATTACCCAATTTGCAAAATCAGATGACCAGTCTCTTCGCCTCAATAAAAATCAATATACTTTATTACAGGAAGCTGATATTTCCCTTCCTGCAACGACCCTAAATACAGACATAGAAATTATTCTGCCTCGTTTTCTTAAAGCTGAACTCCGTCCTTATCAGTTTGAAGGTTATAAATGGCTGGTGGAACTATATCATAACCATTTAGGTGCTTGTTTGGCAGATGATATGGGGCTTGGGAAAACCTTGCAAACAATTGCCGTTTTATTATATGCCAAAGAAAAAAAGATAGAGGAAGGAATCGCTTTTGAGAAAAATAATGTAGGTCGCCAATTAGATATTTTTGCAGCTAAAGACGCTGGTTTTCTTCAATCACTTCATGCACTTATTATTTTGCCTGCCAGTTTAGTATTTAACTGGGAAAAAGAACTTTCCAGATTCGCACCTAATCTTTTTGTTTATAAACATACTGGAAATAAACGACATAAAGATATCAGATTACTCAAACGTTATGATGTCATATTGACTACCTATCAAACAGTTATCAGGGATTCGACTCTTTTATCGCAAATGACTTATGAATATATTATTTTGGACGAAAGCCAGCAAATAAAGAATAAAGACAGTGCTGCATTCATTAATATAAATGAACTGGAGGCGCTACACAAAATATCCTTAAGTGGAACCCCTATCGAAAATTCACTTTCCGATTTATGGTCTCAAATGCAATTTATAAATCCAGACTTATTGGGTAACTTCCATTTTTTTAAGAAAGAATTTATTTTACCTATTGAAAGAATGGGCGATGAAGATAAAAAAGCACGGTTACGAAGTTTGGTAAGTCCCTTTTTATTGAGAAGGACAAAGGAAGAGGTGGCTAAAGATTTACCCCCATTGACCACTCAGGTATTCTACAGTGAAATGTCGGTAGAACAAAAGAAATTATATGAAAAAGAAAAATCAGCAGCGAGAAATTATCTGCTCGAGAATTTCAATGAAAATGATTCCCGATTCAGAATGGAGTTACTTCAGACCCTTACAAAATTAAGACAACTAGTCAATCACCCCGTTTTAGTGCACGAAGATTACACAAAGGAAAGTGGTAAATTTCAAGATATATGTGCCAAATGGGAAGAAGTAAAAAAAAGTGGACATAAAGTGCTGTTTTTCAGTTCTTTTGTTAAACATTTAAATATTTTTAAAGCTTATTTTGAAGAATCAAATACGCCTTATGCCTGGTTAACAGGTTCTCTGACAGCAGAAGAAAAGAAAAAACAAATCAATCTTTTTGAAAAAAATCCGAAAGTACAAGCATTTTTTATTTCCATAAAAGCTGGTGGAACCGGACTAAATCTTACCGCAGCAGATTATGTGTTTATCTTGGATCCCTGGTGGAACCCTTCAACGGAACAACAAGCAATAGCAAGAGCTCATCGCATTGGTCAGGAAAAATCAGTGATGGCCTTAAAATTTATAACGAGAGAAAGCATTGAGGAAAAAATACTTCACTTACAGGAAAAGAAAAGCCAGTTAGCAGAAGATATCCTGAGCGGTACAGGTACCCATCAGCTTAATCGTAATGAACTTAATTTTTTACTGTCCTGATATATATTTTTTGGCGTTTTCAGACAAAAGATTAGACTTCCAATCCAAGAGATGAGACTGAAAATGAATATCAATTCATTCCCAATGGGAATAAATACGTCTAATCCGAACCAGCTTTTAGTTTGAGAAAGATAGCATATTACAAAAGAAAAACGAATAGATTCCCAAAAAATAGCGTTTCTGTTTCTATCCATTAACTCCGTGTAGGCATAAATAGAGATAAATGCATAGAAACCATAAAAAAAGATATTTGGTAAACCAATAGCTCCAATTCGTCCAAAGAAAAACATCGTATTTAACAAAATAAAAGCAAATTGAATCCAAGACCAGATAATTAATCTGGATTCTGCTGGTGGATTAAATTTTACATATTCATATACTTCCTCAATTTTATCCACTTCATATTTTTCTTTAACATCTTCTGGTCTCCAGCCCGTTGGTCTGAACCAAATGGTACATTTGTCCCATATATTTCTAGTTCTTATCGCATCTTTAATCAAAAGGAACAAGTGCTGGAAATTGATTTTTACAGGATTCCAGGTTCTCACCGGTCTGGATACACCATAAACCGGAGGTTCACTTTCTAATTCTTCCTGGAAGGTACCAAACCATTTATCCCAGAAAATAAAAATCTGACTAAAATTTTTATCCATATAAATAGGATTTATGGCATGATGAACCCTATGGTGTGCAGGCGTGACTATGATATTTTCCAGCCAGCCCATTTTTTTGATGTAGCGTGTATGGTACCAAAACTGAGCAAATAAATGCAAAGGAGCCACCGTTGCAATAACTTGCGTTTCAACACCTAAAAGTGCACAAGGCAACAGAAAAAAAGTAAATAAATTGATAAAGGAAGAAATACTTTGACGCAGCGCACAAGCTAGATTAAATTCTTCACTGCTATGATGAATGATATGATTATTCCATAGAATATTGATCCTGTGTTGAAATCGATGTGTCCAGTAACCTTGTAAATCTAATACTATAAAGGTGATAATAAAGGCTAAAATTGTTGATTCAACCTGAAACAAAGCCATATTACGCAACATATATTCATAACTGATGATTGAAACACTTAAGCCTAATATATCTTTAATAGAGTTTGTTAATCCGGAACTTAAACTGGATATACTATCCATAGAAGGTGAAAACTTTTCTCCTATTTTCCATTGATAAAAATATTCTATCAAAATAAGAGTCAAAAAAAAGGGTATTGCAAAAAGAAGTACAAAGCCGTAAGTTTCCATTTTAGATTAGATTAAAATCGATGGGTGAAAGATCATTTAGCCTTAAAAAAGTATTAGCTTGCGAAAAATGTTTGTTCCCATTGAATGCCCCTCTCGCCAATGGAGAAGGGTGTGCCGCTTCAAGGATTAAATGCTTCATTGGGTCAATTAAATCTTTCTTTCTTTTGGCATAATTCCCCCAAAGCATAAAAACAAGTGAATTCCTTTCTTTTGATAATTTTTGTATGACTATGTCAGTAAATGTCTGCCATCCTACAGCCTGATGAGAAGCCGCTATTCCATGTTCAACGGTCAAACAGGCATTCAGCAATAAAACACCTTGTTCCGCCCATTTAGTTAAATCTCCATGTTTTGGTATGGGTAATTGCAAATCACTGGAAAGCTCTTTAAAAATATTTTGAAGAGAAGGAGGAATTCTGACACCTTGAGGAACAGAAAAACTTAAACCCATGGCTTCGTTGGGGTTATGATATGGATCTTGTCCAAGGATAACCACCTTTACCTGATTAAAAGGAGTTAAACGAAAGGCCTCAAAAATTTTATTACCTGCCGGATAGATAACTTTTCCTTGTAATTTTTCTTTCTTAATAAAGGAGACTAACTCCTCAAAATAGGGTTTATTAAACTCTTCAGCTAATACTACTTTCCAGCTTTCTTCGATGTTAACATTTGCCATGGCTTTTGACCCTTTCCCGTAAAATTAACCTAATTGAATAAAATTTACTAATACCCTATAAGAATTCTTTATTTTGAATGTAGGTGACTTTTGATTTTCTAAAAAAAAAAGTGACGTCAATCAAAGATTGACGCCACTACAAATAGGTGTAAATAAAAATTTAAGTTACAAAGAGTAACCTATAATTTAATCAGATTGATTAATTTAATGAATCAAATTTCTAAAAAATTCTATTTGTTAGGTGGAAATTTTAACACTTATTTTTCCCTTAAACGCTAAATAAGGGAAAAATAAGTGAATGTATATGGAATTTTATATTTATATATATAACTAATTCAATATATTAAGTATTTTTTAAACTAGAAATAAAGCAAACTTTTTTATTGTTTAAAATAAAGAATTCTTTTAGTAATTTTTTGCTGACCAAATTGAAGTAAGGCAAAATAAACTCCATTAGGTGTTCCTTTACCAGGTTCCCATGTCCATTGATGAAAGCCCTTTTCATTATAAATAGCTTGTTGAAAGACCTTCCTTCCCCACAAATCGGTAATAACAAAACTGGTTTTTCCCTTTGTAGGAAGAAAAAACTGAATATTTGCAAATTCTGAAACTGGATTAGGGGAAATATCCATCCATAAGTTATTTTCCCTTTCCATAAATCCTGGATGAGGTTTGCCTTGTACATAAATGTCCCCCTCCTCCCTGGCATTACAATTAAAAAGAACCTGAATAGGTATAGGCGTTGAAAAAGAGGTAAAGCATCCTGAAATGGGTAAAGTATATTGTACTCGATATTCAAGCGTACCCAACCTGCTTGTTGGGGGAGAATAGGTAGCCAGCGTGTCCTTTAGTAAATAAAGGTAAGAAGTTCCAGGAATACGATATTGCCACACAAACCGAGCATTTGGATGTGGTGGATTTATATTTGTGACACTCAAATTTATAACTTTATTTAAACAAACCAAAGTATCAGAAATGCTTACCTGAATTTTAGGTTGTTCAGAAATTGTGGCCCTTAGTATATTTGAAGTTAATGTTCCACAACCAAAAACAGGATCAACCATAACGGCTCTGTACCATAATCTGGAGGGTAAACCCGCATTTAATTTAAATCGGGTACTTTCAGTAGTAGTGAGTTTTGTCCAGTTGATAGCATCTGGACTACTCTCCCAGGTTATTAAGGACACATTTCCACCGCCTTGTTTATTTGCATCTAAATATAAGTTACCACCTGTACAAACCAAAGTATCTGTTTGGGTTATGGAAAAAATTGGGTTTTTCCGAACCAATACAGAAAGGGTATCTGAATAAGTTGGGTTGCAATTAAACCATTTTGACCGGATACCCACTCTAAAGAAATAAACACCTGCAGTATCAGGAATATGATTATAGAAATTTCCAATAGCTCCTGTTATCGGTCTCCAATTAGAAAAACTATCACGCACTTCCCATTGATAATTTATGGAATCTGTAAATGGCTGAGGTTTAAAAGTGGTAAATAAAACATTGGTTGCACCAACACATACTTCTTTATAATTAACATTCAATTTAGCTTTTGGAGCTAATAATCCTTGAACAGTGAGATTATTTGAATAAATAAATCCACAATTGGTTCCTCCCTCCATCACCATTCTGATATAATATAATTGAGGGGTACTTACAGTTAAATTTTCAATAGGTTTTGTTGCCTCCAGGATATTGAACCAATGGAGTCTGTTTACACTATATTGCCAGAAATATCTTCTTCCCGATTGCGTAATCTGATTTGAAGTAACCTGAAAAAATTCTCCAACACATATTTCAATGGTTGGAGAAGAAATAAATACACCAGGCAGATTCACTCCTGCAATTTTTAATCCTGGTGTGATAATGGAATCGCAGGGATAATCGGGAAGAACAGCAATCATGCGGTAAAAATTAATCCCTGGATTTACAAATGAGCGATAAATAAATTGATTTGCCTCTGGAATCGTTTCCCATAGAACACTATCAGCGCTTATTTGCCAGGCATATTTTATCGTTCCATTATAAATAGGGGTTATGGGTGCTCTCATTTCAAAAGCTTCACCAGCACAATACTGGGTTTTAAGGGTAGATATCTGCGCCCGATAACGGGTAATTATTTTTATTAAAGCGGGTGATGAGCTCGTTTCCGGACAATTTCCACCTTTTGCCTGCAAAGTACCTCGATAATAAACAATTCTTGCCTGGGAGGTTGGAACACGATATTGACTCTCACTGGCGCCTGAAATAGAATCCCATTTTATGCCGTCAACACTGGTAAACCATCTATATTTTAATTTATCCTCATCTAAAATATTTGAACGCATACGAAGATTCAATATATCGTCCTCGCAATAGCTATTATTCACCTGATTTAAAGCAACATTTGCAGATCCAAGTTGAGTAATCACAACAGGTCTGGAGAAAAATTCGGGACAGGATGATCCTGTAGAACCGACTCGAACTCTAAAAGTCAAAACGCCTGGATCTGGAGCTGAAACAACGAGTGAATTACCTGTTTGACCTGTTAAATTAATCCAATTACCCAGATATTCCAGTTGTTGCCACTGAAATCTTAATCCCTGCGTATTACCAAGAGATTTTACCTCAATTAAAGTGGTTCCCCCTGAGCAAAGTAACGTATCGCGAACAGTCGTCGAAAAATCATCAAAACCAGCAGATCTGATATAAATCGCAGGGGTTGTGACTGAAGGACAAATACTACTATCTGCTTGAAGCACAGCCCTATAATATCCTGCTTTATCTCCAGTTAACTGATTAATAGCCAATTTATCTCCCACTGCATTATTTATATTTGTCCATGTGATGCCATCTACGCCATATTGCCACCTGTATTTAATGGGGAATGTAATATTTGGTCCCATCGATGCAGTTAATGTCGTTGTAACACCTGGACAAAGAATTGGATTGTCCCCTTGATTCGTAGTCAGCGTTGCAGCATTTGTTTGTACACCTCTGATCGTAATCGTATTGGAATAGGCCACACAGGTAGAACCTAATTTTAAAATTTGAACTCTAAAATAATATATACCCGTGGTGGTTATGTTAAATCGCTCAGTTAGGGAACCAGCTTCCGCAATGGTATTCCAGAATTTATTATCTCTGCTAAATTGCCATCGGTATAAAACAGGGGAAGAATTATCGGACACTGTAGCGGTTACAGGGACAAAATCCCCTTTACAAGCATATCTAACATCCGATTGAATGGTAACAGAAGGAAGTTTTTCTCCCGTAAGTTGAATGGCATTTGAAAAGGATATCCCACAGTTCCCTGAAGGATTTTGCACCCCTACCCGATAGAAAAATCCGGGATCTGTTACAGGTGCATACCACTGGTAAAAAGAAGGTACATCAACAAATTCCCACTGTATTCCATTTATGCTTCTTTGCCATTTATAGGTCAAAGAATCCCTGCTAGCTCCATTAATTACGGCAAAAATACGGTGCACATTAGCAACACATTTTTCACCAGAATCTTGTTGAAGAGATAATGTAAAGTTTGGATTAACCGTTATTTCTAAGTTTGAGGAGGACGAACTGGCGCAAACAGCATCCCCAATCTGCATGCGTAATTGATAACTGGTTTTACCTGCTATTTGGGTAGGTGCCATATAAAAAGAATCATTTGCACCTGCAATCTGGGTGAAAGCACTTGTTCCCACCCTTCTAAACCATTTCCAGGTTACGGGCAGATCAAAATTTCTGTTTGAAATACCTTGTAATCTAACCTCTTCTCCTGCACAAACGGTTAATTTATTGGCTGAAAGAACCAAAGTGGGTATAGTGGTAATAGAAACCCTAACGGAAGGGGAAATGGTTAGCGGACAAACTAACGTATTATTAACTAATCTTAACCGATAATATTTATCTGAAACAGCAGATGCCTGAACCGTATAATTAACACCAATAGCCCCCAAAATAGGTTCCCAGTTACTATTATTTTGACTTGATTCCCATTGATATTGAACAGGTGTATTTCCCAGATTGGTTACTGCTGATCTAATTATCACTGGAGTTCCAATACACGAAATGGACTGATCTACATTTATGGAAACGGAAAGTCCTCCTTGAAAGGAAACAGGGATTGGTTCGGAAAAAACAATTCCACAGGAATATCCTGGAACGGTTAATTGAGCTCTATAAAACAGAATACCCGGATCATTACTTTTTATGGTTACTTCAGGTTTTTCACCACCAGGGATTAACGTATAATTTATTCTGTCTTTACTTGAATACCATTGTATAAATGGCTGAACAGGTATGTCTTTCCAACTGGCGCGCAAGGTTACACTGTCATTCTGACAGACCTCCGATTTTGATGCTAACCCCGTAACAGCAAATGTTGGAATTACGGAAACCGTTGATACCGAAGAAGTACCAGTGGAACAATTTCCTCCAAGGCTTCCATTGACAACTCTGAAATAAAATAAACCTGAATCAATGGCAGGAAAACGGTAATTGGCAGAATCGGCACCAGGAATATTGATCCAGTTTGTCCCATTTCTGCTTTGTTGCCAAAACACAGGAATGGAAACGGTATTTCCAGATAATTGAGCCGTTAACAAAACGGGTTGTCCCTGGCAATAAGTACCTGATGCGGGTATAATTTTTATCTCAGGAACATTGAAAATATTGATTTCCTGGGGTGTAGAATAGCTTGTATCACAGGAAATAGGATTGTCCCAAACCTTTATCCTTAGAAAAATAGTTCCTGATGAGTCAGGTACCCAACGTAGCTTTGAATCTGAAAAACCATTAATTAACGTCCAGTTTTGTCCGTCTTTACTCCATTGCCACTGAAGACCCATAGATCCTGTTATCCCTGTAATAGTAACTTCCCTAGATAATGTATCTCCCTTACAAAGAACACTATTCCCAGATTTAATGCTGGCAGAAATGCCTGTTTTAGGAATCAGTTTCAATACATTTGAAAAACTGGAATCACATCCCGAAACACTGCTTTTATAAATAAATCTGAAATACCTGGTCGTATTTTGATTCCAGATTAAACTATAGTTAAAGGTATTATTTGCAATCGTTCTCCATGATAAAGAATCATTTGACTCTTGCCAGAAAGAAGTAAACGGTTCAGTTTCTGGTTGTAAAGTATTCGCTGCTAAGATGATGGATGCTCCGGAGCAAGGGTTTAGGGAGCTTGCCCCAATTCTAACAATTACCCCTCCTTTTTTCCGAACTAATAGGCTATCCGTAAATGAGTTAATACATCCCTCTCCTGCATTTTTATACTTTAGTCTGTAAAATACCGCCCCATTGATGGTATCGTTACCGTTGTATATAAAGGAGGTTGCTGAGGAAATATCATTCCAGTCCGTAAAATCTTTTCTTTGTTGCCATTGATAAGCTACTGTTCCAATTCCTTCACGGGTAATGGCAGGGGTAAGATTAAAGGGGCTCCCGTAGCAGATATTAACTTCTTTGTAGGGTAATGAAACCAAAGTATTTACGCCAACATTCCAGCTTATTTCATTGGAATACAATCTATTGCAGGTAATCCCAACAATTTCAATGGAAACACGGAATGAATATTTACCAATTACCGTAGGTGAAAAAATTAAAAATGTATCTTTTTTCTCAGTTAATATTTGCCAGCTACCTGTATCTCTCTTAACTTCATATCGAAATGAAAGGCTATCAGGTAAAGTTCGCTGACTATTTAACTTCAAATTAAATATCCCTGAACCACCTAAACAAAAGGTTGAAGACGGGGTGGATAATTTTAATGCAACTAATTTTGAAGTATCTGATTCAATAAAGCCAGTATTTGAAAAAATAGAATCGCAAAGAGCGTAATTTGCTGGTAAAAATAAGGCTCTGAAATATGATTTCCCAGCATCCGGAGTTTGGTAATTTAGTACTTTACCTGAATTTCCTAAAATATCAGTCCAGTTATTTCCATTTAAACTTTGCTGCCATATATAAATCCCAGGAAGATCAGGGGAAGATTCTGCGCTTAATGTCAGACTTTCTCCAGGACATAGTTTTCCCGTTGGGTAAAGAACCTTAACCACAGGAATGGTATCTACTCTTATGTGCAATTCATTTGAAATTAATTCCGGACAAGAGGGTAATTTCCTTTTATATTTTAATCTAAAAGTATAGAATCCAGTATTGAGGCTATTGTTATTATAGGCAGAAAGATTTGCGTTTTGAATATTTTCCCATAATTGACTTTGACTATTTTTTTGCTGCCATTGATAATCAAATCCAATATTTCCAATAGTAGGAGCAATAGAAATTAATTGCAAGGGTTTTCCTTTACAGATTAATGAATCATTTGCAATCACATTTACCAAAACTGTATCTAAAATATCTATTTTTAATGCTTGTGATAATGCTGTTTGACAGGCAGATGGTCCATCCACACTAACTCTTAACTGATAAAAGGAAGAAGTAGGTTCGTTTCCAGATAAGGTTAAATTACTTCCAGTTGCATTGGGTAAACTATCCCATGCAATGCCATTGACACTTTTAAACCATTGTCTTCTGAGCAGAGTAGTTGTCCAGGGTGAAAAAAGTTTTTCTTTCAAAGTCACCATTTTACCCAAACAAATGGAAGTGGAATCATTTGTTTCAATACTAACCTGAGGTTGAATAATCACTCTAACCGTAGATTCTTCAGAAGTGATAGAAGGGCAATCTGAACCTGGAGCACTTAATTGAAAACGATAGGTGAAATCTCCACCTGATTGAGAAACAAAGGAATAGGTACTATCTGGTCCTGTTGTAATAGTTCTCCAATTAAAGCTGTCCAGTTTTGTTTGCCAAACATATTGAAGGTTATATTGACCAAAATTTTTAGTATTTGCACGAAAGTTAACGGTTGCATTTTCACAAAAAACATCGTTATTAGCGGAGATACTTGAAGTTGGACATTCTTCTGGTATAAATTTTTCCTGGTTTACAGCTATTTTTATCACCTTTCCAGCGCCTGATAAATACAAGGTGTCCATCCTATCTTGAAATCCGTTATGAATAAGCGTTGAAATTTCAATAGAAGTTGAACCAATACCCGAACTTTGACTTAAAGTCTTCCAACTGCTATTTTTAATGATTGTCCACTCGGCATTCCCCTTAATATTCAAGATTTTTTTTCCACCAGCTGCTTTAAAATTAAATAACTGTGGAGTTGCTTCTAGTTGAAAATCTGTAACATCACAAGTGGTAAGACAAGATGCCTGGGAAATGGTATTTCTGATAACATTTCCCGGTTGAACTCCAAATCCTAATGAAAAATTGACTCCAACCCCTCTTAAATGACAATAAGACATGAGAGTTCCCCCGGCTGCAGGTAATCCAAAACTGGTACATCCACCTTCTGTCGAGTAACATCCGTCAATCGCCGTATTATTTCCGTTCCAAACACAAGCATGGGTATGACTTGAACCCAAAGTATGCCCTAACTCATGTGTCATTACAAATACACTCCAGGAATAAGTAGGAAAAGTATTAAAGGAGTTATCAATACTCGCAAAACTAAGTCGAAAACGAGAAGGAGAACAAACCCCTCGAACCCAGGCAATGCCACCGCTCGTCTTATAAGAAATTAATTGTCCGATATCACCTGAAAAGGAAGTCCTTGTTTCTCCAAACTGTGTTAACATCTGCTCAGAGTTTGAGCCATTATAGGGACTAGGAATATCCCATATTTTTACTCCAGATAATCTGATTTGAATACCGTCGTTTGAAAAAAGCGTACCAACCTGATTAAAAAGGCCAGTTAAAAATTGTAAAGAAGGTGTCACACCACCTTTATCTTGAAAAATATCATAATCAATTTCATAATAAACTTTAATACATTTTGGTTCTGCCCTCAAAGAACCAAATGATTTTATTTCTTCCATCCTGTAAGGTTCTCCTTCGGCAGCTTCACAACTGTAAGCTTTTCTAATAGGTAAGGATGAAACTGGATACAAAACATGGTTAATTTTAGTTCCCTGTGTTTTAGCTTCAATCGGATTTAGCAGATAATTTCCTTTATCCTGAAAACTTATAAAGCCCGTTATTCCATTTTCAAAAACACTGATAGAGACGAGGCTACCTATTTTACCTTCTACAGCTCCTCTGTAATGAACCCCTTCTGGAAGATTTTTTATTTTCTGCCCTGAGGCTGTTTCAATATTTGGAAACTCATCTGTCCAAATATTTACCTTTTTTAAAGACAATACCCAGTTTATTTCATTTTCAAGAGGAATGGATAACTGCCAATTTTCTGGTTTGTTTACCTGAATTTTTCGGATATTCACCTTTGAAGTTGAAAGCAAAGTCTTGTCAAGGAAACTATCGACAGTCGTTTCGGCTGTTCTAAGTTTGCCTGGTAGAGGAACAAAAAATGCTTCCTGTCCCTTTAAAAGTGCCGACAGGAATAACAATAAAAAGAGAATTAACACCTTATTTTTCCATAAATAAGGAGAAAAAAACTTTAAAAACGGTTTATTGCTCATCTGCCTGATTTTTATTCCAAAAATATAATACTTTCACGCTCAACATAATTAATCTCAATTCTGTGAATGCAATTATCATGCCTTATTGTTAAATTTCAGCAACAGATAAAAAAAATCTGTTCCTCATTATAATAGAACTTAATTTTGTGAAAAATCTTATCCTATTTCAACACCTTTAGAAATATTAACCAAATATTGGGGATACCCGCAATTTCGTCCTTTACAAGCAGAAATAATTTCTGCCGTATTGAAGGGTAAAGATACGCTTGCTTTATTACCAACTGGTGGAGGAAAATCTGTTTGTTATCAAATTCCCACCCTTTGTCAGGAAGGTATGTGTCTTGTTATAAGTCCGTTAATTGCACTGATGAAGGATCAGGTTCAACAATTGATTAAAAGAAATATTTCAGCCGTTGCCCTTTATTCTGGTCTTAGCCAAAACGAAATTGACCGATTATTGGATAATTGTACCTTCAGTGAGGTTAAATTCCTATATGTATCCCCTGAAAGACTTTTTACTGAACGGTTTTTAATTAGACTATTACAACTACCCATTAAACTCATTGCCGTCGATGAGGCACATTGCATTTCTCAATGGGGTTATGATTTTAGACCCGCTTATCTCAAAATAGCTGAAATTAGAAATCATTTTCCTGATACTCCTATTCTGGCCTTAACAGCTACAGCTACCCAGGAAGTTGCCCAGGATATCCAGGAAAAATTAAGCTTTAAGAATCCTGAAATTTTCAAAGCTTCGTTTTCAAGAGAGAATCTTTCCCTAGTTGTAAGAAAAACTGAAGATAAAGAAAAAGAATGCCTGAAAATTTTACAAAAATTATCAGGTTCTGCTATTATTTATGTTAGAAATAGAAAAAAAACACAAGAATTAACCACTTTCCTGAATGCAAATAAAATATCCTCCGAATTTTATCACGCCGGACTAGTACTGGAAGAAAGATCTAAAAAACAAGATTTATGGATTCAGAATAAGATCCGTGTTATGGTTACAACCAATGCATTTGGCATGGGAATCGATAAACCTGATGTCCGTTTAGTTATTCACTGGGAATTACCCGATAATCCGGAAGCCTATTACCAAGAAGCGGGAAGAGCAGGACGGGATGGCCTAAAATCATTCGCAGTTTTGCTAAACCAGCCCAATGATAAAAATAATCTCCTTAAATTATTTGCGTTAACCTATCCTGAAATCAATGTAATTAAAAAAGTTTATCAGGCTTTGGCCAATTTTTTTCAATTAGCAGCTGGAAGCGAACAGTTCGAATCAAATGATTTTGACATGATACATTTTTGTAATACTTACAAATTTGATTATCTCATAACTTTTAATTGTATTTCGATTCTTGCCAGAGAGGGCTGGATTTATCTTTCTGAAAGTGTTTTTATTCCAGCTAGTTTAAAAATTTTAATAGATAAAGAACACCTCTATGATTTTCAGCTTAAAAATCAAAATCTTGAGCCTATTTTAAAAATTTTATTGCGCACCTATCAAGGGGCTTTTCAAGATTTTGTTTACGTTCATGAACGTAAACTTGGTGATTTTTTAAAGATTCCAACTGAAAAAGTCAAACAACAATTACAATATCTAAGTAAACTTCATGTCATCTCTTATAGACCTCAAAAAGATAAACCACAGCTTCAGTTTATAAAAGAAAGAGTTAGCTTTAATGACTTTTATATGGACACAGAAAGGTATTCCTTTTTAAAAAAGAGGGCTAAACTGCGCATGGAAACGCTTTTCAAATATGTAGAAACAGATCAATGCAGAATGAAAAATCTGGTATCCTATTTTGGCGAAGATTTAAAAGTATCCTGTGGAATATGTGATCCTTGTTTGTCAAAAAAAGAGCTTTCCGTAGAAATTAAAAAGCAGCTAAATCAATTAGACGAAATAATTAATACTAAATTATCTGAAAATCCATTAGATGTGCAGACATTGGTTGAACCTTTTCATGGTGTAATTCGTGAAGCCCTATTAAAACATCTACATCTTTTATTAGATAAAGGAATCATTCATGAAAAGGAGGGATTATTATATTTAAATAAATAAAATTAAATGCGCATCCATCTTTTAGTTTCCAATGATATACGTTATGATCAAAGAATGATTAGAGTTGCCTCTTCCCTTCAGGACGCTGGCTATCAAATCTTACTTATTGGACGAAAAAAAAAGGATTCATTTGTACTTCCCTCCTATGTCTTTAAAACCTTGCTATTAAATTGCTATTTTAAATCGGGGGTACTTTTTTATTTGGAACTTAACCTTCGATTATTCAAGTTTTTATCTGTAAATGAAGCAGATGCTGTTTATGCAGTTGATTTTGATACCTTGCCAGCATCCTATCTTTATCATTTATTTTACTCCAAACCCTTTGTATTTGATTCTCATGAATTTTTTACGGAAGTTCCTGAATTACAACATCACCCTATAAAAAAATGGATCTGGGAAATAGTGGGAAAAAAAATTATTCCGAAAGCCACTTTTTCCATTACTGTAAGTGAATCTCTCGCAAATATATTAAGCGAAAAATATAAGGTTGCATTTACGACGATTAGAAATTTACCAACGTATAAAACTATAGAATTTGCTGATATTTTGCAAAGAAGAAAAAATAAATGGGTGTATTATCAAGGTATGCTTCATAAAGGCAGAGGCATTGAATTATTGATACAAACAATGATTTTTCTACCTGAATGGACCTTAATTTTAGCAGGTGAAGGAGATAAATCAGAAGAATTAAAAAGCCTGACCCATTATCTTGGACTTGAAAAAAGGGTGATATTTAAGGGAATGGTGGAACCAAGTGACTTAATTCATCTGGCAAAAGAGGCATGGATTAGTATTAATATACTGGAAAATAGCAGTTTAAGTTACTATTATTCATTAGCTAATAAAACATTCGATTACTTTCAAGCATGGTTGCCGGCTATCCATATCGATTTCCCAGAATACAGATTGCTCGCAAAAGAAAATAAAAGCATCTGTTTACTTGACAAAATGGATCCAAAACGCTTAGCTCAAATGATTGAAGATTTATGGATGGACCAAGCATTTTATGAATCTATGGTTGCTTCAGCTGCTGAAGCAGCAAAACAATATACCTGGGAAAAAGAATCAAAAAAACTATTAAAACTCTTTAATATTTATTTCCCTTTAACGAAGGATATGCTACAAAAATAAACCAATCTATATAGATCAAATAGAAATAAAGCGAATATTCTTCCTGAAAAAATATAATTTTTAATTGGTTGTTTATCTAAAAAAGGATAAAACCTACCTACTATTTCTGATAAATATAATTTCTCTAACAAATTAAATCCTGCATTTAGATTTGTTGGAAGTTTATAACCTAATCTTTTTAAATGTAATAGAGAGGCAACAGCCTCTTTACTTTTACTTAAAAAAATTTCATTTTCATCGAGGCCTAAATGATAAACAGGATTATCGATATGGCAAACCGGAATCTGATGTTTCTGAAATTTATACCCAAGTAAAGTATCCTCGTGTCCGTACCCTTTAGAAACTTCACTCAAGGGAAAACGTAAAAATATACTTTTAGGCACTAAAAAGTTACCCGTCATAAAATGATTAAAAGGGTTTCTAACTCTATTTTCAAGTGAAATTTCTTCTCTGGCTTTTCCATAATACCATCTAAAAAAACGTTGCTTTTCAGGCTCTTTATCTTCATATTTAATTCCTCCTACAAGAATAATATCTTCTGAAGCATATTTCAGATAGTTCGATAAAAAAAAATCAGTGGTTGGAAAAACATCTGCATCCAGGAAAAGGAGATAAGGATATTTTGCCTTATTAGCTAGTAATTCTCTGGTTACAGAACGACCTTTATTAGTAGGCGAACGAAAAAATGAAACTGAATCTCTTGCATTCAAAAAGGAGAAATCTGAAGGCGAAGCGTCATCCCATACAATCACCTCTATGGGAATAGAACTAGACAATGACTGTTCCTGGAGAAAATTTACCAATGGAACTACATCAAAATTAAAAGAAGGTATTAATACTGAAATCAATCAGGATTTATTAAGTATTAGACATTATTTTTCCATCGCTGCGGTAATCCAGCGAGTAAAAAGATTGGAAGAACCTCCATCTGGAGCGAATCTGGTTTGTTTTAGAAGGACCATAATGGTACCTGTTTTAGGATCGGCCCAATAATTTGTGTTAAAATAACCTCCCCATGAAAATCGACCTTTATTCCCATTCCCTTTTTCTTCCCCTGATGACGTTATAACTCCAAAACCAAGACTATTGTATTGCTCACTTTTATCGGTAGGCGTAATATCAGGTGTCTGATTTGCAGCGGTGAGCAAAAAAACAGCATAAGGACTTAATATTTGTTTTCCGTTTGCTAAACCATTATTTAGTAACATTTGCAAGAAAAGGGCATAATCTCTGGCCGTACAACTTAAACCTGCCCCACCACTAAACCAGGTTTTAGCTCCTTTTGCAGGATAATCCGCATCATAATAGGTGCCTTCATATTTTTCCCACCCTTTACCCGATGTGGCAGGTTTTAAAACGGGAACAAGTCTATTTATTTTTTCTGTAGGTAAGTAAAAACAAGCATCTTGCATTCCAAGTGGTTGGAATAAATTTTCCTTTAGGAAGACATCAAATTTTTGACCTGACCATATTTCAATTAAATAACCCAAAACATCTAAACCAAGAGCATAATTATATTTTTCCCCAGGCTGGGAAACCAGAGGTATAGAGGCCAGTTTATTTATATTTTCAGCCAATACTACTTTATCGGTAGTATATAATTCTGTAATGCCCGCTTTTGCAGAAATAGCATGAAACCTAAGATCGCCTGAAATTCTACCATAAGACAAGCCTGAGGTATGTGTAAAAAGTTGCCTTACTGTTATTTGTTTTGTAGCTGGAACAGAAGTATAAGTGGTATCCTTTGCGTTATATGATGATAAAATAGTCATATTTTTGAAAGCTGGAATCCATTTTGAAATAGGATCATCCAGATTGAATTTTCCCTGTTCATATAAAATCATTGCTGCCGTGGAAGTAATTGCTTTACTCATGGATGCTATTCTGAAAATATCATCCACCTTATATGGTCTGTTGGTTTTTGGATCAGCAATCCCAAATGCCTTTTCATAAACTACTTTGCCGTCTCTGATTACCAGCGCCACCGCACCGGGAATTTGTTCCTTCGAAATTAAATCTTGAAATCCAGCATCCATTCGCTGCAATTTGGCTTCATTAAAACCAACTTCAGAAATATTTGATGCCTTAGGGAAAAGTTGGTTATATTGAACCGACGACTGGGCAAAAGCAACATCTATAAAAATAGATAGAACCCATAGAGAAATCAAAAATTTCTTCATCATTTAGATTTTTTATAAAGGTAAATTTACAAAAAAAAAATCAGTATAAAACTAAGTTAATTCAAAAGTGTTTAATAGTTTTACTATTATTTATATCATGTATAAAGTTTTTTTATCTTCTTGGATGTTCTTCTGCCTTATTTCCTTTAGAGGTGAGATTTCCATGCTATTGAAAAAAAATCAGGACGCATATTTCACCATTGATATGACAAACGATTTCGTAGAAGACACGAAAGAATCGGAGGAGACAGAAACTGAGTTAAAGAAAACAGGATTTTCTATCAAAGATCAACATCAAACTTTGGTTGGAAATGTAAAATCCTCAGGCAATTTCAGTCAAATAAAAATGTATATTTCTAACCACATCATTCCTTTATTTATTCCCCCTCCGAATAAATAAAAATTAAATCCCATTTAAAGTGAGAATTCTTGGAATATTCACTTTACGATATCTAGGTCTTTAAAATTCAAAATTTCAACCATTATGTTTTCTAAATTAAAAAATGATTTACCCTCAAGTATTGTTGTATTTTTAGTGGCTCTGCCCTTGTGTCTGGGAGTAGCTCTGGCTAGTGGAGCTCCTCTGTTATCGGGGGTAATTGCTGGAATTATTGGTGGCTTGGTGGTAGGCTCTTTGAGTAATTCCCATACAAGTGTTAGTGGTCCTGCTGCTGGATTAGCTGCAGTTGTACTTGCATCCATTACCCAATTAGGTGATTTTGAAGTATTCTTACTGGCTGTTTTATTAGCTGGAATTTTACAATTTATAGCTGGTTTAGGAAAATTAGGTTTTATCGCTAATTACATACCATCAAATGTTATTAAAGGTTTATTGGCAGCCATCGGTATTATATTGGTTTTAAAACAAATACCGCATGCAGTCGGATTTGACAGAGATCCACAAGATGATTTTAGCTTTATTCAAAGTGATGGAGAAAATACTTTTTCGGAATTATTAAATATTTTCACCTACTTTTCCTGGGGAGCCGTTATAATCTCTTCAATATCTATGCTTTCTATGATATTCTGGGACAAAACACCTTTAAAAAAGTTACGATTCTTCCCTTCTTCCCTTTTTGTTGTTCTATTAGGTGTCCTTATTAATTTCCTTTTTGGGAAATTTCTACCATCCTTACAAATCAGTCCTGAACATTTAGTAAATATTCCACCGTTTGAGGGGATAAATTCTTTAATTACAACTCCAGATTTTTCAAGTATTACTAATTATAATGTGTGGACAGTCGCCTTGACGATTGCTATTGTAGCGAGTATTGAAACATTATTAAACCTGGAAGCCGTTGAAAAACTTGATCCTCATAAACGACAAGCTTCTCCAAACAGAGAATTAATAGCGCAAGGCATTGGTAACACTTTATCAGGTTTAGTAGGAGGTATTCCATTAACTTCTGTTATTGTAAGAAGTAGTGTCAATATCAACGCTGGGGCTGCAACTAAGTTATCAGCAATTCTTCATGGTGTTTTCCTTTTATTGAGTGTATTATTTCTTAGCCCAATTATTAATCTAATTCCCCTTGCTTCCCTTGCAGCTATTTTGATTTTAACAGGATATAAATTAGCAAATTTGGCTTTGTTTAAAGCTATGTATAAAAAAGGATTTAATCAATTTATCCCTTTTATAGTAACCATTTTGGCCATTGTGTTTACTGATTTATTAATTGGGGTTATTATTGGTTTATTTGTGAGTATATTCTACATATTGAAGAGTAATTTCAAAAATCCATTTGTTTTACAAAATGAGGTTCTGCACTTTAATGAAACTTTACGATTAGAACTGCCTAATCAGGTTTCCTTCCTAAACAAAGCTTCCATAAAAGATACCTTATGGAGTGTTCCAAATGAATCAAAAGTCATTATAGATGCCTCGAATACCGATTTCATTGATCATGATATTATTGAAGATCTCGAGGAATTTAAAAATATTATATCGGTAGAAAAAAATATAAAATTAAATATTATTGGTTTAAAAGATCAATATCAATTAAAGGATCATATCCAGTTTGTAAATGTTCTGGATAAAGAGGCACAAGAAAAATTGACCCCAGATGAAGTCTTAGATACCCTAAAAAAAGGAAATGCTCGGTTTCTTTCTGGTGATTTAACTGAAAAATATTTAAAGCATCAGGTAAATGCCACTTCCTTTGGTCAAAATCCCTTTGCCATTATCTTAAGTTGTATTGATAGCCGAACTACTACAGAACATATTTTTGATTTAGGCCTGGGCGATATTTTTAGCGTAAGAATTGCAGGAAATATTTTAAACGAAGATATTTTAGGCAGTATGGAATTTGGCGTACATAAAATTGGAGTAAAACTGGTTGTTGTACTGGGTCATACTAAATGTGGAGCCATTGCCGGAGCTTGTAGTAATGTTAAATTGGGCAACCTGACCGGCTTACTTGAAAAAATCAATCCTGCCATAGAAAGTGAAGCGACCATTGTTGAAAATAGAGATGGCTCAAATCCCCTTTTTGTGGATAAGGTAGCAGCTCAAAATGTTCATAAAACAATTGACAGGATAAGAGCAGAAAGCAGTTTAATTGCTGAATACGAGAAGGAGGGGAAAATCAAGATTGTTGGAGGGATGTACTCAGTTGAAACAGGAGAAGTCAATTTTTTCGTATAATAAACAAATAGAGGAGGTGGCTGTCTTAAAAGG
>JBEAXK010000014.1:0-3108 GCA_041159865.1 Bacteroidota bacterium
GGCCAGCTTCAATGGCAATGGAACCAGGAAATTATATAGCGCATAATCATTTTAAAGACCTTTCCAGAAATGGAATATTCGCTTTTAGAAATCAAGGTGGAAACGTGGTAGAATTTAATGAGATTAATGACTGTATGCAAAAAACGATTGATGGCGCGGCTATACATTTTGCAACTATGAACCGGTTAAGTGCGCCAAATTATATTGTCAATAATTATTTATATGATATTTGGGGCTATGAGCAACTACCTACAGGAATACCCAGAAGAACCCTTGCAAATGGTGTTTTTCTGGATTGGGCAACAAGCAACACAACAGTTAAAAATAATGTAATTTATAATTCTGGAGATAAAGAGATTAAACCTATCATGGGGAACTGGAACCTTCATATAGATAACAATCTTTCTTCCAAAACGAAGATAGAACCTTTTCTCCCCAATGAAATAGGTCCATTAGGTTCAGCTACACATTGTATTTATCCAGAACAATTAATAAATATTGGGGGAGTAATCACCTCTTCCGATAGTAAATCACTTCATTTTACGGGTAATTGGGAAGTTAAAAAGATTCAAGGTCTAAGGAACTTATTTAAGTATAATTGCTTTCAAGCTGCTCCAGATGCTTCTGCTGAGGTGGTTTATGATTTACCTGTCCCGGAATCTGGGTTGTATAAACTTTGTTTAATGTATTTCCCAGACGTAAAAAGTGCTACTAATGCAAAAATATTTGTACGTCATGCAAAAGGGGTTGAAAAATTTGAATGGAATTTTAGAATTGGAGATCCTTTGGGTTTCTCGATGAGGGTTGGTGAATTTTACTTTGAAAAATCTAAACCTGCTTCCATAAGTATTTCAAATGAAAATGCTGATGGTTTTATCATCGCTGATGCGGTAGGATTGATTAAACAAAATTAGGGTTGAAAGAGAATTTAATTTTAATTAAAACGAGACTTAACTGCTAAAAAGATATGGTATTATCAACTAAAATAGCCTTTAGATGGAAAATAGCAGGTTTACTCTGCTTTGCTTCTGCTTTAAATTATATAGACAGAAGTACGCTGGCTATTTTGGCACCCACCATTGAGAAAGAACTAAATTGGTCCGATATAGATTATGCGAATATTACGGCATTATTTGTATTCAGCTATACCATTATGTATGCCATAAGTGGGAGAATGATTGATCATGTTGGAACAAGAATAGGTTTAGCGTATTCTGTAGGAACATGGTCTTTGGTAAGTTTATTGCACGCTTTTGCTAACTCAGTAACCCAATTTTCAGTGGCTCGATTTTTTCTTGGAGTAACTGAATCAGGAAATTTTCCCGCAGGGATTAAATCGATTAGCGAATGGTTTCCACTAAAAGAAAGAGCATTAGCTGTAGGAATATTCAGTGCAGGATCCTCCATTGGAGCGGCAATTTCAGTCCCATTAGTATCTTTTGTGGCTATTTTATGGGGTTGGCGGATGTCTTTTATAATTACTGGGGTTCTCGGATTCTTCTGGCTTATTTTCTGGTTAATTTATTATCAATTGCCAGATAAAAATAAATGGATATCAGACGAGGAAAGAGCAATGATTATGAATAATGAACCTCCTTCCGTTTTTGGCCAGGAGGTATCCAAAGTTGTCAGCATAAAAACTATTTTATCTAAAAAAGCAAGCTGGGGTTGTTTTTCTGCCAGAATATTTATCGATCCAGTTGTCTATTTTTTTATTTTTTGGATACCTAAATATTTACAAGATGTTCAGGGACTTTCTTTGGCAGAAATTGGAATTTCTGCCTGGTTACCTTATGTTGCTATGGGGGTAGGAACCGTTCTTGGAGGATTGTTACCTAAACTTTTGATAGAAAAGAATAACTGGACTTTGAACAGAGCCAGAAAAACAATTATGCTTATGGCTTCTTTGGCCATACCTGTATTTTGCTTCGCACTTACTTTTAAAACAAACGCAATGATGGCCATTGTATTAATTTCCAGTATCATGCTGTCTCATGGACTTTGGTCTAATATAACCTTACCCACGGAGGTTTACTCAAAAAATGTACAGGCGACTGTGACTGGAATTGGGGGAACATTAGGAGGATTAATGAGCGTTTTATCTCAAAAATTAATTGGCATTACCGTTGCCAATAATTCTTATATACCCATTTTTATTTTTATTGGATCCGCTTATATAATGGCTTTTTTATGGGTTCACCTGCTAATTCGAAAGATAGGTGATATCCAGCCTTGCCAGTAGCAATTTATTCCAAATTTGAGCAAATTATAAAATGAAGATTATTCAACATCATTACAATTTTGTAGTAGTAGGTGGGGGACTGGCAGGTATTTGTGCTGCTGTTACTGCTGCAAGAAATGGAATCAGGACTGCTCTTGTTCAGGACAGGCCTGTATTAGGTGGAAATTCCAGCAAGGAAATACGGGTTCCTCGCGTTGGAGCTACGCAGTGCCATTTTGCTTATTCATGAGAAACAGGTTTTATTGAGGAGTGGTTCATACATAATCTTTATAACAACCCCACTTGGAGTCCGGAGGGTTGGAATCTGGAATTAGAAAGTATTATTCGAAATGAGCCCAACATAGATTTATTTTTGAATTGTGCTGTCTGTGAGGTGAAAACGGTCAAATACGACAGATATAATCCAGAATGTCAGAACCTTAAAGTGGTTTCTGTAAAAGCATATTGTGCCATGGCGGAAACCTGGCATATCTTTGAAGCGCCTCATTTTGCCGATTGTTCCGGAGATGGTATTGTTGGATCAGGGGCAGGTGCATTTTTTAAGTATGGTATAGAAGCTGCAAGTGAATATAACGAACCATTTTGCCCGGAAGAAAGCAAAATGGAAACAATGGGACTGAGTTTACAGTTAAAAGCCAGAGATACAGGAAGACCAATCCCTTTTAAAAAACCGAAATGGATAAATTTCGAACTTAATGAAGCGGATTTTGGGCCTTATAGACCAGTAAATGAACATTTTTTTCCTGATACTGGTGGTTTTTGGTGGCTGGAATGGGGTGGAGAGCTTGATACCGTTCATGATACCATGCTGATTAAAGACGAGGTTCAAAAGATCACCATTGCGGTTTGGGATTATTTAAAAAATC
>JBEAXK010000089.1:0-50530 GCA_041159865.1 Bacteroidota bacterium
GAAAGGATTATAACAAACACAGGATATAACCTTATTCTTTCCTGTAATATGCAAAATAACCCAAAAGCTAAAATCCCGAAGGGATGAAAGGATTATAACAAACACAGGATATAACCTTATTCTTTCCTGTAATATGCAAAATAACCCAAAAGCTAAAATCCCGAAGGGATGAAAGGATTATTGAAACATGGTCCATTTACACCCACCCAACCCTGAAAGGGTGGCATAGTATGCAAACTAATCCTAAATTACCAATCCCCAATTACCAATTACCAATTACCAATTACCAATTACCACCCCCCACTTACCAATTACCACCCCCCAATCACCACTTACCAAGCACCAAGCACCTGAAAACCTGCCGAGAAACGGTCAACCGCCAGAGAACCACCACCCCCCAATCACCAATCACCCAATCACCACCCCCCAATCACCAATCACCTGAAAAGTCCCCAAATGCAGCATCACCAAAACGACTTCGAATGTGATCTAAGGTCTTGAGTAAATGTATATTTTTAGTTCCCTGGTCAAATAGATCTAACTGAGGAGATCCACTCACCAAACCGGCAAGTTGGACGCCTATTAATCGAATGCCCTGTCTTCTGTCATAAAGAAGGGTCAATAACCCAAAGGCTTCTCTTTCCAAAGTACTATCCATGCAGGTAGGCGTAATTTTTTTTTCCTTGCTGAAGGTATTGAAATCAGCGTATCTGATTTTAACCCGAATGCGGGTACAAAGGCATTTCCGTTCACGCAATTGCTTGCATAACATACCCAAGTAAGTAACTAAATGTCTTTTAAGAATGGCTAAATCCGTTGTCTCCTTATCTAATACTTGTTCCCATTGAAGGGTATCTTGTTGTTGGTGAGGTACAACAGGAGAATAGTCCTCTGCATTGGCCTTTTTCCATAATTGGACCCCTGGTTTTCCAAATTCTCTTTCCAATAATCTGGGAGGCAACGCAGCCAGAAGACCAATCTCGCGAATACCCATCAAATTTAATTTCCTGGAAATTATATCCCCTACTCCAGGTAGCTTACGAACTGGCAATGGCGATAAAAATACTCTCTCCGTACCTTTTTCGATGAGCCGAGCCCCATTGGGGCGCGCTTCTAAAGTACCTATCCTTGCCACTAACTTATTAATAGCCAAACCCATAGATAAAGGCAAGTGTGTTTCACGGAAAATACGCTGCTTCAGTTCCTCTGACCAACGCCAGCAACCAAAATATTTATCCATCCCTGTGAGATCTGCATAGAAAGCATCTAAGGTCGCGCGTTCACAAACAGGTACAGCCTCTTGTATGATTTTCTCAATAATCCCTGATTCCCGTTGGTAAGCCTCCATATCTCCCTGAATAATGATAGCTTCCGGGCACATTCTGCGAACCATCCGAATAGGCATTCCCGTATGAATACCCCATTTACGAGCTTCAAAACTACAGGATGCCACGACGCTTTGAGCCCCATTTCCACTAACAACCAATGGCTTATTTCTCAAACCAATGTTACGTCGAATTTCAACAGATGCAAAGAAAGAATCCACATCCAAATGCAGAATAGCACGTTCAAACATAATACAATAAAACTTTGTGTGATAAGGGTATAATAACCAATATGCATCAAAGATATTAAAACAATTTGTTTAAAACAAACAAATTGTTTTAAATTGTATTAAACTTCCATGAATTCATTGGGGACAATCTCAACATTGGGCTGAAGTGCCTTTCTATAACCAATATGTACCCGATCCACCTGCATTTTTCCTGCCTTAAAATAAAGGCTTACCGCTTCTTTATTGTGTGCGCGCACGGTTGTAAGAAAATAATATTGATATTTTTGCGAGAGCGCAGGACTAGCCATAAATTCTATAATAAGCGCAAAGGCACCCTTCGTTTTAAAATCGGGATGAATGGCAAACCCTGTTCCTTTAATAAATAGTTTTTTAGCCGTCTTTAACCGGAAAATCAATCCGGGAATTTTCCACCAGGACAACTTACCCCTTGCAGATTTAAGAAGTGGATTTATATCAGGAAAGGTAGCACAAAAAGCAGCGGGCTGTCCGTTAATATAACAAATAGCCAAAAGCAATGGATCTAAAATAAGCTTAGATTCTTCTAAAATAGCTTTAATTTTCTGAGGTTCTGCTGGTTTAAAATGTTCAAACCGACCAAAAGCTGCATTGTAAATCTCACAAAAATCCTCAGCATATTTATCTTTCTTCTTTGGGTCATAAAGTTCTACAACTACCTCATTACTCTGTCTGATTCGATCACAAACCGCTCTTAACCGACCAACATCCAGATCATTTAAATCTCCCTTTATAGAGAGAATTTGTTCCCAGGGGATATATCCGTTAGATTCAAAGAATGAGGCATAGTAAGCAGGGTTATAATTTTCCTGAAACAAAGGCGGATAAAATCCCTTAACCAGTAATCCCCAGTATTTATCGCGCCCACCAAAGTTTACAGGTCCGTCAACAGCATGCATGCCCTTTTCTCTCAACCAATTTTCAGCCGTATCAAATAAAAGTTTTGCACAAGCGGGGTCCTCAATACATTCAAAAAAACCTACACCCCCGATTGGGTAATCCAGATGTCCGTTAGATTCATGGTCTATAAAAGCCGCAATCCGACCAACAGGCTTCTCCTGATTATCCAATAAAACAAAAATCCGTGATTCCCCATGAGAAGCAACAGGGTTTTTCAACGGATTAAAAACATCCTGCACATCACCTTGAAGATGCGAAATCCATTGCTTATCCTTTGCATAAATGAGAAAAGGAACAGAATGAAATAACTGCCAACCTTTTGAATCCAGCACTTCAACACACTTCATGGGGTAATTATTTAAATAATTAAGTTTAAAGAACAAATGAACATTAAAGTTAATAAAAAATTGGCACGGTTATTGGTTCTAAGAATACAATTAAAAGAAATAATTTCTACAAAACAGGTCTCCAATTATTATTTGTTAAAAGAAAAAAGGCTGTCCCCCCGACAGCCTTTTCTTGTTTCTTTTATTAAAATTCCGCATTTCCCGGGGTCCTGGGAAAAGGAATAACATCACGTATATTACCCATACCGGTAATAAATTGTACCATACGTTCGAATCCAAGTCCAAATCCTGAATGAGGAGCACCACCGAAACGCCTTAAATCTAAGTACCAATCCATTTCATCAGGATGAATACCCGATTTTTCCATACGATCAAGTAGCACACTTTCTCTTTCTTCTCTTTGAGAACCTCCTATCACTTCACCAATTCCCGGGAAAAGTACGTCCATAGCGGCCACTGTTTTATCGTCATCATTGAGACGCATATAAAACGCTTTAATATCCTTTGGATAATTACGAACGATAACTGGTTTTTTGAATTCCTTTTCTACCAGGTAACGTTCATGTTCTGCCTGTAAATCACGCCCCCATTCTACTGGAAATTCAAACTGGCCTTTTTTATAGGGTTTTGACTGCATCAAAATAGAAACTGCTTCGTCATAGGTGATTCTGACAAAATCATTATTCACCACAAATTCTAATTGTTCTAAAAGTCCTAATTCACGACGTTTATCTGCAGGCAGATTTTTCTCTTCTTCTTTTAACCGCTGGTCGAGGAAAGCCAAATCTGTTGCATTATGTTCCAGGACATAAGAAATAAGATATTTACAAAACGCCTCCGCCAGATCCATATTATCTATAATATCATAGAAGGCCATTTCAGGTTCAATCATCCAAAATTCGGCCAAATGCCTGGGCGTATTAGAATTTTCGGCCCTAAAAGTTGGACCAAAGGTGTATATTTTACCCAATGCAAGAGCGGCAATTTCACCTTGCAACTGTCCAGAAACCGTTAAATTAGTTGCTTTTCCAAAAAAATCTTTAGTAAAATCAACTCTACCCTCTTCGTTTAAAGGTGGCTTATCAGGACTTAACATTGTCACCCTGAACATTTCACCAGCTCCTTCCGCATCGCTTCCTGTGATGATTGGCGCATGCAAATAGTAAAATCCGCGATCGTTATAAAATTTGTGAACAGCAAAGGCAACTGCATGTCTGATTTTAAAAACGGCACTGAAGGTTTGGGTTCTCATTCTGAAATGAGCCTTTTGCCTTAAAAACTCCATTGTCTGTTTTTTAGGCTGCAATGGATATTTTTCTAAGTCATTGTCACCCAAAATTTCCACAACGTCTGCATGAATCTCAAACTGCTGTCCAGCTCCCTGCGAAGGTTGAAAACTACCCGTCACCATGATACAAGCATGAAACCCAATACGACGCGTAATCGACGAAGCCATTTTTTCAGGATCAATCACTATTTGTAAGGTACCAGAATCACTCCCATCATGAAGTGCAATAAATTGATTATTCCTAAAAGCACGCACCCAACCCATCACGGTAACTTTTTCACCGACAGGCTGATTTTTTAATAGCGATGCTATTTCCGTTCTATTATACATATCCCTTCCTTTTTAAAGACGCAAAAGTAAAGATTTTCCCTATAATTTTATGCCTTTCTGTTTAGGTAATCCCTTACTTTCATCGGGAACAACCAAATAGACATTTCCAATGAGTCCTGAAGATGTCAAATTCCATTTTTTGGCATTGAATGGCTGGTAGCGGATATCTACCATATTAATGTCATAAAAAGACTTCCATTCGGGCGGTTCTGCATCGCGTTTTCGCATTAAATTGGCGGCGCTGTTTTGCACCACAATTTCAATATTATTTCTCTTTTTTAAGATTTGTACTGGAATCCTGACTTCAAATGGAAAAGACCAGGCAGTACCACAGTAAAATTCGTTTATGGTAACGGCTGCCGTTTCTTTAACCTGATCGAATTTAAGAACCACATATTTAGAATGTTTTGGAACTTTATTTAAGTGAAAAGTAGTTTTATAGACTCCCTTTCCACAAAAAGATGCTAATTCTTTTGAATCCAAATGAGCCCAGGATTGCAACGTATCCATCTTTATGGGTGGAATGTCAGTTCTTTCAAACAGCCCATTGAATGAAACATCCCATGTTTTCCCTATTTCTATTCTTTCACCTTCTGCATCGTTGGTCCATTCATCAACCGTGGTACCTGTAAAATAAGTGTATAATATCATTGATTTACCCGGAGCAAGATTTACCTCTATTTTACCTTTGGAAGAGACGCGCCCCCTTCTTCCTGTAAGTGGATCCATCCACTCATAATTTGAAGAAATAATACCAGGTGAAATATTCTCCTTTACTTCTTTTGAACCCTGATTTACTAAAAAATAAAGATACCCTTTTGGTGTTTTTTTTCTAATAAAATCTATACCGAATGATTTCCATGGTTCGTTAACAGATAATATTTTATTTAAATCGGCGATTACATTTCCACTGATTTTTAACTGAATGTCATTGGTTTTTATCAAACTCCCTTTTAAAGAAAGGCCAGAAAATTTTTCAGGTAATTGATTAACAAATAAAATATTTGCCCCAGCTTTTGATAGCTCCTGAAGATAAATAAAAGTAGACGCTGAAATATACGTTGTGGCTGGAATAATAAGAGCGGATACCAATATATGGTCATTATACAAACGACCCTTATCATCTATTTTTATGGCTTTTAATTGTTTGTCCGAAATATAATCAAAACTTATTCCATTGTTCCATAGTGTTTTAGCTGTTTGACCAAAAGGAGTTTGACCAAACCATTTTGCATATTTATGCACATCAAGTTGTAACAGATGCGAACCAGTATGTTTACTCCACAAATCATGGATGGGAAAATATAATAGTACATCGGCATCAGATTTACTTCCCTGCAATTCAGCTTGTATATTTTCAACATATTTATTTATTAAATGGAATTCGTCTTTAAAATGTGATTGTAATCCCACATTTGAAGAAGCATAAAAAAGCCATCCTGGATAGGGCACCTCTTTGGGTGAATAAGTGGTGCCATGATAAAAAATATGATTAATTCCGGATACAAATAACTCATCAATCTGTGGTTTCAACTGACTCAAATTTACCTTAAAATGGTTCGCCAGCCAGGTTCCTGTTTCTGAACTAACCAAAGATTTCCCATTTACATTTGCTGCCGAAGAAGCCATTTTCAACATTAATGGATTAGGTCTGCCAAAACGGGACTCTTCAAAATCTTGGTCACATTCTAATCCTGGAATATCAAATTCACTACATCCAAAAGATTCTGTTTCTGGAATATCAGATAAGGCATATAAATCGAGCAAATTACCTGGAGATCCGTGTGCCTGAAGCCTTGACAAGCTATTTTTACGCTGCACCCATTCAGTCCATTTTGAACCAAAAGATTCATATAACAAATCTGATAATACCTCTCTGATATCACACATTACATATGGAAAATCTGAATGAGAGGTATCTTTAAGGATATTCAAATAAGGCAATAAAGAATATCCCTTTCTTTCTTCGAAAACAGGAGATAAATTCTTTGTCCAGTCTGCTCCAAAAACTTCATATGAATCGTGGTAAAAGGCTCTGGGACTAATTTTTTCCGGATGTTTTACCAAAACAGAATCGAAATACCTTAAATAATGCTTGATTGACTCTTCATTAAAATAATCCACTACTAAACCCTCGCCGCCAGGTGCTGCCCTTTTTACTTTTTGTCCTGTTGGTTTTACCCCCCAGATCATTACTTTCCAACGTCCTTTTGGAAGGACAAATCTGTTTTTTAAATTTTTAAATTCTAACCAGAAACTTTCCCCTCCTTCATTCATCGCATTTGCACCTAAAACACCTAACAGAAATTCCTTTTTTTGGATACTGTCCAGATTTATGTAGGTGGAATCTATATGGGAAAAGTTTAATTCTACTTTTTCTAAAGCAGCTGCAGCATGGGTTGAATTTATCATAGGGCCGCCATAAGGCCAACCTGTTCCCAGCGTAATATCAACACCTAAACCGAGAGAACGTGCCTGTTCCTGCGTAAACTGAACCAGGTTAAGCCAATTTTCCGACATAAATGGCTGAAATTTTGACTCAAATCCTTTTGCGCCATAAATAGGAATGATATGAACCCCACCTAATCCATTTTTTGCAAAAAAATCAAGTTGAGTTTTAATATTCACCGTATCCACAGCACTTCCCATCCACCACCAGTAAGTCCAGGGTTTTGATGTTGAAACGGATGTTTGTGCATGAGCATTTCCAATCCAATGAGAGCAAAATAAAAGGAATATTAAAATTCGAACCATCACTTTCATCTGAAATATTGAAAAACAAATATTTATTTCGCTACTGCTTTTTGAATCTGTTTCTCTATTTCTATTTCGACGCCTGGGGAATAACCCATATTCGACCATACCACTTTTCCCTCCTTGTTTACCAGGTAGCTCTGTGGAATACTTTGAAAATTTAATTTGTTTTTCAAATTTCCAACCGAGTCTTCAAAGAAAAGATACGGCCAGCCTTTTGACTTTATCATGGGCGCAACTTTCGATAATTGCCTTGGATTATCTATGGTTATAGCAACCAGTTGCAATCCATATTTTTCTTGCCAGGAGGGATAAATATCTTTTAAATGATCGAGTTCTATTTTACATGGTCCACACCAAGTAGCCCAAAAATTAACTAATGTCAGCTTATTTTCTATTATTTTTTTAACAGATACCGATTGACCATCTAATGATTTGATGGTCACGTCAGGCATTGCTTTTTGACCAAAAATGTGGATAGAAAATAAAAGAATGAACAGGAATAAGGTAAGAGTCCGCATTTGTTTTTATTTTTACGAAAATACAACAATTTTACAAGTTAGCTAACCTTGAAACTACCTTAAAGTTAATCAATGCCTTTTTTGAAACTAATATTTTTACTGCTTATATGGATTTTAATCCCCTCATTTGTTCCCGTTTATGGACAAAATACCACTGATTCCAATGAAAAACTAAATATATTTGGTCAATTTCAAACCAGGGCAAATTTTTTTCTTCGTGATTCAATGATTGGCGCTGCCAATATTCCACAATATGATTATCAGCTTTTTGGCTCTGAAAGCTGGCTAAACCTTCAAGCGGATTATCAAGGATTTTCCATCTCTCTTCGTTTTGATTTTTTTAATAATTCCAATTTACTTGTACCCACCGATAGTTACAGCGATCAGGGTATTGGAAATTTTCTAGTTGAAAAATCTTTAGACAAATTAACCTTTTCTGCCGGTTATATTTATGACCAGATAGGTTCCGGACTCATTTTTAGGTCTTTTGAGGAACGTTCCTTATTAATTGACAATGCTTTAGCTGGCATAAAACTTAAATACCAACTTTTACCAGATTTATATATAAAAGCATTTGCAGGCCGACAGAAAAAACAATTTGAATTATATCCTGCCATTATTCGTGGATTCCAAAGTGAATATTTTCGTTCCATTTCTCTGGGTAGAAAAAAATTAACCTGGGCACCTGGTGTTGGAATGGTTGCCCGTACCATTGATGATGCTTCCATGAATAATCTGGTGAGCACGCTTCAAACCTATCCAGCTTCAGAAATTTTTATACCCAAATATAACACCTATGCGGGAACTTTTTATCAAACCTTTCAATACGAGTCTTTTAGATGGTATGCTGAAGCTGCAATTAAGTCAAAAGACACTTACATTGATCCTTTTGCTGTTACTCTTTTAAAGGGGGATACCCTTGTTGGAAACAGATATAAGCAAGATCTGGGATTTGTTTTTTACAGTACCCTCAGTTATGCCACCGACGTAATAGGTGTAACTTTAGAAGGTAAAAGGACGAGAAATTTTTCTTTTAAAACAAGGCCACAGGAACAACTAAACAGGGGTAATCTTAATTTTTTACCCCCATTGACCCGTATAAATTCATTTAGGTTGAACACAAGATATAATCCGGCAGCGCAAGAACTGGAAGAATGGTCTTGGCAGGGTGATATCCAATTAAGGCTAAGTGAAGATTTATCCCTAAATCTCAATCATTCTGGTATGCAAAAGTCAGCAGAGGAACCTCTTTATAGAGAATGGTTTTTAGAGCTGACTAAACAAAGTGAAAATCAACATTGGACTGTAGGTGTACAAAACCAATTATATAATCAACAATTTTATGAATTCAAACCGGGTGCACCAACTGTTAAGACGATAACCCCATTTGGAGAAATTGAAATGGACGCAGGAAAAGGTAAATCTTTGCGAATTGAGGCACAGGCTCTATTTATGAATAAAGCCAAAGATTTATTACTAAATGATTATGGCCACTGGATATTCGGACTTGCTGAATATGTACTTAATCCCAAATGGAAATTTTCCGTGTCTGATATGTTTAACTGGAAACCTGGAAGATTTAGTCCAAAAAACATTCAGGAAAAGGCCATTCCTTTACATTTTCCAAGATTCGATTTATATTATCAGCCTGGAAATAATCTTTTTTCTTTGTCGTATATTAAACAGGTAGAAGGCGTAATTTGTACGGGTGGCATTTGTCGCTTAGAACCCGCATTTAGTGGCGTCAGACTTTCTTTAAATAGTTCATTCTGATATGTATCCAAAACCATCCATACTATTTTCCCTTATTCTTCCCCTTTATTTAACGTCATGTAGGGAAATACCCCCCATAATCACCCCCATTGAAGCTATTTCCTCTGAAAATGACCTGGAAACAGCTAATGTTCTTATTGAAGAATTTGGTGGTGTTCGCTGCGTTGGATGTCCGGCAGGACATAGTCTGATTAAAGAGTTGAAGAGTATTTACAAAGAAAAATTAGTAGTTATTTCAGTACATACTGGTTCATTTTCCATCCCTTACAGTGAAAACAAATTTGATTATCGACTACCCGAAAATGATCAGCTCATTAGCGAATTGGGTAAACCAATTGGATATCCTGTTGCTTCCATTAATAGAAAAATTTTTGACGGTGAATCATCCAGAATGCTTTCTCCAACTCAATGGCCTGGATATCTTGCTAAAGTCATTTCTCAAAAAACAGCTTTGAAAATTGAAATTAACCCATCTTATAACGCGGGACTAAATACATTATCTTTCACCACAAATATTAAATTAACCCGAGATACCATATTGCCCAATTTGTATCTTAGTCTAATGTTGGCAGAGGATAATATTATAGATTATCAACTAACTCCAACAGGTAAACAACCAGATTATGTTCATCAAAATGTGGTAAGAAGTTGGTTTACGCCTTCCTCTGGTATTTTATTAAGTAAACTGTCAACAAAGGAAAATCTTCAATTTACCTTTAATTTGACCTTACCCGTTCTTTGGAATACCAATAATTTGCGTATTATAGCTTTAATACAAAAAAAAGAACTAAATAATTTTGATGTTTTGCAGGTGATTGAAAAAAAAGTTAAATAATCCTTGCATTGTTCCTTCTTTTGTTGCTTAAATATTTGACCACCTGAAAAATTATTATACTTGAAAATTAAAATCGTTTCTTTTAGTAAGTCAAAATGCCCAAAACATGAAATATCTTCCCATTTTAATAACCCTAAGTCAATTGACCTACTCTTGTCTTTCATTAGCTCAAGTTAAGAAAGATTCTTTTGAATCAGATGGATGTCCTGGAAATATTACTATTAAAATGGGGCAATCTTATTCTTTGAAATTGCCAGCTATTGAAGGTACAGGTTATCTTTGGATACCGAAACCATCCCCTCTTTTGTCTTGGAATGAAGAAGAAAAATATGAAAAAGGTAAAGCTGATTCTAACGCTGATATTCCTGATTTAGTAGGCTCCCCCACTCGCCAAATATTAACTTGTAAGGGTTTAAAAATTGGTAAAGAGTTCATTACTATTGAATATGTTCGACCCTTTGGCATCAGGAAACCAGGAAAATTATGCCAATTTGAATTAAATGTCACCCACTGAAATCAGGAAAATCATCCATATTGATATGGATGCCTTTTTTGCATCTGTCGAACAACGGGATGACCCTTCGTTAAGAGGTAAACCTATCGCTGTGGGAGGAGGAGGCGCCAGAGGAGTTGTCGCTTCCGCCTCTTATGAAGCACGAAAATATGGTGTAAAATCAGCCATGCCTGGTATGCTGGCAAGGAAAAAATGCCCTCAGATTATTTTTGTAAAAGGCAGTTTTGAAAAATACAAAGCGGTTTCAAGGGTAATTAGAAACATTTTCCATGATTTTACAGATTTAGTAGAACCACTCTCTTTGGACGAAGCTTATCTCGATGTCACTCATAATAAACGTTCTTTGCCATCGGCTACTTTAATAGCTATGGAAATCAGGCAAAGGATTGAAGTTGAAACAGGGCTGACTGCATCAGCAGGTGTTTCTTACAATAAATTTTTAGCAAAAGTAGCTTCCGATGTTCATAAACCTAATGGTATAAAAGTAATCACACCACTGGAAGGACCCGATTTTTTAAAACATTTGCCCATCTCCCGCTTTCATGGAATAGGCAAAATAACCGCAGAAAGATGCAAAAGAATGGGTATATATTGCGGTGAAGATTTATTGAAATGGTCTCAACAGGACTTAACCAAAGTATTTGGAAAAGCAGGTTCCTATTACTATCAAATAGTTAGGGGTAATGACAGCAGACTGGTAAATCCTATTAGAAGCAGGAAATCTATGGGTACGGAAAAAACATTTTCTGAAGATTGTAGCGATTTCTTTTTTTTAGAAAATGTGCTGGAATCTTTATGTAAAAAATTATTCCACTATATGGAAAGAGATGAAAATTTTGGCAAAACAATTACGATAAAAATCAAGCATTTTAACTTTATTCTTGAAACAAAAAGCAAAACATATCTCTCGGAACTTAATAATTATTCGCTTTTTTACACCGTCGCCGAAGAGCTTATGAAAGAACTCCTAGGTAATAATTTTTCTATTCGACTGTTAGGAATTTCCGTTTCTAATCTAAAGAAAGAGCAGACTTTGGATGGGGTTCAGTTGACCCTTGATTTCTAACCCAAAGCTTCAACTGAACCCTAAAAACACGTTGAATTAAATATACTGATTCAAAATATTTTCAAATAACTCTTGTTTTCCACTTTTTTGGCCCGGTTCAGCGGCATTTCCTGCAATTTTATGTAAATCTTTTAGCGTTAATTTACCCTTTTCAAACAAAGAACCATCGCCAGAGTCAAAAGAAGCATATCTTTCTTTCCTTAGGGAAACGTAGGCAGATTGATTAATTATTTTATCGGCAGCAATTAAAGCTCTGGCGAAGGTATCCATTCCGCCAATATGAGCTAAAAACAAATCTGCATTATCCGTAGAGTTTCTTCTTATTTTAGCATCAAAATTTACGCCACCGCCTTGAAAACCGCCAGCCTGAAGAATTACTAACATTGCCTCAGTAAGCTCACCCAGGTTATTAGGAAACTGATCTGTGTCCCAGCCATTTTGGTAATCACCTCTGTTAGCATCTATACTTCCAATCATATTATCAGCAGCGGCAACTGTTAATTCATGTTGAAAAGTGTGTAAAGCCAAAGTCGCATGATTAACCTCTATATTTAATTTAAAGTCATTTTCAAGTCCGTTTGCTTTTAAAAAACCTATTACCGTAGCGGAATCATAGTCATATTGATGCTTTGTAGGTTCAGCAGGTTTAGGTTCAATAAAGAAATGCCCCTTAAAGCCCGCACTCCTTGCATAATCCTTTGCAGCATGGAGGAAAGTGGCCAGATGAGCTACCTCTCTTTTCATATCTGTATTTAGCAAGGACAAATAACCCTCTCTTCCGCCCCAGAACACATAATTTTCAGCACCCAGGTATATGGAAATATCTAAAGCATGTTTAACCTGTGCTGCAGCATAGGCAACGACTGAAAAATCAGGATTTGTTGCTGCACCATTCATATACCGTGGATGGCTAAAAAGATTTGCTGTTCCCCAAAGCACTTTTACCCCTGAAGCAGCCATTTTTTCTTTGGCATAATCTCCTATGAACTGTAATCTTTTTTCCGATTCTACTAAAGAATGTCCCTCTTCAATTAAATCAAAATCATGGAAGCAAAAATAAGGTGCTTGTATTTTTGTTATAAATTCGAAAGCTGCATCCATCTTATCTTTGGCCCTGTCTAATGGATTATTAGCACTCAACCAAGGCATATTTCTGGTAGGCATACCGAAGGGATCGGAACCATTTCCACAAAAGGAATGCCAATAAGCAATGGCAAACCGAAAATGATCAGCCATTGATTTACCAGAAATTAATTGTTCTGGATTATAATATTTAAAAGCGAAAGGGTTATCAGAATCTTTGCCCTCAAAAGGTACAAATTCAACTTCCGGGAAATAGGTTTTAGCACCTGTCAGTACATTTTTTGAACTCATTGTAGGTTATTTTTAAGTGTTTGTCTCCATTTTAAAGCAGCTGCAGATAATTCAGCTGAAACAGGTTCAGGATAAAAAGTGCAAACCGATTCTGTTTGCCCAACAGCTTCTGCCAGGGTTTTATAAGCACCATATCCAAATGCAGCCCCTCTGGCTGCCCCTGCTGCTCCATTTGTTTTAACTACTTCAATGGTGCAGGATGAAATATTAGCCAGCGTTTGAGAAAATACCTTAGATTGAAATAAATTATCGTTCCCAACTTTGATACGATTTGCTTTAATCCCCATCTCATTTAAAATAGACATGCCATATTGAAAAGAGAAGGCAATGCCCTCGAGTGCCGCACGTATAAAATGGTCGGAGGTATGTCTGTTAAAATCAAGACCTGAAATTGAAGCACCAACTTGCTTGTTTTTTAAAATTCTTTCAGCTCCATTACCGAACGGAATAATCGTTAACCCTTCAGAACCTTCTGGTACCTTGTTTGCTCTTTCCTCCATTTCAGTATAGGAAATTAGTCCCTTTCCCCACTGGTTTTTTAGCCAGCTATATAAAATTCCTGTCCCATTGATGCACAATAACACCCCAATTTTGGGATTATTTATGGTATAATTTATGTGTGCAAATGAGTTAACTCTGGAATCATTGTCAGGAACAATTGTGTTGGCAACAGCATAAACCACTCCTGAGGTTCCTCCGGTTGCTGCTATATCACCAGGTTCAAGTACGCCTAAAGACAGGGCATTATTAGGTTGATCACCAGCTCGGTAAGAAACTGGAATTCCCTCTATTAATCCTAATAATTGGGCTGCTTCTTTTGTAAGAACCCCCTGTTTTCCAAATATATCCGTTATCGGCGGCAGAATTGATTCAGGAATCTGCCAATGTTCCAACAATCGGTCACCTATTTTTTTATTTTCAAAATCCCAGAATACCCCCTCTGACAAACCTGTTATCGTGGTATTGGACTCAGCAGTCATACACCACGCTAAGTAATCTCCTGGCAAAAATACTGTTTTGATTTTTGCAAATATTTCAGGCTCGTTTTCCTGAACCCATCTTAATTTTGAAGCTGTAAAATTCCCTGGGGAATTTAGGAGATGAGACAAACAATACGACGAACCCAGGGCCTTAAATGCCGCTTCTCCCTGTTCGACAGCACGGGAATCACACCAGATAATAGAGGGACGTAACACATTCCCCTCTTTGTCAAGACAAACCAGTCCGTGCATTTGATAAGCAATACCAATACACTTTATTTCTGCTGGATCTATACCCGTCTGCTCTAGAAGTTTACGAGAAACTTTTTGACAATTTTCCCACCACAAAGCAGGGTCTTGTTCAGCAAATCCGGGCTCAGGTGAATCAATGGCCATTTCCAAATCAGGATATTGACATGAGCCAGTCAATAAACCTGTTTCCGTATCTATAATGGCAGCTTTAACGGAAGAACTACCTAAATCAAACCCAATACATTTCATTTTTTCTACTTAATTTTTCTACACATTTTGACCCCAGGTCACCCTCTTTCCTTATCATTCCTTCTTATTTAGTTCCAATTCAAAAAACGATTTGACCTCTTTCCAGTTATTCAATCTAATATATCCATTTTCATGGATATTATGAGGTGCTGTGAATAATAATCCGACGCCTTTAAAAGTTTCCAGATTATGAATATGGTCATCAATCATGTAATCTGCGTTTATAATGGATTTGTCACCACAAAATACATATTGCTTCCATGAAATAAAGGGTAAATATTTTTGCAACCAAAAATATTTGTCGATTAAAGAATTAGGAAATTCCTGAGCTGCCGTGACAATAAACAGATCAAAATGGGTATTCAACCAGGTAACTACTTCTGCTGCGCCTTCAAAAATGGGTAAATCTGCAAAAAAACCTGGCTCAAAAAGAAATTCCCGATAATTTTTAGCCCCTTTTAAATCGTAAAATTTTCTGCCTGCATAATCTTCAGGATTGGGCGTAATCTGATACTGCTCCTCATAAAGAGTTATAAACCGGTTATAAATGTTTACTATAACCTCATCCATATCTAAAGCAATCTTTTTCTTCATTATACAAATTTGAAGGGACAATATAAAAGGAATTTGATAAAAACAAAGGACATAAAACCTAATTTTACAAAGGCTAAAAACGAAAATTAAGTTTATTTGTTAAACATATAAAATACAAAATGCATTTTCGATCTGTATCAAACATTTTAGACAGCAGTATTATTGATATGGGTGCATTTCAGGTAAAACAACCTTTGCCAACTCAAAAGGTACCCCAGATAAGTCCTTTTTTATTGTTACATCATTTTGGTCCCTTAAAAGTATCCCCTGGTCTTGACCCTATTGACCTTGGGCCGCATCCACACAGAGGATTTGAACCTGTAACCTTTCTCTATCAGGGTGGTATCAGGCATAAAGATAGCTTAGGCAATGAAGGTATATTAGAAGCTGGCGATATTCAATGGATGACCGCCGGCAGGGGTATCATTCACAGCGAAAGAGCCAGTGATTTTTTTATGGAAAATGGGGGTACCATAGAAGGCATTCAACTTTGGGTGAATTTACCCGCGAAAGATAAATTAACTCAACCTAAATATCAGGAAATCAGAAAAAGTGAAATCCCTTTTATCAACGAGAATAAAGTAACAAATCGAATAGTTAGTGGAAATTTGCATGGGCAAAAGGGAATCATTGATACTTTCAGTCCCATGCTTATCCTTCAAACAAGTATCCTTCCTGGTGGTAAAACCAAAATTCCAATACCTGAAAATTTTAATGCCTGCATATATATTATATCAGGTGAAATTATTTTGAATGAGAATTTCAATTATCCGGCTGGGAAATTAATTCACTTTTTAAATTCAGGGGAAGGGATTGGTTTAGAGGGAATTCAAGATGCTGAAATACTGATCTTATGTGGTGAGAATATCGATGAGCCCTTAGCGCAGTACGGTCCTTTTGTCATGAATTCTCAAACCGAAATATTGCAAGCGATGAGAGATTATCAGATGGGAAAAATGGGATTTTACATCGATTAATTTAGAAAAATAAATTAATTGAAAAAAATCAACTAAATTTAATCATTTATTCGTTAAATAAAGGACTAAAGGAAAATCCATACTCGATGAAAAAACCTTTTATGGTAGAATTTGAATTACCCGAGGAGTTTGATGAGGAATTCATTGCTTTGATACCAAGTCAACGCTTGCATATCGACGAGTTGTTGGCCCTGGGTAAAATTCGTTCCTATGCTTTGTCCCGAGATAGATCTGTTTTATGGGTAGTGGTTGAAGCTCAATCAGAATTTGAAGTAATGGAAATTATAGCCAACATGCCCTTAGCCGATTATATGCAACCGTTTGTATCAGAGTTAATGTTTTATCATACCGCAGAAAAGTTAATGCAATTTTCTCTTAACTAGATAATTTTAACTTTTGCGAACATTCCCCCATTATCATGAATAAAATATTTTCAGCCGCTTTTTTATTTTTCCTTTTTCTAAATGAGAATCTAGCACAACAAAATTTGCAGTTTTTCATACATTTGGGTAACTTCACAAATCCTGCCTATTCGGATTTTAGTAAAATTTCACATCTTGGCTTCTTACATGCAACCAAAACAGACGCAACCCAAGCCGATGTTTTTCTCATCGGATTTGATGACAGGGAAAAGGCAGAGGAATCTTTAGCAAATCTCAAAAGATTAGGATTTACAAAGTCGGAACTTGCCGGAAAGGAATTGAGTAAAGGAAAATTATTGTATTATATACAATTGGGGTCTATAGAAAAAAATAAACCGGTTAATTGGCATAAATTTGAACCTATTACTTCTCTTTTTGCCTTTCCACAATCGGACGTATTAAAGATATTATCAGGTCCTTTTCAATCTCTGACTGAAGCAAAGCAAGAATTGGAAGTTTTAAAAACCAAAGGTTTTGCCGATGCCTTTATGCGGGAAATAAACCAATTAGCTACCTATCCAATTGGACGTTTTGAGTCTAATCAAATTCTCTCAGATACACCGTCCCTAAATAAAGTACTTGTAACTGGCATGAAGGGTAATACAACAACTCCCGAGACGAAGCTGCCAACTACACAATCAACCGAAGACATTCAATCCTTTTGGCCTCCAAAAACAATGGATGCCAAGATAGGTTCTACACCTAATATTCTCTCAACGCTAAAGCGAAATTCTGTCCTTTCCCTTCAAAAGTTATTAAAAACTGAAAATTATTATCCTGGTTTATTAACAGGTTATTATAATGAAGCTACTAAAACTGCTTTTGAGAATGCTTTGAAAAACATTCCCGAGATGAAACCGTTTACTTCAAAAACAGAGGTTAAAACGTATTCGCCTGTTGATATGGAAAGGTTATCGTCTATGATAGAACGCCTACCTGAAATCAATGATCCTATTTTAGCTCTAAATAAATTTTCTGATCCATTGGCCAAAGCTTATACTGCCTATTTGTATTTCTTAAAAAATGGGGCAGGAAAAGAAGTTGATTCCAAAATGAATGCAGCTATAAAAGGTGCGTTTTCGGGCTTAACTAAATCACCGGCAAATATGCCATTTTTTGATTTTAAGGCGGTTTATTCTTACCCTAATCTGGAGCAAATTATATTGCATATTTTTTACATACATAGCATCCCAGACAATAATATATCAGCCCCTTGCTGGTTATTTAATGCTCACCAAAAAGAAACACAATCAGCTACTAACAGGTATAGTGATGCACAAGTCAAAAATCCATCTATTAGTGGATGTGATTATGTTATGGACTGGCAAGATATTAAATTATTGCATCAGATTATGGTATATTTAGGAGGGAAACAGCCTGATCAATTAGAATTATTTCAGGCAGCTGAAGAAAGATCCTTTTTGTTCAACAGCAATCAGCCTCTTGATGCACAGGCTTCTAAAAGTGTGCTTAACTGGGAAATTCAAACATGGGAAAAACTTGAACTTTGGGGTAAAAAAGATCCTATTAATATCAGGATGTTAACTGCTCTGAAAATTGCTTATTTTCAGTCTTTTGTTAGAATTGAAGACCATTTTCTAAATAAAGGAATGGCTGGAATAGATGCTAAAAACATGACAACTGCTGTTCTAGCCACTGCCATGTCTCCCTATTTAGAACGATTTATGAAACAATAGCAGGTTAAATTCACTTCCTTATTCCTTGTTTAGCAAGGCTATAAATTCGTTTTCGGTTAAAATGGTAATAGATGGAATTTCTTCGGCCTTTTTTCGTTTTGAACCCGCTTTTTCTCCAACTACGAGAAAATCGAGGTTACTGCTTACCGCACTGATGTTTTTTGCACCAGCCTGCTCTGCTTTTTCCTGTGCCTCTTTCCTGCCCATAATAGTCAAGGTGCCCGTAAATAAGATTGTCTTACCATAAAAAGGGCTATTCGAACTAACTTCTTTGGGCCTGTCATCAATGGTAGGAATCATATTTACCCCTAATTCTTCCAGACTTTCTAACATACTAAGGTTAGAGGAATCCCTAAAATAAGCCATTACATTATCTGCTACAACAGGACCAATATCTTTAATTTGAAGGAAACGTTCTCTATTCCATGAGGCCAGTTCCAATACATGATTAATTTCATAAGCTAAAAGCTTCGATGCTTTTTTTCCTAAATGATGAATACCCAGACTATGTAATAGTCGGTGTATAGGATTATTTTTCGCCTTGTCTATTGAATTTTTAAGATTTTTTACGGACTGTTCCTGAAATTTATCCAGATTAACAATCTTTTCATAAGGTAAACGATAAATGTCAGGGAGCGTTTTTATAAATCCCAGGTCGTAAAATCTCTCCACGATCGATGCACCAAGTCCGTCAATATCCATCGCTTCTTTAGAGACATGGAAGATTAATTTTTGTAAATTTTGTGCCCCACAAACACAATTTAGACACCTCCATGCTGATTCTCCATCCTCTCTTATAAGATTTACCGGTTGATCCGTATTATTTACTGGACATAACGAAGGAAATTGAATAACTTTTTCTGACCCATTTCTTAATTCAGGAAAACTTTTAGAAATATAAGGTATGACATCTCCTGCACGCTCCACCAGAATGGTATCTCCAATACGTAAATCTTTGGAAGTAATAAAATCTTCATTATGAAGGGATATCGATTTTATGGTAACCCCAGCAAGTTCTGTAGGTTTAATTTTAGCTACAGGTGTGATAGATCCAATCTTACCCACTTGGTATTCAACTTCTAATAAAGTGCTTTGTGCTTGTTGTGCTTTAAACTTAAAAGCAATGGCCCATCTGGGATGATGTGCCGTGAATCCTGCTCTTTCCTGTAATTCCCTGGCATCGACTTTCACTACAATACCGTCAATTTCATAGGGATAGGAATTGCGTACCATTTGCCAGTATTCACACTTCTTTATGACATCTTCAATATTTGCGCAGACCTCTCTTTCAGTTTCAGGTACTTTAAAACCTAAATCCGCCAGGACGTCCATACTCTCATGGTGAGAAGTAAATTTTGATAAAACATTTTCATTTTTTACATCTGTGGCGAATCCGAAGGTATAGATAAAGGCCTCCATACCTCTTTTTGCAACCTCCCTTGGATCTTTCATCCTAAGTCCCCCAGTGGCAGTATTTCGGGCGTTTGCAAATAAGGTTAATTTTTCTTCTTTCCTCTGTTCATTTAAACTAGCAAAAACATCTTTCCTTATAAGGACCTCTCCTCTTAATTCTGCCTTATAAATACCCAAATCACTAAACTTTGCTGACAAGGGAATAGAGCGGATAGCCTTGGCATTTCCGGTAATTTCCTCTCCTAAAACACCATTCCCACGGGTTGCAGCTCTGACAAGAGAATCATTTTCATAAACTAGTGCAATACTTCCCCCATCAAATTTAGGCTCGATGGCGTACGCAATATCCATATTTACAGGCAATTGTAGTAAACGCTTTATTTGTTGATCCCATTCAAGTAAATCATCAGCATTATAAGAATTTTCCAAAGAAAGCATGGGACTTAAATGTTCCACAGAAGCCCCGTCCTCCGTCAAATCACTGCCAACCCGTTGTGTTGGACTATGTGTTAATATTCTTTCAGGATAGGATTGTTCGAAATTTTTTAAAATTCTAAATAGCTTATCAAAAGACTCATCAGAAATAAGTGCCTCATTCTCGACATAATAACAATGCTCATGAAAGGCAATCAATTCAATTAAACATTCATAATTGTTAGATTCCTCCAAGGGTCGGATACCCTTTAGAAAATCTTCTGTTACCAATTCCCAATCAGGAAAAGACTTATAATCAGCCATAATTTTTAGTTTTTTACAAATGTTACTGTTTTAATGGCTTTGTTGTCTGTTATTTTTAAAAAATAAACACCCGGAAACCAATCATTTGCGTTAATATGTAACATCAAATTGGAATCAATAATTTGATTTTCCGTTTCCCAGTGAACCCTGCCAAAAATATCTACTACTTGAAAAATTAATTTCCCCACCGGTAAGGATAAACCTTGAATTTGAAAGACAGTGGATACTGGATTTGGATAAATATTCACATTCACTTTTAACTCGGGGATAGTTGAAATGAAAGAAGAGACTGACTCACTGACCGAAACTGGTGTAGTAAGGTGTATGGGGGAATCGCCTCCTGTTCCATTGTTATTATTCGTCACCAATCCTGAAGCATAAAATCGAACTACACCTGTTCCTGAAGAAGGTGCCGTCCATGGAATTAGAAAGGAATTAGTGGTTCGGGGCGATGATTGTTCAATGTATTTTCTGTTATCAAGAATTATTTGCCTAAATCCAGCTGGTGCTTGCCCAAAATTTCCGGCTTGTTGATGATTGGATCCACTTAATGCTACCAATTGAAATCCATATTCCTTTGGATTATTCTTACCTTCAATTGTAACTTTTATTTGATATAGTTTTCCAGGAATGTAACGAGTTACCTGCTGGTCGCCTTCAAGTAAGCTAACATTTATAACAGGAGAAAAATTTCCTCCATCGTGACAAGAGCCACAAGTTCCAATTCCTATAGGCGAACCTGTGCGATCGGCACCCTGTGCATTTCCAGCCCCACTTGCATTTGATAAAAATATGCAGGCACTTCCTCCCATCAGAAATAGAAAGGAAACTTTTAAAATGTTAATCATTTGATAACTTATTTTGTTTTAAATGAATCAAAGTAAAAAAGAGAAAAATAGCTACTCCCATGGCATTTTCAAAAGTAGCTTCCACCAGAAAAGAGGCAAAAAAGGATAAATATATAGCTAAAATAAAAGGATCCTGGTAGTTATTCTTATAGAAAAGAGGGGCAAAAAATCCAAAGCAGAAAAGAAAAAAACCAATTAATCCAGAACTTGCCAAAACCATAATAAACTGATTATGAGGAGTTAGTTTCTTTTTAAAGGTTGGGTAATCTCTATTATACAGTTCATTCATTTTAAGCCTGATATTTCCAGCACCAACACCTGAAAGGGGATTATTTTTAAAAAGCTCAATTCCCATTTTCCATGAAATCAGGCGGGACGCATCTGATAACTGATCTGTTGCTTGTCCTTTTAAAAACATATCTATATCGTAATAAACATAACCAATTTTTTGTTTAAGGCTTGGCATGGTTTTCATTCCAATGATAGGTAACATCATTACTACGGCTATGAAAATGAACAGAGTGATATATGCCTTCTGTCTAAATAAGATTGGAATGCCAAAAGAAATAATCAAAAAATAAATGGAGAATATCCCGCTTCGAACTGCTAAAAAATGGATAAAAACAAACAGAAAAATGGCTGAAAGCTTAAAAAAAACATTTGAAAATGAATGACTGGTTTCTTCTTTATGAAACCAACCCCAATAAACGGATGCACTAAAAGCAATAACCTGAAGGAGTGCATATCGAATATGATTAGCTGGGGTAGGTATATGTTTTCCCTGTTGTAATAAAAGTTGAATCTCATTTTGGTTCATAAAATAATAGGCAATAACCCCTAACGCCACCAAATGAATCAAACCCAGAATAGTTATCCACCAGTATCTGTAATATAAAGGAGACCATCTTGGAAGTAAGAAGAATGCAAATGGCAACCCAATAAATGGAATTCGCAATCGGATTCTTTCTAACATATAAGTCATATCTGTAGCGACAAAAAGACCCATGACTACCTCTAAAAATATAAATCCCAATACCCAATAATCCATTTTTCGCGTATAAGATTTCCAGCATTCCTTTTTATCCTTAGTGAGAACAAAAAAACTATATAAAGCTATACCCCCTAAGATTAATAAGGTAAAGGACTGCAGGAATGGAGAAAAAATCATTCCTACCACATGGCAAAAAGCAAGAAAACCGACAATTAAGGGTAAATTTTTCAAATCGAATAATTAAGAGATTAAAGATATACATTTATGGGAATGAGAAAAAATACTTCCCTTTTTGAAATGGAAATCCTACCTTTACATTCAATTCAAAAAATTATGTCCGTTAACGTATTTGATAACCTAAAAGCCCTCAAGGAAGAAATTAGCTCCTGGAAACCGTCCGATACTGAGGCATTGGAAGTATTTCGTATCCGATTCATCGGTACAAAGAATATACTAAAGCCACTGATGGGTGAAATCCGAAATGTACCCAATGAAAGAAAAAAAGAGTTTGGGCAATTATTAAATGAAGTTAAAGATCTTGCGGAAACTGTTTTTCAAAATCAGAAAGATATATTTGATGCAGCTCAGACAACGAATAATTCTTTAAATTTAGACCTCACTGCGCCGGGTGAGACTATAGACATTGGATCAAGACATCCTGTTTCTATCACCATGAACCGCATCATCAGAATTTTCGAAAGGATGGGTTTTGTGGTTGCAGAAGAGCGTGAAATAGAAGACGACTGGCATAATTTTTCGGCCATGAATACTCCTGTGGATCATCCTGCCAGAGATATGCAAGACACTTATTATCTGAAGGATAATTCAAATCTGCTTTTGAGAACCCACACTTCATCGGTTCAGGCAAGGATAATGATGTCTCAAAAACCACCCATCCGCATTATTGCGCCAGGCAGAGTTTATAGAAATGAAACCATTTCTGCACGTTCCCATTGCCAATTTCACCAGGTTGAGGGTTTATACATAGATAAAAAAGTGTCTTTTGCAGATTTAAAACAAACACTTCTTCATTTTTCTAAAGAAATGTATGGGCCAAACACAAAAATCAGACTCAGACCTTCTTATTTTCCATTTACAGAGCCCAGTGCAGAAATGGATGTCTCTTGCTTTATTTGTGATAGTAAAGGTTGCAATGTTTGTAAATATACAGGCTGGGTAGAAATAATGGGTTGTGGAATGGTAGATCCGCAGGTTTTAATAAACTGTGGCATTGATCCAGAGGAATATTCAGGATTTGCTTTTGGAATGGGTATTGAACGTCAGGCGATGATGCTTTACGGTATCCAGGATATTAGATTGTTATTTGAAAATGACGTTCGCTTTTTGCGTCAATTTACCTCTGCCAGATAAACTTTATTTTTATGAAACCGAGTATCCCTAAAGGTACGCGTGATTTTGGACCTCTTGATGTTCAAAAACGTAATTATCTTTTTTCTATTATCAAAGAGGTTTTCATTCGATTTGGTTACCAGCAGATTGAAACGCCTACTCTTGAAAATTTATCAACGCTAACTGGAAAGTACGGTGAAGAAGGCGATAAACTGCTTTTCAAAGTATTAACTAATGTGACTGGGGAGGAAAATACACCTGCAAAACGGGGCTTGCGGTATGACCTCACCGTTCCTTTTGCGCGCTTTGTGGTTATGCACCAAAATGATTTACATTTTCCTTTCAAACGATTTCAAATTCAACCTGTATGGCGTGCTGACAGGCCTCAAAAAGGCAGATATCAGGAATTTTATCAGTGTGATGCCGATATTGTGGGTTCCCCTTCTTTAATGTATGAAGCAGAATTAGCGCAAATATTTGATCTTGTTTTTGCTAAACTGGGGATTCCTGTCCATATTGAGGTAAACAATAGGAAGATTCTTAGTGGTATTGCAGAGGTTTTTGGCATTTCAGATCATTTTACTGCCATGACCATGGCCATAGACAAATGGGATAAAGTGGGTCCAGATGGCGTGGTTAAAGAATTGACTCAAAGAGGTATTTCAGAAGATATTTCAGTAAAATTAATTGAGGTTCTCGGAAATAATGACCTTGAATACTATCGGCATTTATTAAAAAACAGTGAAACGGGTAGTCTTGGCATCGCTGAATTAGATACCTTCTGGAAATACCTTTCTGGTCATAATAGCACCAATAATATTATATTTTCACCTCTTTTAGCCAGAGGACTGGGGTATTATACGGGCTGTATTTTCGAGGTAAAAGCAACCACGGTGGAGATGGGAAGCATTGGCGGTGGTGGCAGATATGCTAACCTGACCGAAATATTTGGTTTACCTAATATGCCTGGGGTGGGTATTTCTTTTGGTGCAGAAAGAATATTTGATGTTATGGAAACCCTAAATCTGTTCCCTTCTCATTTTTCAGAACGCATCAAAGTTCTTTTCATCGCATTTGATGAACCCTCACACCTTTATGCCTTCAATGCGCTTTCAAAAGTCAGAGAAAATGGTATCTGTTCCGATATTTATCCCGATCCAACTAAACTGAAAAAACAAATAAAATACGCCGCTGACAATCATATTCCATTTGTTGCCATTGCTGGAGAAACAGAAATGGAGACCCATCAGTTTATGTTGAAAAATCTGGAAACGGGCGAACAGAAAAGTTATACCCTGGAAGAAATAATTTCTTTTTTGAAGAATTAAATAAAGAAGGTGTTTTAAACATTTGTTAAAACACCTTCCATTTTACATTGTTTTATACTCCGCGAAGCCTGCTTTTATAGATCGGACTACCCCATCACCCGTCCATTCCTCGGCTCCTGGTATGAGGATTGTTTTAGCCGTAACCGCTTCTTCGGTTAAGCCATCTTTTATTTGCTTTTTTATATAAATGCGCAATTTATCTAAATAATTTTGCATGGCTTTTATATCCGTTTTATTAATTTGAACAGGATATTTTTCCTGCGCATGACCACAAATGAAAATTGTATCTTTATCGTAATATTTCACGATTTTTTCAAGCGTTTCTATCCATTGATCTATGGAAGCACCTCCAGGAACATCAATAAAGGGAAATCTTCTGTTAAAAACTAGATCACCGACGTGCGCTACATTTGCATTTTCAAAATGCACAACAATATCACCATTCGTGTGACCACGTCCAAAATAACGACATTCAACAGACTCCTTAGCTAGTTTAAATGACGCCTTATCCAAAACAACCGTATCGGCAAGGAGGTTTTTCTCTAATGCATTTTGAGAAACCGCCATTTTCTCCAAATTTTTACGGCAATTTTCATGAGATACCACTTTTTCTACTACCTCTTTGAAAACAATATTTCCAGCGGTATGGTCACCATGATGATGCGTATTGATGAGGAGGTTAATTTTACTGGCATTCACTTTACGGATTTCCACCAACATATTAGCAGCTTGTTCTGGAAATTGTGTATCAATCACCACGGCCTCGTCTTTGGTTAGATAATAACCGATGGTACCTCCTCTCTCTGTATAATATCCAACATTCCCCCTAATAAGGGTTAAATTTCCAGCAAAAGAAAACCGATTCATATAAGGATTTAGCCAGGCAAAACCAGCTAATAGGGCTGATTGCTTTAAAAAATCTCTCCTGTTTCTCATGGTTTTTCTGGGCTTACATGTAAAGAATAGATAGTTTTACTTTGATAAATATCTCCAGGTTTTAAAATAGTGGAAGGAAACCCTGGATGGTTAGGTGAATCCGGAAAATGCTGGGTTTCAAGACAAAAACCATTTCTAAAGGCGTATTTATTACCTCTTTTTCCTGTTAAACTACCATCTAAAAAATTCCCACAATAAAATTGCATCCCAGGCTGGGTTGTTTTGACTTCCAGAAGTCGGCCACTTGTGTTTTCCCAGACTTGAGCTGCTACGGATAATTCATTCTCCTTTTTAGCTAAGACATAATTATGATCGTACCCCTTACCTCTCACTATTTGTTCGAATTCAGCGTTAACTCTTTCGCCAATAGCATGCCAGGTTCTAAAATCAAAAGGAGTATTTGTAACATCAGCATGATTTTCCAAAGGAATTAAAGTACTATCTACTGGAGAATACTGATCTGCAAAAATTTTCAACTGATGATCTAGGATATCTCCGTTCCCTTCTCCTTTCAGATTGAAATAGGCATGATTGGTAAGATTAATAATGGTTGTTTTATCTGTCGTTGCTTTATAATCGATAGAAAGCTCATTTTGATTATTCAACCTGTAAATAACCTCAACCTTAAGATTACCAGGATAGCCTTCTTCCATATCTGGGCTTTCCAACGATAAAATCACTCCAACGGATTCCTTTTCCTCCAGAGGTTTTGCCGTCCACCTTTTTTTGTGGAAACCCATTGGACCACCATGTAATGCGTTTGGCGGATTATTAATAGCCAATGAATATTTTTTTCCTTCCAATGTGAATTGACCCAAAGCAATTCTATTGGCATAACGACCCACTAAAGATCCGAAATAAGGATGTGTGCCCTGATAAGCGGATAAATCATTAAACCCTAAAATAACGTCATCAAAATTCCCATTTTTATCAGGAGCGAACCATCTCGTTATGGTACCGCCAAAAGTAGAAATATCTACTTCTAACCCGTTTACATTTGTTAACGTAAAAAGTTGTATTTCTCCCTCTGGGGTATTCCCTAAGGGCTTAGAACTGACAGCAAGTTTACTCATCGTTTTTTCCTTGTTTGTGTTTGACTGACATCCCCAATGAATCAAAATGGAAATGAAAATAAAAGTCCAAATATATTGTTTCATTTTTTTAAAGTTAATAGTTTAAAATTGTTTTGGATACAAATAATTTTTAGCCATTGAAATATAAATAGGCAGCTACAATAAGGATAAGGACTAAAATCGTTGCTGCAATATCTGTTTTGTTATAACTGGAACGTGTTTCCAATTGCTGTTTTTCATTAACCGTGTCCATCGTTAAGCCCGCAAAAGAGGCATAATCTGGTGCTGGTGTTGCATAACTGACCAGGACCATAACCAATCCACTGACTATCAAAATAAGCAAGCTATAATATTGAAAGAAAAAATTATTTACAATCCATAAAAAGGAACCTGTTGAATAGGAAAAGCCCTCATATAGCATCACTGGGGTATCGACAGCTAAGCGGAATAGCCCCATAATAAATCCAATAATAAGTGCTGCGAGAGCACCTTGAGCATTCATTCTTTTATTAAAAATTCCAAAAAAGAAAACTACAAAAATGGGGGGAGCCAAGTACCCTTGAACACTTTGCAGATAGTCGTAAAGACCCCTGCTTCCCTGAATTACAGGAATCCATAACAAGCCAATTACTACCATAATGGCTGTAGCAATTTGACCCACCTTTACCAAAGATTTTTCAGAAGCATTTGGTTTAAACTTAACATATAGATCCATAGTGAATAGCGTGGATGAAGCATTAAAAACACCTGCCAGGGAACTCATTAAAGCGGCAAGCAAACCTGCTACTACAAGTCCACGAATACCTGAAGGAAGTATGTTTGCAACCAACAACGGAAATGCCTGCTGAGCATTAGATTTAACCAAATTACCTTCGTTATCAAGGAGAGCCTGACTAATAACGGGCATTTTCCCACTTGCCGCCAAGGCAAAACAAATAATACCAGGGATAATAAAAATAAAAACGGGTAAAAGCTTTAAAAATGCTGCAGCAATAGTTCCACGACGAGCTTCGGTCAAACTGGAAGCGCCTAACATTCTTTGAACAATATATTGGTCTGTACACCAATACCATAAACCAATGATAGGTGCACAAAAAAGCATACTTAACCAGGGATAATTTCCATTAAAATACCATGCCAGGTGTGTATCTGTTTTTATAGGTGCCCAAGTTCCAGTCATTCCTTCGGGTACCAGGGGTTTCCACAAATTAAACATTTCTGAACCAGCAATTTCCCTTAAGGATGACCACCCACCCAAAGCATCTAAACCATAAATTGTAACCAGAAGAGAACCTAATATTAAAATAATAGTCTGAATAGCCTCTGTATATGCCACCGCTTTTAATCCACCAACAATCGTATATAAACCAGTAAGTACAATAACCAAAATGGAACCAATCCAAAAACTGTTCATGCCCATAAAATTAACTTCTGGGAGCAAAACACCAAAAACCACCCCCCCTGCAAAAATACCTACCGCTACCTTTGTTAAAACATAAGCAACTAAAGAGATAATAGAAAGTACATATCTGGAAACTGGAGAAAACCTTTTTTCCAAAAATTCAGGCATTGTGAATACGCGTGATCTCATATAAAAAGGGGCAAGAACCCATCCTAAAACTAAAAGACACCATGCATGTAATTCGTAATGTGCCATTGCCACACCGTCTGTAGCTCCTGAACCTGCTAATCCTACAATATGCTCAGAACCAATGTTTGAAGCAAAAATGGAAGCACCAACTATAAACCATCCCAGGTTTCTGCCTGCAAGGAAATAGTCGTCAGAGGTATCCTTTTTGTTTTTTATTACCCACCAGGCAATACCAAGTATTAAAGTAAAATAACCCAGTATAATCAACCAATCTAAAGTAGAAAGTACATTCATAATTATTCATTTAGGATTTTAGCTTATGAAAGATAAGAAAATAAAGAGGTTTATTCTCTACTAAAACCTTAAATATTTACTTTGTCCTTTTAGCCTACGTTTTTATCCAAACCTTCTGAAATCTAAAAAACAATTGTTTACTTTTGATTGAACAACTAAAATCTAATCATCATGTCAAGACATCAATCTTTTATCCATCACGTGTTTTTTTGGCTTAAAAATGCTAAAAATCAGGCAGATCAGGCAAAATTAGTAGCCGGATTAGAAAAATTACGCGCCATTTCTGATATAACAGGCTTTCATATTGGCATACCAGCCGTTACTGATCGTCCCGTTATTGACAGCACTTATGATATTTCATTGTGTATATTTTTTGACACATCTGAGGCGCAAGATGCTTACCAGATTGACCCCTTACATCTGGCGTTCATCGATGAATGTAAGCACCTTTGGGAAAGAGTCCTTGTCTATGATTCGATAGATATTTAATTATTTGGGAAGTGAAATGGGATGAATACAGTGGTCCATTACCCCAAATATTTGATCCCCTTCCTTTACTTTAATGAAGTATCCTCCTGTAAATTGTCCAAAGGAAGGGAGTATGCCTTGCTTTTTTGAAAAATAAAAACAAGGCATACTTAAATGTTGTTTGCCCTTACCTACCAGTTTTATTTTTGGATGAATATGACCAGATAATCTATAAAGTTCAACATTTCCATTTTGCTGTTTGCCTGCAACAGAAAAGTCCTCTGGTTCATGGGTTAATAAGAATGGATAAAGTTCCAGTTGATCTATTTTTTTCAGCCATTTATCTTCTTTATTATTTAAATATTTAAGTAATTGAAGGTCATGATTTCCCGCAATCAAATAGAAATCTATCTCGCTGTATTTTAAACATAAATGTTGAAATTCAAACCATTCATGATTGGTTGCACTATGAAAAAGATCTCCAAGAAAATAACACTTCCGAGGTTCATAGTCTATAAACAAAGACTCGAGGATATCAAGATTTATGGTTGCCGCAGCGGCAGGAATTGCCATTCCGGATTTTCTGAAATGAGTAATTTTTCCTAAATGTAAATCAGCAATAAACAAAGAATGTTTTTCTCTCCAAAATATTACTTTTCTCGCGTCGAGGGTTAACAAGGTATCCGCCACAATTAAATCACACGTTATCATTCCTATTTTTCGAGTAGTAAAGTCATTTTTTTTATTCTGTCTTCCAATTTTTCTGAACTTAATTTTTCTCTCAGCCTGTCCACCATAATGGGAAATGCAAATGGAGTTGCTTTGTTGCAATTTTTCCACAATATCGTTTGCTTTTCAATTCGTTTTAGCGCTTCAAACAACCTGTTTTCTTCCATTTGATAGGACAGAGCTTCCTCGTAAGCTTGAAGAAGCAACAGATTATCTGGTTCATAATTTTGAAAAACATTAAAAAATAAAGAGCCAGATGCCTGGAGGTGCTTATCTTTTTTATGATTCCCTGGGTATCCCTTAAACAACAGCCCTGAAATAGAGGCAATATCGCGGAATCTGCGGGAAGCAAGTGCTATTGAATTTAAACTTTCTCTCAGGTGCTGGAATAAATTTTCAACAGAGAAAAGAAGTTTTAACTGGGATGTATCTATTTCTATGGGTGTGTCAGAAAGCCACTCAATACCATAATCATTCATAGCAATAGAAAAAGATTGAGGTTTTAATTTTGATAATCGCCAGGCAATTAAAGAACCAATAGCTTCATGAACCAATCGACCTTCAAAAGGATAGCAAGTTAAATGATATCCCTCTTTACTGGAAAAATATTCCATCAAAAATTCATTTTCCCTTGGAATTGCAGCATTTTTTTTCTGAATTTCTAATAATGGTTTTAATGCTTGAATTTCAGGTGCCTGCGTTAATTCCTCCTTATGCAGAGAATAAATTTGATTTCTCAAATGCGCTCCGAGTTCGCTGGAAAGAGGCAATCTGCCTCCTTGCCAACTAGGAATTTTACCTTTCTGCTCCTTACTTTTTCTAACCTGAACCGTCATGTCTTTAATTCTAACCAAGATTAACGCCTGACCTGCAAACCAAAATACCTCTCCAGGTTTTAAAGAAGATATAAACCACTCTTCAATGGAACCTAAAAAGCCTCCTTTTACATATTTTACCTGCATAACGGGGTCACTTACAATCGTTCCAATTTGCAATCTGTGTCTTTTTGCTATCAATTTATCCGTCACTAGCCAAATGCCATTTCGAACTTCCACCTTAGCATATTCCGGATAAGCCTGCAAAGAATTTCCCCCATATCGTATAAAGGCAAGCACCCAACTCCATTCCTCTTTTGAAATTGAATTAAAAGCAAATGTTTTTTTTATTTCTTCGAAGACCTCGTCAGGTTTAAATCCTACCCCTAAAGCCCTCGTTATCATGTATTGAACCAGCACATCAAAACACCTGACAGGTGGCATCCTGGCCTCCATCCTATTTTCAGAAATAGCCTCCCTTAAAGCTGCCCCTTCCAGCATTTCCAAAGCGTGAGTAGGCAAAAAATAAATTTGACTCACTCCTCCTGGCTGATGTCCACTTCTTCCTGCACGTTGCAAAAAACGAGCAATTCCTTTAGGACTTCCCACTTGAATGATGGTATCTACGGGTCGAAAATCCACTCCAAGGTCCAGGCTGGAAGTGCATACGACTACTTTTAAAGTACCTTGATAAAGCGCATTTTCTACCCAGTCGCGTATTTCTCTGCTCATGGAACCATGGTGCATAGCCAATTCCCCGGCGAGAGAAGGTAATAATTCTAACAAATGTCTATACCAGATTTCGCATTGGGCACGAGTATTAGTAAAAATAAGGGTACTTTGTCCAGATAAAAGGAGTGGAATTAATTTATCCGCCATTCGAATGCCTAAATGACCTGCCCAGGGATAGGAATCAACTTTGTCGGGTATTAAAGTATGTACGATTATTTTTTTTTCAATATTAGCTTTGATTAATTTCCTATTATCAGGTAAAATATACTCACCGAGTAAAACATCTGCGGCTTCTTCCAGATTTCCAATCGTAGCAGAAATTCCCCAAACACTTACTTTAGAACCAGGTCTTAAAAGCAATGACAGTGCAAGCTGCATTTGTACACCCCTTTTCGAGCCCACCAATTCGTGCCATTCATCTACAATCACTCCTTTTAAATGCGCAAAAATTTGTGGATATGCGGCATTGGTTATCAGTAATTGAAGACTTTCCGGCGTTGTAATTAATAGTTGTGGGATATTTTTAAGCTGCTGTTTTCGAATATTTTGAGCTGTGTCGCCTGTTCTAATACCGACTTGCCACGATAGTCCAAGGCCTTGAATAGCCCGCTGGGCTGAAAGTTCAATTTCTTTGGCCAGTGCCCTGATAGGGGTAATCCAAATAAGTTGTAATCCTTCTTCCTTGTTGTTGGCTTTCAAAAGAAAAGACATTAACAAGGCATAGGTTTTACCTGTTCCAGTCGGGGCACACACTAAACCCGAGTAACCATTGTAACAGGCATCCCAGGTTTCTAATTGAAACATCTGGGGTCTCCAGTTATTTTTTTTAAACCAATCCAGTGCCGGTTTAGACCATTTATTAAAAGCCATTTCTCATTTTCACTCACAACCGATTGGCGCACCATCAGGTAAAGAAGGAGCTGGGGGAATAGAAAAGTCAGCTGGATTCTCTTTAAAGATTCTTATCTGATTCAAAAGATAATTATGATGCGCCTTTTGAGCTGTTGAAGCAGGTAATGAAGTAAGTAATTTTGTTTCCAGTTTCCTTATTTCAAAAAGAGCCATAGCAGAAACTTGTTGCATAATAGATTTATCCCCTGCTAAATTAAGTAAGTGATTGACTATTCTTTTTTGGACAATTCGTCCGATTTCCTGATCAAAAGCAGGCAGAGAGCTCCATTGATTTGCGCTATTTAAAAGGGTAGAAAACAATTCATTGACTGAAAGTCGGGTGGTATTACTGGTACGAGCTGATTGTTCAATCATTCTCGCTAAACGCTCAGGAGCAAGCAGAAACTTTAACGTATGTTCTGCAGATGCTTCCGCAGCGGCTAAAGGATCAAAAGTATTTCCAGTGTAAATTTTAAAAAGTTCTCTGTCTCTTTCATAACCAGGTGGCTGAGGTGGAATTAGCTGAATAATTCTTTCAGGAATTTTTAAAAAAGAAGGTTGAAGCGTATTTAGTAAAGCACTGAAAGCCCTTCTTTGCACTTCGTCTTCAATCATTTTATTGGTAACCTGACCATCCCCATTTCCAGCATAAGTATAATGAACGCCGCCTACCACTTTTGAAACTGCTTCAACCTGATATCTATGGCTTAAATAAAGGGGAACAAGCACATTTTCCAAAGTAGCCATTGGAGCTTCCTTTGGAATAGTCTTTTCACCAAACGACTGTAGAGCCTTTTCCCGCACCGTCGAAATTCTGACTAATTCATCAATTGGAGAAGCGCCATTGTCCCACATGTGATTTAAAGGGTGTGCACTTCCCATGGGTCTGGCATCCTGATCGGTTAGATAATGTAACCCCTTTTCTCTGGTCTCTTGTAAAATTTTTAAAAGATTTCCCTTTTCATCTTCTGAAAACTCAGTATAACCATATCTGATGGCCATTTTATCCCATTCTCCAATACCCTTATCGTAAACTTTACTAAAGTCCAATTTCCCGTCTTTTGTTAGTTGAAATAAGGGATGAGGATAATCCATTACGGAAGCATTATTATTAATACTTGCAGCAAAATTGTGAGCGACCCCAAGGGTGTGTCCAACCTCATGAGCCGATAATTGACGTAAACGAGATAAAGCCATTTCCAGCAGTCGGGGATCAGGATTTGAGCCATCCTGATAGGACTCTAACATACCTTGAGCAATCATAAAGTCCTGGCGAACGCGTAAACTTCCTAAGGCAACATGACCTTTGATTATTTCTCCTGTTCTGGGATCTGTTACCGTACTCCCATATGACCAGCCTCTGGTAGATCGGTGTACCCAGTTAATGACATTGTAACGGACATCCATTGGATCGACATCAGCAGGAAGAACATAAACTTGAAATGCGTTTATAAATCCAGCGGCTTCAAATGCCTCATTCCACCAACGAGCACCCTCAAGTAAGGCAGAACGAATGGGTTCTGGCGTACCACTATCGAGATAATAAATAATGGGTTCAACTGGTTCACTTTTTTCAGCACCTGGATTTTTCTTAACTAACCTGTGTCTATTGATGAGCCTTTTCATGATAGGAGAAGAAATAGGCGTTGCATAATCCATATAATCTGTAGTAAAATATCCTGCACGTGGATCCGAAATCCTTGGTTTAAAGTTAATATCGGGTAATTCTACAAATGAATGGTGCATCCTTACGGTTACGGCATCGGGAGAAGGAGTAACGGAACGGATATAGTTACCTGCAGCTTCTCCAGTAAAAGTAACAATAGCCTCAAATTCGGTATTTTTAGGAAAATTTTTAATCCTTTCCGGATAAAGCATCGAACGCGAAATATCTTCTCTGTAAACGCCCTGATTCGCCCTTTTTAGTTTAGCAGCTATATTATGAGCGTCTCTTAATAAAAACGGGGTTAAATCAACAAGCAATTTACCGTCCTCTTCCGACTCAATTTTGAATCCTGCAATGGCTGAAGAAGCAAAAGCATCGCGAACCGATGCCTTTTCTGCTGCATCGGAACTCACTGCTCGATAATCATAATTAGGTTGTACCATCAACAATTTTGAGCCATTCTTTGTAAAAGAAACAATTCTTGAATTTCCCAGTTGATTTCTGTCCAGACCTATATCATTGGAACCTACCCCTGCAGGAAGAGAATTCACATATAGAAATTCTTTATTCAAAAAACTAATAGGAACGCTAAGCCATATTTTTCCTGCAGCATCATCATAATAATAGGTAAAAAAACCTTCTTGTTTTACTGCATTTTTGACCAAACTATTGAAATTACTGCTACTTAGAGGCGTATTCTGAGCAAAGGCAGTTAATGCATTGACTATTAACAAAAGGAGAAAGACTAATTTTTTCATGACAGGCAGGGGTTGAAAAATTATTTAATAAGGAACTGAAAATTACGGGTTTCCAATCAGGAAATAAAGAAAATTAAAACATTTTTTAAAAGGTTCTTGTTTTATAACGTTAGGATTCTTATTTTCGCATCGCTTTATAAAAAGTGGTAAAGACCCATGGTGTAATGGTAACACTCCGGTTTTTGGTACCGTCATTCTAGGTTCGAGTCCTAGTGGGTCTACAAAAGAGCCTTCAAAGAAATTTGGAGGCTCTTTTTTTATTCAATATTTATATTAAATCCTCCATCAAATTCAGTTACAAAAAAGAAATACAATCAGGCAGCTAAATGATTGCCCTAACCGTTAATTAAATTCAATCTAAATAACAGGCTAACTGTTTGTAATTTTTTTTAAAAAGTTTATCTTGGTTTTCTAATTAAAAAAACAGCACAAAAACCCAAAAAACGTATTAAATTTGGTGTATAAACCTAAAACAGCGCAAAATAATTGAACCGATTCAAACACTTACCTTTTTATTTTATAAACTAATTAACAAAATCCATAACTTATGATGAAAATTCCAAAGCTAAGTATTTGGCAGAAGTGTTTAAACCTTTCCGGTATTAAGGATTTCTCCATAATCATTGCTTTATGCTCGATGGTGGGCAACTTAAACGCACAGACTGTTTCAGGCACAGTCACTTCAACTACAGATGGAAGTGCCATTATTGGTGCTTCTGTATTAGAAAAAGGAACAACGAATGGCACCATTACTGATTTGGATGGTAAGTTTAGTATCCAGATAAAAACATTTCCAGCTACCTTGGAAATCAGCTATATCGGATTTACTTCCCAGTCGGTCGTGGTTTCTTCTGCTGCTCAAGCTCTTCAAATTTCTTTAGAAGAAGGAGAAGCGCTTAGCGAAGTAGTTGTTACAGCCCTTGGGATGAGCAGAGAGAAAAAATCTCTTTCTTATTCTATCCAGCAAATTAAAGGTGAGATGGTGCAGGAAGTGCGTACTGCGAATGTCGGTAACGCCCTCACCGGAAAAATTGCCGGTGTAAACGTTTCTCCTCCTGCTTCTGGCGCTGCTGGTTCAACTCGTGTTATTATACGTGGTGGATCCTCTTTAGGTGGTAATGACCAGCCATTGTATGTAGTCAATGGTGTTCCTATTGAAACCAGCAACTACGGACAGGCTGGATTATGGGGTGGAAATGATGGTGGTGATGGTCTTGCTGCCTTAAACCCTGACGATATCGAAAATATTTCGGTATTAAAAGGAAACACTGCTGCTGCCTTATATGGTGCGCGTGCTGCAAACGGCGTTATTATCATTACAACTAAATCAGGTGTTGCACGTAAGGGCATTGGTGTTCAGTTCAATTCCAATTTAACGATGGACCGTGCCATTGACATGACCAATTTCCAAACGGAATATGGTCAAGGTGTTCAAGGCAAAAAATTTGTTTCTCAGGACGAAGCTCTTGCTAATTCAAGTCTTGCATGGGGTCCAAAATACGACGGATCAAATACGATACAATTTGATGGAAAAAGTCGTCCTTATTCTTACTTGGGTGAATCTATCCACGATTTCTTCCGTAATGGATCCACTTTAAACAACTCTTTGGCATTCTCTGGCGGAAATGAATCAGGAAATTACCGTCTTGCGGTTTCTGATTTAAGAAATTCGGATATCATGCCAAATGCAAGTTTTAAACGTCAAACAGTTGCTTTAAACATCAATAGTAAACTCAAAAAGCTTACTTTAAATGTTTCTGCTAACTATGCTTTCCAGGATGCAAAGAACCGTCCAAGGCTATCTGATTCACCTGGTAATGCCAACTTCGCTGTGGTAACAAAGCCTCGTGAGATTCCATTTAGCGTTATTCAAGGACCAGGCGAAAAACTGGGTGCAGCAGCCGATTTAACAGAACTTCGCTTTCAAGGAAATACATTCTCTACAAATCCTTACTGGGCCGCTTATCAGTTTTACAGAAGAGATATTTCTAATCGTCTGTTCGGAAATTTATCTGCTAAATATGATTTAACAGACTGGCTTTATGTGATGGGTCGCGTAGGTACAGACTTTAATAATCGTGATGCTGCAAGTTCAGAAGCCTATGGAACTGCTTACAAACCATTAGGTGATTACAATGAAACATTTATCAACAGACTTGAGAATAATATCGAGTTCATGATAGGTGGTCAAAAACAATTCAATGATATTTCAATTGATTACCTTATCGGAGGAAATCAGATGAGAAATCAAAGTAAGACAAAGGGTACAGGTGGTAATGATTTAGTTGTTCCTTTTTTTCATAGTGTAAATAACGTAAAAGCTCCAGGTCGTATCTTTGGTTTCTCCCAAATTGGGATTAACTCTATTTATGCTTCAGCCAACGTAGGTTATAAAAACTGGTTATATTTAAATATGACAGGTCGTCAGGATCAGTTCTCTACTTTATCTCCTGAAAATAATTCTTTGGTTTACCCATCTGCCGGATTAAGTGCTGTCCTTTCTGATGCATTGAAATTACCTTCTTTCATCAACTTTGCCAAAGTTCGAGCTTCCTGGGCTCAGGTTGGCGGTGGAGGGCCTGATCCTTATGCTCTTAATGTACAATATGGTTTGTTAAGTGCACCGCATGGTTCAGCTAACGCAGGACAAATTACAAATGGTTCTATTCCAAATCCAACATTAAGTCCTTATACTTCTTCTGAAATTGAAATTGGTGCAGATGTTCGTTTTTTCAATAACAGATTGGGTCTTGACGTTGCTTATTATAACCGTACTACTACCAATGACATCTTAAATGCTGGTATTTCTGCAACTTCAGGTTTCGGAAGCACACAGGTTAACATAGGTGAATTAGCTAACAGGGGTGTTGAATTATTATTAAATGTAGCGGCGATAGATACAAGAGATTTTAAATGGGATGTTACCTTAAACTTTGCGAATAATATAAGTGAGGCTGTAAATTTAGGTAAAGATGCAAAAGGTAACCCTATTCAATTCCTAAACTACAACGAATCACGTGTTCGCCAAGGTGAGAGAATTCGTCATATTGTTGGCGAACAACTCGGAGCCATTGTGGGCTGGAAACATGCAACCGATGCTAAGGGAACAAAAATTTACACAGAAGACGGTATGCCTGTTCGTTCAGCTAATGCCAATAATATACTTGGATATGGACGTCAACCAATATCTGCTGGTTTAATTAACTCTTTCTCTTATAAGAACTTTACCCTTTCTTTCCTTATAGATGTGCGCCACGGCGGATCTATTTTCTCTGGAACAAACTGGCTTGCATATCGTTGGGGGCTTCACCAGGCAACTTTGGAAGGTCGTGAATCTGGTTTAAAAGTAAGTGGAGTTACCGCAACAGGTGCCCCTGTAAATGTTACCGTTCCAGTTACTCGTTTGGTTGACTACTGGAGCAGATACAGTGATATCACAGAAAATCTAGTTTACGATGCATCTTACGCAAAATTAAGAGAGCTTTCTATCGGATTTAAATTACCTAAGAGTTCATTCAAAAAATTACCTATTGAAAGTTTGGCTATTCAGTTAGTAGGCAGAAACCTGGCGCTTCTATGGTCCAGCACTCCCAACATGGATCCGGAATCAGCTTATTCTAATGCAGGCGCTGATCAAGGTCTTGAATTCTTCGCTATGCCATTATCCAGAAACGTAGGGATTAATCTTTCCGTTGGCTTCTAATTTTGTTAAACTTTAATCTTATGCAAATGAAAAATAAATTGGTCAAAACTGGGTTGATTCTCACAAGTCTTTTCATTTTTAATGCTTGTAATGAGGATAAACTCATTGAGTTAAACACCAACAAAAATGCAGTGACCTCTATGGATCCTGCTTTCTTACTCACCACTGCAACCCTTAGAATTGGTGGTGAATATGAAAACACCAGAGCTAATATGCTTTATGCGGCTACTATGATTCAGCACACAGCTTCTACAGCCGGCTATTTTAGTGGTGACAAATATTATTATAATGGTCAGTATAGCGGTGCTTATATGGAAAGACATTATACCGATGTGGTTCGTCTTTATTCCAATATAATTGAGCAAACCAAAGCAGATGCAACAAAGGCAAATCTCAACTCAGTAGCTACCATTCTACGTGCTTTTGACCTGCATCGTATGACCGACCTTTATGGTGATATACCCTATACAAAAGCAGGTTATGGTTTACAGGATCCTGAAAATTGGTTCCCTGCCTACGAATCCCAAAAGGACGTTTATGCAGCTATCGTGAAAGATGTGAAAGCTGCCAGAGACAAACTTAGTGCAACAGGAGGAAGTCTTGGTGCTCAGGACGTTGTTTATAACGGTGATATAGCCAAGTGGAAAAAATTTGCTAATGCCCTTCTTATGAGAGTGGCTATGAGAATGCAGAAAGTTGATGCCAATACAGGTAAAGCTATCTTTGCTGAAGCTTACGCTTCTGGAACTTTCTCTTCAAATGCAGATAACGGAACCATCAAATATCTGAACGGCCCTCAGGGTCATAACCGCAATGGTTTAAATGATGGTTACTGGAATACATATAAATATTCCAGAGACTGTAAGGTTAGTGAAACCTTTGTAAACTGGATGAAAGCTACTAATGATCCTCGTTTGATGATCGTTACCGGTGGAACAGGAAATCCTGATGTTGCTTCTACCTGGGATGTTAATCCCGCTTCAGCCATTGGTTTACCTAATGGTTATACCAGCTCAACGCTGCTTAATGTTCTTTCAGCAGATAATAAAACAAAGTTTCAAACTGCAGGTGTTGGCACCAGAATGTTCTCTATGCTAAATCTTAAGTATATGGATTGGGAAGATCCATACTACCTTATTTCTTATGCTGAAACTGAATTGCTTTCTTCTGAGGCTGCTGTCAGAGGCTGGATTACTGCAAATGCAGAAACTCACTTCAACAATGGCGTTAGAGGTGCTATTCAGGCATGGACTGCTTTCGATGCTTCTTTTGCACGCCCAGCAGCTGATATTGACGCATATATCGCTGGCCGTAACTTTGCAGCGGCTGCTACAGAGGATAAACTGCGACTCATAGGGGAAGAATTTTGGGCAGCTACCTTTTTGAATGATATGGAATCTTACGCTAACTGGAGAAGACTTGGTTATCCTGTACTTACACCAACCAAAGATCCTAATGCTTTTGACGGTAATGTAATTCCGCGTCGTTTAATCTATTGGGAAAATGAAGCAGGTTCTAATCCAGCCAATTTCTCCGCAGCTGTAAGCCGTATGGGTGGGGACAAATTCTCTACGCGTGTATGGTGGGACGGAGGTAAATAAATTCATACCTTTTTTAAATAATTGAGTTATTAAAAAAGTATCAAAATTGTAAGAAAGAATCCCCGATGTAACAGCGTCGGGGATTCTTTTTTTATGCTAAAAACATTGACCTCACGGATTCTCGCCATACCATCCAATTGTTTTGTTTAGAAAAAACCCTGATGGCGTGATAGGATTAATCCCAATCCTAAATTCCCTGAGAATGAATCCTCAAAATATGTTAATTTTAGCCTTGGATAAATCAATATAGCCTCTCTATGAAACTATTTTCAATGTCATTACCGACTCTTTTATCTGGCTTATGCTTCTTTATTACAGTTATATTAAAGGCTCAACCATTATTTCAACCCATGTTGGCTTCTTCAACGGGTATAACTTTTGAAAATACGCTTCCTGAAACGCCGGAACTTAATATTATTACTTACGAATATTTTTATAACGGCGGTGGTGTAGGTACCGGAGATTTTAATAAGGACGGCCTGATTGATTTATTTTTCAGTTCCAATATTCAGCAAAATAAATTGTTTCTGAATAAAGGAAATTTTCAATTTGAAGATATTACTAAAAAAGCAGGTATCCAAACCCCTCAAGGTTGGTCTACTGGGGTATCTGTTGCTGATGTAAACGGAGATGGATGGCTCGATATTTATGTTTGCCGATCTGGAAATTTACCACCTGAAAAAAGAAAAAATCTTCTTTTTATTAATAATAAAGATCTGACTTTTACAGAAAATGCAACAGAATTTGGTCTGGACGACTCTGGCCATAGTACCATGGCGGCTTTCTTTGATTTAGATAAAGATGGAGACCTCGATGCTTACATTTTAAACCATAATATTAAGCAGTTTCGCAATTTTGATGCTGCTTTTTTGAAAAATCAGGTGGACCCTGATGCAGGTGACCGTCTTTATGAAAATCGTGAAGGTAAATTTTATAATATCAGCCAAAAAGCAGGCATTAAATCCAATCCTCTGGGGTATGGTTTGGGATTAAATGTTTCAGATATTGATGGAGATGGCTGGCAAGATATTTATGTCTCTAATGACTATGTAGAAGAAGATTATCTCTATATCAACAATAAAAATGGAACTTTCAAAGAAGTCCTAAAAGAACAAATTCCTCATATTTCTAATTTCTCCATGGGGCTTGACATTGCCGATATCAATAATGACGGCTGGCAAGATATCTTTACCCTGGACATGCTTCCAAAAGATAATAAAAGACAAAAACTCCTTTATGCCCCCGATAATTTTGAGGTTTACAATAATATGGTGGACAATGGTTTTCATCATCAATTGATGCGAAATATGCTTCATTTGAACAATGGTAATGGAACTTTTAGCGAAATAGGTCAATTAGCAGGAGTTTCAAATACTGATTGGTCCTGGTCTGCTTTATTTGCCGATTATAATAATGATGGATTTAAAGATCTCTTTGTAACAAATGGTTATGGTCGGGATATGATTAACCGGGATTTTATTAAATTCTATGCTAATGAACGACTAAAACATATACAAGGAACTACCGATGATAAAATGTTTGGAATGCTTCAATCCATTAATTCTACTCCCCTCCAAAACTACATTTTCGAAAATACGGGAACGCTCCTTTTTAAAGATCGAACCAAAGACTGGGGATTAATCGGAGCAGATTTTGCTCATGGAGCAGCTTACGCAGATCTGGATAATGACGGAGACCTGGATCTCGTTTTCAATAGGATGAATGCACCTGCTGGCATTTATAGAAATACTTCTGTAGAGTCGGGGAAATCAAAAGGGTTTATTCGCATTGATCTAACCTCGAAAAGCAAAAATACCTATGCATTGGGTACAAAACTGAAAGTATTTACACCAGCTGGTACCTTCAGCTATGAAAATAATCCAGTTCATGGCTTTCAATCATCAATGTCAGGCCCCATTCATATAGGAATTGCTATCCCTGTCATCGACTCCATAATAATAATCTGGCCTTCTGGAACTACAGATTGTTTAAAAGATAAACTGGAAATTAATAAAACCTATTTCCTGGAAGAAAACCTTACCGGTGTATCACCTAAGGTGGAACCACTAAAAAAATCTACCCTGTTTCAAGTAATTCCTGATACGCTTCTATATGTACATAAAGAATTAATGGTTAACGATTTTAAAGTACAACCGCTCATCCCTAACATGGTTTCTTATCATGGTCCTGAGATGGCAACCGGGGATATAAACGGGGATGGTTTAGATGATTTTTATATTTGTGGTCCTGAAGGACAAGCAGGAAATATATTCCTTCAACTAAAAAATGGTAGATTCATACCCTCCAATCAGCCTGCCCTTCTGGCAGATGCTGGATACGAAGATACTTACGCTGCATTTTTTGATGCTGATGGAGACAAAGACCTCGATTTATATGTGGTATCAGGAGGCTATGGGGATGCAGATTCTGGACTACCCCTTAAAGACCGCCTATATATGAATCAAGGCGGTTTATTTTTTGCGGCACCTTTAGGAACCTTACCCGAATTTAACTTTTCAGGTTCCGTCGTTGTTCCCTGGGACTATGATCTCGATGGCGATTTAGATTTATTTATCGGTGCACGTGTAGAACAAGGAAAATATCCTTATGCACCTGAAAGTTTACTTTTGGAAAATAATGGAAAAGGGGCTTTTACAATTTCCTGGCACAAAAATCTGGGTATGATTACCCATGCAATAATTACTAATATCAAAAAAGAGGGTCCTAATGTATTGGCTGTCTGTGGAGAATGGACATCTCTTTTATTTTTTGCTTACAAAGATGGAAAAATTCAGGAAATATCTAATGACGTTTTACAAAAACCTTTAAAAGGCTGGTGGAACGTACTCCATGCAGCAGACCTTGATGGCGATGGAGACAAAGACCTCATTGCTGGAAACTGGGGCTTAAATGCACCTTGCCATGCATCTGATAAGGAACCCATTGAAATATATTATGACGATTTTGATAAAAATGGATACATAGATCCTCTGTTATGCTATTATAATGAGGGTATTTCTTATCCTTTTGCTACACGGGACGAAATAACGGACCAAATAGTTGGATTAAGAAAAAAATTCATCACTTATGATTCTTATTCGAATGCAACCCTGGAAACTATCTTCACCCCCGAACAACTATCAAAAAGTCCCAAATTAGAGGTTAACATCCTTGAAACGATATGGCTTGAAAATATAAATGGACAATTCACTGCCAAAAGCTTGCCACCTGAAGCTAATTTTTCACCTGTTCATGCTATTCTTACTGATGATTTTGACGGGGACGGTTCAACTGATATTTTATTGGCGGGAAATGTCGCTTATACCAGGATAAGGATAGGCCGGACAGATGCCAATTATGGTTGTTTATTAAAAGGTTCTGGAGAAAAAGCAGCCTTTTCTTACCTTCCACAATTAACCTCTGGATTAAATCTCAAGGGTGAAGTAAGAAGTTTAAAATCTATACAAGGTTTGAACCAGGTTAAAAGCATCCTTGTCGGCATCAATAATCAATCTCCGTTGATTCTTAAAAAAACGCATTAATCAACTAATATGAAGTGGCGATATTTAATTTATTTAATTCTAAGTCTTCAACCTTATTTAAAAGCAAATAATCAGCATCCATCGGGTGCGTATGTTTCAGCACTAAAAAAGGTAACAGACATGATGGTTAATGATGTCACATCGCCTGTTGCTTCCGCCCGATATTATGCCTATACAACAATGTCAGCTTACGAAGTAATTGCGACATTACAACCCAAAAAATATAAGACACTGGGTAAAATTTCCTTTATATTGTATGCCCCTGAAATGAACTCTTTAAAGGAAAAAGATATTGTAAATAGTGCTATAATGGGCTTATGGAAAACTGCCGCGGCACTATTACCATCGGGAGCGGCCTTTTTACCATCGGTTGATTCTTTATCAAAAATCCTTCCTTTAGCAACTGTTCAGCTAGTTAACCAGGTAGTCACCGAGGTGGTATCAATGGCTATGAAGGATGGATTCCTTCAGTTAAATAATTTAAAACGATATACACCAAAACGAGGAGCCGCTTTCTGGCAACCTACAGGGCCTGCATTCATGCCACCTGTAGAACCACATTGGCGTACTATCCGAACTATAATTCTTGATTCAGCGAATCAATTTGTCCCCCTTCCGCCTGTTTTATTTAGTGTTGAAAAAAATTCACCTTTCTATCAACTTCTGCAAGAGGTATATGAAACAGTTCGTTTAAAAGAACCTGAAAAAGTAGCCATTGCCAATTTTTGGGATTGTAATCCTTATCATATTTCACAAATTGGCCACATTGAATTTGGAACAAAAAAAATATCACCGGGTGGACACTGGATAGGCATAACGGGAATTGCCTGTAAAAAAGATAAGCGAACTATGGGTCAAACTGCCCTCATACATGCGTTGGTTGCCATCACGCTGCATGATGCTTTCATAGCCTGTTGGGATGAAAAATATCGAAGCCATCGAGTTCGTCCAGAGACAACGATTCATGAATTTATTGATAAATCGTGGAAACCTATTTTGCAAACGCCTCCTTTTCCTGAGTATTTGTCTGGACATAGTGTTGCCTCTTCAGCAGCTTCTATTATATTGACTGAAATATTTGGAGATATTTTTTCTTTTGATGATGATGTTGAAGTAGAGTTTGGACTACCTATACGCTCATTTAATTCCTTTTCCGAGGCTGCTATGGAGGCATCTTTGTCCAGACTTTATGGTGGAATTCATTTTCGCGATGCCATTGAACAAGGTATTTGGCAAGGAAAGAAAGTAGGTCAATTTGTTACAAATAACTTGAAAAATCATATCGCTTTGTTAAAAAAGGCGAGAAAATAAAAAAAGGAGGGAAGACACATTGTCACCCTCCTCTAAAATTACTCCCAGTTAAATATTCTTTCTAAATTAAAATTCTTTTCAATTTTGTTTAGCAAATATAAGAACCTTCGGATGAAAATCATTCATTCTCAATTGCTTGAGTTGTCCAATTTTTAAAATCAGGACAAATTAAAATCAGAAATAATGTTTAAAAATAATTCTTATATTTAACCACATAAAATAGAAGACTCACTTACATGAATTTACCTGTTTTAGTTTTGATATTATCGTCCGTCACTCTGATTCCTACCATTATTGTGCTCTTTTATTCTGCCATAACCTGGAAAAAAACGCATCATTATTTCTTGGCAGGTTTGTTAATTTCTACCATTTTTTATTATTTGCCTTTTTTTCTATCAAATGCGAAATTATTGCATTACGCTCCATATATGTTAAAATTTGGCGTCATTTTTTATCTTACCATTCCAGCTTTATTAACCCTATATGTTAAAACATTCCTAACAAAATCATTCCAATTTAAAAAGAAATATTTATTATTCTTAATAGGACCTTTCATTGCTTTTTTAGATTACCTGTATTTTCATATTCAAAATTATGCGCAATTAGATGAAATTGTAAATTTGATTGAAAAGAAAAACATTTATATTTTTAGATTGGAGGGTTTTATTCCTTTTGAGCTAAATCTATTAATTAGATTTACTTATATTCTACCTTTTGGTTACTACTTAATTAAGATCAACATAGATAAAAAAAAGAGACCTTTTTTAACTCAAGAGGACAAAACAATATTTGCTTTTTTAAAATACTTACTCTTAGGTGTTCTTTTTGTTTACACTAATTTTTTTGTTTACTTTATGATATCATTCAACTATGATGAAATAAATTTTACTGATTCATTAACTTCTGGCATATCAATTATTTCAGGCGCTCTTATTATGTATTTAGGCTTAAATATTTTATTAAGTCCACAATTATTATTCGATTTAAAAGAAACCCGTAAAAAGAATATTCCGATAAATAATGAAACCTCAGAGGAAGACGCAGAACTTTTAAATGCAATTGAAACTAAAATGGGTGAAGAAAAATTCTATCTCAATGAAAATTTCTCCAGTCAGCACGTATTAGCTAATTTTGAAATCTCAAGGAGTAAATTAGACGAACTTTTAGTCCAAAGAAAAGGAATTAGTTTTGCAGAATGGTTAAATTCCTTTAGAATTGAATACGCAAAAAATCTACTATTGTCCAATGACCAATATACTATTGATGCCCTTTCGAACATGTCTGGCTTTAGTTCAAGATCTGCTTTTTATGCAGCTTTTAAGAAAATTACCCAAATTACACCCACTGAATATATCAAACAATCAAAAAAAGGGAGTCTATAAATTTGTTTAAATACTACCTAAACTTTTTCAATTAAATATTCCTGCTTTTTCGTAATTTAGAGAAAAAAGTATGAAAATCAATTCCCTACTCCTATTGGTAGGCTTTGTTTTGTTTAATGCCTGTAATGGTCAGGAAAAAAAAACGACAAAGCCAGTTACTGGTGAAAATGAACAAATAACTACAGCAGAAGCTCTTAAGGAATTAGGATTACTAAAATCTGCAGAAGATTCAGGCTATCCTTTTTACACGGTTGAAATTGAATTTCCCGAAAGGAAATTTAGTGAGATTTTTACCCTCAACCTGGAAGCAATACCCGATGTTGATCCTGGCATTTTAGCTGGTTGGGTGGGCCAGTATGTTTCGTTTGAATATACAAGTGAAGTGATAAACGCTTTATTGGATGTAAGACAAAACGGAAAATCATTATTGGGTGTAAAACCCTCTGAATTACCCAAAGGTTTGCAGAAAATTTCAGGCACCTTATCAGGTGCAACCAATGTGACTGAAGGAGATTTACCCTCGCTACTAAGAATACATGACCCTGAGGATCAATCCCTTGAATTTGAATTTTTCATAACTCCTGAATTAGTAGAAGCCGAAGGTACTTTGGTGGTAGGATTTTATGACCAAAGAACGGAAAACAAAATTATTTCTATAAAATCGGCTAAAAAGTAGGGCTATTTTTTAAAAATAAAATAAACTGCCATTACTAAACATATAAATCCAGCGAGGTGGTTCCATCGAAATGATTCATTTCGAAAAAGCAAAATACTGAATAATGCAAAAACGCTTAAACTAACTACCTCCTGGATTACTTTTAATTCAACAAGGGAATATGGACCGCCATTTTCCTTGAACCCTATCCTGTTTGCTGGTACCTGAAAACAATATTCAAAAAATGCAATGCCCCAACTGATTAAAATAATTAAAGGCAGATTCAGTTTTTCGAAACCTTTCAGAAAGCTAAATTTCAGATGCCCATACCAGGCTAGCGTCATAAAAATATTGGACAAAATGAGTAATACAAGGGTATAAAATCCTTTCATTTTGAAAATAATCAGGGATTATAAAAAGAGGTAGATCTTGTAAATGTACCATCAAAAATGGAGGCAACATAAAAACCCGTCGTCAACCTAACCTTTGGAAGTTGAATCCTTTCCTTTTTTATTTCCACTTTCTTTTGATACATTGTTCGACCAAAATAGTCATAAATATGGAATACATAATGACCAATGCTAAAATTTTCCAATAATACGGAGGTCTCCCCTCCTTGACTAATACAGGTTATTTTTTCATTCTCATCTCTTTCAACCAATTGTGTGATAGCTTCAGCAGGTAGCACAAAGGGAGTTTCTAATTTTACAGGGGAATCACCTGAAGTATTATTATTTTCATTTGCAGCGAGTCCGGATGCATAAAAATGCACTGGACCTATGTCTTTCTGGGGAGATTTCCAGGGGATAAAAAAAGAATGGCCTTGTTGAGGCCTGCTTTGCTCAATATAGGTCCTGTTCCACAGTTCCACTGCTCTCAAATTGGAGGTCAAAGAGCCGAAAGTACCCGCTTGTTGATTATTTCCACTTTGAAAGGCTACCAATTGAAGTCCATGGACTTTGGCAGGAATAATAGAGGGGATTGATACATTTATCAGATAGTCAGTATTTGGCAAATAAGCCTTAACAGGTATAGAATCTTTCAAAACGGTCAGAACCAGCGTGGACTGGAAATTTCCACCATAATGACAGGTTCCACAAGTCGAATTTAAGGAAAGGGGTGAACCTGTCCTGTCTTCTCGCTGAAATGTTCCTACACCACCACTGCTCCCCAAAAAATAAAAGCAGGTCCAACAGAGTAAAGTAATCAGAATTATCTTATTTAGAGTACTCCATATCATCAATTTATTTTTATGAGCTTCTCTTGCAATCTTGACTTTCCATTGTTTAAAGTTAAGTAATAAATGCCTGATTGCAAATTTTCCCAATTTAGATTAAGGGTAAAAGGCGGAAAGAATGGACTTTCAGAACGATTTACTACCCTACCAGCAAGGTCGGTTAAAACCCAGGAAATACCTTCCGTGCATAAACCTTCCACAGAAATCGTAGTATTATCAATAAAAGGATTAGGGAAAATATTTGCCGTGATGCATATTTGTTCATGGAAAACTTCTTTAACGGGTGTTGAAATGGAGGTTTTTTCCGTTTCAATGGAAATTTCCGATAAGCCTGCGCAGGCATGCCCGTACGTTTCAAGAACATTAAGGAGCACATATCTGGCATCAACATTAAAGTCGGGTCCAATAATTCCTTCATACTGTGGGATACCCGGTGCTTTTGGAAGATCGACCCGCTTGAGGAAACTCCATGTTTTCCCGTCCAGCGAATAATCAATTTCCAGTTTGGAAATACCTGAATTTAATTGGTCAGGATAATTGAAATTCCATAATCTTGATTTGGTGAGCATACGGATTTGCCCAAGATCAATCATCAACCAATGTCCCTCTTTTCTAAATTTATTAGGATTTACGGCAGGTTTACAGGCATACCAGGCTGCTGTCCAATCGGTACTATGCTGATTTGGATAACACTGGCTCCAGGAAAGTTGACCACTCAATAAAATTGCAATAATATATAGATATTTCATAATATTTACATTTTCATAAATCCAAGAGGAAGATTAGGATTATTTAGGGAATAAAAATTCTTTATACCAGGAAAAATAGTTGGTAATTCATTCTTGCTGACACCAAACCAAAGGGCCAGTTCTGCAAAATATTCATCCGTTGAAGTAGTAGGTATGAAAACACCATTCCCAATATCCAGATCGTCATTTAATTTTAAATTGGGATATTTCCCATACATTTTATTCCCGTTCAAAGATCCCCCAATAACCATGGAAGTTCCGCCCCAAGCATGATCGGTACCATCGCCATTGGAAGTTAAGGTACGAGCAAATTCACTGATGGTAAAGGTGGTTACTTGTTTTTCCAGTTTTAATTCCTTGATGGCTGAGTAAAAGGAACCTATAGCGCGTGAAACTCTTTTTAAGTCTCGGGTATGGTAATCAAGCAGATAATCATGATGATCAAACCCACCCATAGCAACAAAGAAAACCTGCCGCTTCACCCCAAGAAATTTACGTGCGGCTATGGTATTGGCCACCATTTTAAGTCTGGATGAAAGTTCATCATTATCAAAACTGGTGGAAAAAAATTCACGACGATTATAAGCATCTCTAAAAACTTCGCCTCCTTCCTGAGATTTTCGAATCTCGTCGATATAGGTCTGTTTAAAGGCATCCTGATAATTGTAGTACATCAGGCTATCAATGGCCTGACTTCGGGAATCCCATTCATTGCCTCGGTTGTAAGCCCAGATAATTTCAGCACCTCCCGTATTTAAAGAATAAGGAACAGTTTCCAGACCTTGCTGAAAAAGATTTGTTCCATTCATAGAAAGGCTTATGGAAACTTTCTGGTTAGTGTTCATATCTTTTAGCAAATCGGCCACTCTTCCCCCCCAGCCTGTTCGAACCCGGTCTGTTGGAATACCAGTTTGCCATTGTTGCTCCTGATCTGAATGAGAAAATAATCCCAAAGGAATGTCCCGGGAAGAACCATTCAGATATTTTGCTTTATTCTTTGGGGCTACCAAAGTACCTATATTGTTGATAAAAACACACTCACCGGAAGAGACCAGGTCCTCTAATTCAGGCATAGCAGGATGTAAGCCGTAAGGAACACCGCCTGTCAATGATGGATCCAGGGCTATCAAATTTCTGGTTGCCAAAGCCATATTTGACCGGGAGTCGGTGTAAGCTTTATAAGCCGAAGGTTCCATAGGAACCAACATGTTATAACTATCATTACCCCCTGCGAGAAGAATACACACCATAGCTTTGTAGTCATC
>JBEAXK010000090.1:0-39205 GCA_041159865.1 Bacteroidota bacterium
CACAGGCAGAGGGTAAGAAAATATTATTATCTGCTAAAGAAGATAGTAAGGAACTACCTTGTTTAACCATAAGAGGAGCATCCTCATTTCCATTGATGATAATTTTTACATCTCCCTGAGCAACCAGATTTTGGCGTGCTACTATTAGCATCAGAGAAAGAGCCAGGATAACTAACGTAAAAACGAAAGTAGCCATTAAAATCGTCTGAAGACCTGAAAGGAAGAGGAAAGAAGAGGATGTCATCAAAACCATGAAATTTGTGAACATAGCTTTTATTTATTTTGTAAAGGCTGCAGGATCAATTCCCATTAAACTCATAAAGGCCATGCCCATTAAACCTGTAAGGATAAAGGCAATACCTAGACCACGTAAAGCAGGTGGGACATTAGAATATTGAATTTTTTCACGAATAGCGGCAAGTGCTACTATAGCAAGAAACCATCCAAAACCACCCCCCAGACCAAAGGCAATTGACTTGTTTAAGTCTAACTCTCTGGAGATCATAAACAACGAACCACCCAGGATAGCACAGTTCACCGTAATTAAAGGCAAGAAAATACCCAGAGCATTGTAAAGTGAAGGAGAGAATTTTTCTACCACCATTTCAACAAGTTGCACTAAGGCTGCAATAACAGCGATGAACAAGATAAACCTTAGGAAGGTTAAATCCATACCAAAAATACCTGTATCTTTTAATAGGTATTCATTTATGAGCCAGTTCATTGGCATTGTGATACCCAGTACAAATATAACAGCAACTCCAAGACCTAATGCTGTTTTAACCGATTTAGAAACAGCAAGATAGGAACACATACCAAGAAAATAAGAAAGAATCATATTTTCAATGAAGGCTGTTTTAATAAAAACATTAAAAAAATCGCCCATTTTATTTCTTTTAGTTGAAACTTAATAAATGAATTTAATCTAGGATATATCTACTAACTTGGGATTAATCGTTCTGTGAATCCAAATTAATATACCAATAATGAACAAAGCAGCCGCTGGAAGAACCATAAGATTATTATTTGCATACCAACCAAAAAGGTTGCTGGTAGTAGTATCTATTAAGTAAGTTGTATTGGGCCCTATGATTTTTATTTCAACAGGACTACCCGCAAACAAAGTACCTTTACCTAATATTTCTCTGATAATAGCCACTATAACCAAGATGGCACCATAACCCAGACCATTTCCAATACCATCTAAGAAAGAACGCCATGGTTTATTGGCCATAGCATAAGCCTCCAGTCTACCCATTACAATACAGTTGGTTATAATCAAGCCAATATATACTGAAAGTTGTTTCCAGATGGGAAAATTTAAAGCTTTTAGGGCCAACTCAACAATGGTAACTAAAGTAGCAATAATAACAAGCTGTACAATCATCCTAACCTGCTTTGGAATGTACTCTCTGACCAGAGAAGTGAAATAATTTGAAAAAGCAGTAACAAGGGTAACTGAAATTGCCATTACAATTGAAGGATAAACTAACGATGTAATAGCCAAAGAAGAACAAACTCCCAGAATTTGTACTGTAACAGGATTATTGTCCATCAAGGGATCAATAAGTAGCCTTCTTTCTTTTGGTCCGAAGAAAGTTGATTTTTCTTCTTCGGTTTTAACTTTATCTAATATCTCTGCCATTTTCAGAATATTTAAGAGTGATTGACTTTTTAATTTTGAATTGTTTCAAAGTACGGTAAATAGTATGAGATTCCTCTCTGAAGCATTTCACTTACACCATCTCCTGTTATAGTTGCACCGGAAATACCGTCTACTTCATACATTTTATCCTGACTACCCCCTTTTCTTACTAAAATGGCTACTTCACCATCTTTAAACATTTGTTTTCCTACAAATTGACCTGGGAAACTTGGGTTATCCTTTATTTCAGCACCCAGACCTGGAGTTTCACCTTTATGGTCAAAAGTTACTCCTGCAATCGTATTCAAATCTGATTTTACTGCAATGTTTCCCCATATCTCATCCCATAATCCACTTCCCCGAACACTTAGGATATAGAATTTTTCTTTATCATTTTTGAACACAAACAAAGGCAATAACCTTTCCGATTCAGCCTTCTTTTTTTCTACTGCTAAATCTATCTTTTCAGCAAGTATATTTGGAACAACCTCTCCCTTTTGATTAATGACCACCTGTTCAACCTGCTCTTTGAACATTTTCAATACCTGATCGTCTGAGAGGTCTGCGACACTTAAACCCTCACCCAAATATTCATTAACAGTTAATAAGATAGATCTCTTGTTGAAAATCTCCTCATTTTTGGTAGAAGCAGACATGGTAATTTCCCTCATACCTGCAAGAGCTACAGCAGCAATGACCGTCATGATAATGATGAAGGTTATAATATATTTATTACTACTTTCCATAAGAATTGTTTTTGTGTTTTGAGAATAAAATTCTTAAGAATTAGCCAATTTGGATAATCTGGATTTCCTTTTTGCGATGTGACCTTCCACAACGAAATGATCAATGAGTGGGGCAAATACATTCATAAAAAGAATGGCTAACATCCAACCTTCTGGATAAGCTGGGTTTAAAACACGAATCACCAAACCAATAGAGCCAATTAAAAATCCATAAATTAATTTACCCCTGTTTGTTGAGGAAGCGGTAACAGGATCCGTTGCCATAAATGCCATAGCAAAAAGAAAACTACCCATAGAAAAGTGATAATACCATGGTACGTCCATGGCTGGTGTAGCATTCCACATATTAAATAGCAATCCCGTAATTACCAAACCAAAAACCATAGATACCATGATTCTCCAGGAAGCTATTCCTAAATAAATAAGAAAACCAGCCCCTAAAATAATGAATAATTTATGTGTTTCCCCGATTGAACCTGGTATATTACCCCAGAACATTTGTTCAGGGGTAAAACGGGTTAAAACCCCTTCCCAACCATCCTTAGCAGCTAAACTAAGTGGAGTTGCACCACTATAACCATCTACAACAGCTAAACCATTCTGATAAGTTGCCCAGCCAAACGATTCAAAAAGTGGATTTAATACACCTGTTACAAAACCATTATAACTTGCTGTCCATACACCATCTACTTTTTCAAGACCAGCTACCCAGCAATCATCGCCAGAAATGTAGGTTGGATAAGCAAAGAAAATAAAAACTCTGGATAGAAGGGCTATATTTAGAACGTTCATACCTGTTCCACCAAATGCCTCTTTTCCGATAACAACAGCAAACGCAACAGAAATAGCTAAAATCCATAAAGGTAAAGCGGGTGGCATTACTAAAGGGATTAAAGCGCCCGAAACAAGGAATCCTTCTTCAATTCCATGGCCCTTTTTATAAGCATAAAAGAACTCTATTCCTAAACCTACTACATTGGCCACTACAAATAAAGGAAGAATTTGAACTAACCCATAAAATATTTTGAGGTGAAATCCTTCCAGGAATCCTTCGTACATACCTAAAGCTGCGAAATGCTGTTGACCTATATTGTAAGTTCCAAACAAATAACATAACTGTAAAGCAATCACCACATGAAACATCAGTCGCTTTAAATCCATACCGTCACGGATGTGAACACCTCCCTTTGTTACGTGGTTGGGTGCGAAAGCAAAAGTGAAAAAACCATCATACAGGGTATGTAAAAATGGAGATTTCTTCTTGTCTGGCTCAATTTTTTGAAAAAATGATAACAATGAATTTTTCATATCTTTTCTGGCTACTTTTAAAATATTATCCTTCAGCTTTAATTACATCTAATCCATTCCTTAGAATGGCCTGTAGGGGTTGTTTTGAGGTGCATCCAAATTCACATAAGGCCACATCTTCTTCAACAAGTTCATGAATACCTAAATTTTCCATCTTTTCAATATCGTTTACCACAATTGCTTTGAATAATTGTTGGGGTAAAATATCCATAGGAAGAAGGTTATCATACTCACCAGTAACAACAAAAGCTCTTTTTTCTCCTCTTGTATTGGTATTCGCCGCAGATGGAATACCCCCTAACAATGCACTTGGAAATGTTTTTGAAACTGATGGTCTCATGTCAAGAGGTAATAACCAACCAAATAATTCGTAGCTGTTACCTTCTTCCACAACAGTAACCTGATCATCATAAAACCCAACAAAACCATCTTTTGAAACCTGGGTTCCAGATAGAACATCACCAGAAATAATTCTGTAGGCACTTGATATATTTTCAGATTGAAGCAGGTCACTGACAGAAGCACCTATTGGAACCTTTACATACCCGGTTTTATTTAAGTCTGCACCCGTAATGGCAACCATTCTGGATTGCATAACCTTACCTTCTAACATAAAATTACCCAGGATAGCTACATCCTGAGCATTAATTGTCCAAACCTTATCAGTTGGTGAAATGGGTTTGATATGATGGATTTGCACCCCTACATTTCCGATAGGGTGTTTACCACGGAAATAATATTTCTCTGCTCCTGTCACGCCTGTGAAAACAGAGGCTGCATCTGTTTCTCCTCTGCCATCAAGTGACAGGTAAACTTTACCAGGAGTTAATTTAGCTAAAGTATCTATACCCGCCTGAAATGCCAGTTCCTGCCCTTTAAGCGCATAAGCTAAATCAGGGGCTAATGGAGCAGAATCAAAAGTGGATACAAAAATATCTCTTGGAACAACATCCAGATTTGGTAAGGTGTTAAATGGTCTTTGCAAAAACAAAGTCATTAAACCTGATGATGCTAAAGTCTTTACCAAATCTTCCCTAGAGATTTTTTCGATATTTAGCTTTTCGAATGATTTAAATTCTTGTGTTTTATCAGCCAGAATAATAATTTCATGAATGGCTCTTTTATCCCCTCTTTTAATTTCCACAATCTCTCCACTTACTGGTGCGGTAAAAATTAAATCGGGTTGTGATTTATCATAAAAAATGGGATCCCCCGCCTTAACCGTATCTCCTATTTCTACAACTACTTTTGGAATTGGAGAGATTCCTTTAAAGTTAGTAGGATTCACTGCAAAACGTAATATAGGTATCTCTAATTTTTCATTAGATGCTAGACCTTCCAGAGCAATATCAAATCCCTTTTTTGAAATAATTACACGTTCATTTTTTAAATACGAAGGTAATTTGTCTCCAATCAACTCATGGAATCTTGGCATTAACCCAAAATGATTGCCATCTTTGTCAGCACCAATCCTTTTTGCTTCTATAGCCATCAAGTTATCAGAAACTTGAATCACAATGGCAAAAAACACCAATGCAGCGATTACAAAAAGGCTATTTAATAGGAACTGAGATCCTTCTCCACTAGATTGGGCAGCCAGTGTATTTATGCTGATTACAATTAAAGAAAAGGAGAGATAAAATAATTTTCCACGTTTCATATGCATAGTGCCTTTATTGAACTGAAATTAAAGGCGCAAATATAAATACCTTTAATTCCAATTGTAGAATATAACCATAAATTTAACATGCAATTTTTAATTTAGAAAATATCTAAATTAGAATCAAAAAAGGGGTAAAACTATCCAATGATATTTTTACCCCTTTCTGTTTAGGCATAAATTCCTTGATTCAAAACCCTATTTTATTTCAAATTGATATTTTAATTTCTCAATAATCGGTCTCTCCGTTCCTGGTTCTGTATTCTTGAGAAAAATATCAATGGTAATCGTTTCCCCTTTTACTTTGTCCTTACTGTCAAATATCACTTTAATAAATCCTTTTCCACCTGGAGGAATGGATTGTGCATTATATTCAGTAGTAGTACATTCACAGGCAGAAATCAGGTCTATTTCTGCTTTTGTGTCCCCTATATTTTGAAAATTGTAAGTAAATTCTCTTTTCTCACCTCTTGTTACAGTGCCAAAATTCGTTTCTCTAAGGGTAAAATCTAGTATGGGAACCCCTTTGTAAATTTTCTTACCGGCTAAAGTTGAAAATGGATGAATCGAAGGGATAGAATCACCGCGAGGTTTTACCTGTCCTGTTGATTTATCAGCCGCCGTTGTTGCCTCTCTCTTTAATAACCTTGTACTTTTGACAGTTATAACTTTAGGACCTCCAATAATTTTAAATTCCGTGCGTCTGTTGAAAGCATGAGCCAGTTCTTTGTCTTCCTCCGTTTCCAATTTATTGATATAATCTCCTGAAAAAATATCACCTGGTAAAAACTGGGGATATTTATTGGCAAGTCTGTCATCCACTACTTTAGGAATATTTTCTCCGTTTCCGACCGCCTTTATCCGAGACTGATTTATCCCTTTTTGGAGCAACCATTGTCTGGCCGACTCTGCTCTTCGCTGAGATAAACCTTTATTAAATTCATCATTTCCTCTATTATCCGTATGTGAACTTAGTTCAATAACCAAATCAGGATATTGATTCATAATTTCCAAAAGGAAATTCAAATCAGGTTCTGCCGTTGGTAATATTTTGTCATCCCCAAATTCATACAAAATATTTTCCATCACAATAGCCTTTTCCGATAGAATAGTATCAAATTCAGGAACTGGAATTGGAATCGGTTTAAGGTATAATCTTTGGGTAAAAGATTTATTTGCTTTTAAATTTAGCGTATTTATGACAGCCGTATCCGGAAAATGATCTGGATGTGTGGCAATTATTTTATATGATTTCTCTAGTTCCAGCTTGAAATCAAATTTATTTCCTTTGTCATTTTGCATGGTTTGCGGGTCACCACCCGGCTTTGGAATTATCATTACCGTAACGCCTTTGAGTGCCTGTCTGCCACTATTAAAAGTTCCAACGACTAAATCGGCCTTTATTTTTTCTATGGTAAAGGAATAAATGTCTTCACAACAGGTTTTAGCTCGGACTGATTTTCCTGCAGGTCTGTTAGAAGTTAACAATCCATTATAACCCTCCGCATCTAATCTGAAATATTGATCATCCTGAGGCGAATTAAAACCTTTTGACATATTTAACGGGTCGCTCCAGTTTTGACCATTCCAGAAGGAATAGAAAATATCAAATCCTCCTAAGCCAGGATGCATATTTGAACTAAAATAAAGCGTGCCATTGTAATAATAAGGAGTTACCTCATCCCCGAGCGTATTAATTTTAGGTCCCAGATTTACTGGATCACCAAAAACACCCTCTGATTTTTGAGGGGCATAATATAAGTCGGAACCACCAAAACCTCCTGGAATATCGGAAGAGAAGAAAAGCACCTCTCTACCAAAAAGCTCACCAGGGAAGGGATGTCTGGCTCTATATTCTGGGTCTATACCTACTATTTCCTTCGCCCCTTTCCAGGCTCCGTCTCCGCCAACACTATAAAATAATTGACTTTCAACGACTTCATTCCCCTGTAAGAGCTGTCTGTTAAAGTAAAGCTTATTTCCGTCTGGAGAGATACTTACATTTACATTATGAACTTCAGGTCTATTAATATTTGCCTTAAGCGCTTCCGGTTTCCCCCATACACCTGTATCCTCATTTTTCTTTGAATAATAAATTTTGGCATGAAAATCTTTTGCAGATGAATCTAAAACAATTACATCTTTGGCCATAAAGCTGGAAATATATAAATTTCCTTCTCTGCTAAATGCGGGAGAATAATCTGAAAAAGGAGTATTAATTACTGCCGGAAGCCTTGTAAGCTCAATTGCATCTTCTTTTTCAAGAAGTTCTTTGCCAAATTCTGCCCCTGTTATTTCATTTTCAGCAAATGACTTTAAGGTATCATCCTTTACAACAGCCAGGAATTTTTGAAATTCAAGAATAGCATCCTCATAATTTCCAGACATTTTCAAGGATTTTGCATAATTAAAACGCAGTTGATCCCATTTTTTTTCTTTGTCCTTTTTTAATATTTTAGCATAAGTTCGGGATGCTGATGCATAATCACGAATTTGCAAATAAAGAGCAGCCATATCAGGCAAAAGACTTTCATCTTTCTTAGCTTCGAAAGCCATTTCAAAATGATCCAGTGCATTAACATAATCTTGTTCTGCCCATTTTTCCCGGGCTATCTGTAAAGTTCTGTCATAAGATGCACCTCTTATAGGTTGCGAAATAAGTGGGTTGGTTGCTAAAAATAGCAACAACAAAACACCCGTCAAAGTAACCAGCGTGTGAGGATAAGATTGCATGAATCTGTCTAATTTTTTGTACATTTTCATTATAGATGAGGACATAAAATTCTGGTTGGAACTTCCTTTTTAGAATAAATTTTAAAAATATAATAGCCTCCAATTTCAAAACCTCCCTGATATTTGGATGCACTTCTGAGTGCAGAAACATTGACATCATAACTAATTCCAGCTCTAAACTGATCATAGTCAATACCCAAAAACAATTGGCCTGCATCACCAAGTCTGTAACCAGGACCAAAACGCAGTTTTACATTTTCCTTTATTGGAAGACCAAAAAGCAATTGCAATGCCAGCTCCGTAGCTCCACCTGTACTTTGCATTAAGAAAGAAGGTTCAACAAAAAAGCTTTCAGACAGATTGCGCAAATAAGTACCGTGGAGCGTTAATCTCATAGGCCTTTTGGTATTTGTGTTCTTAACTTTACCTCCAGGTTTTGGTGGATCTACCGGTTCTTTTGTATTTTGGATAAGTCCATATCGTCCTCCAATAACATGGTAAGCAGAAAAGCCTAAATCGAGGGCATTCCCATCTGCCAGTTTTGTTCTGAATAACAGACCTACACTAGAATCAAAAAAGTTTACTTCTTCTTGAATATCCCTGTTTGCACCAGCACCTATGCCCAGACCACCACCACCAATTTCTTTGGGTAATTCATCGGCAAAGCGCAATTCCTGGCTATTCATATTAACACTTCGTTGAAATCTACCCCCTTGAAATCCAATGGTTAACATTTTATTTCTTTTATCATCCAATGCCAGGTGGTAGGCTGCTGAAAGATAAGAACCTCCCGTTTTCAATTCTGTGCTACCGGCTTCGTCACTGACAACTGTCATACCAACGCCAACCCAATCTTTAGCTCTTAAACCTTTAATAATAGGAGCATCGATATAAAAAGAGGGAGTTTTGTAGGGATTTGCCAAAACGGTTCTCCACTGATCCCGGTAAATGCCACCAATTCGTGCCGTTCCTTCATAAGAGCCGGTAAGTGCTGGATTTAACGTAAGGGGTGAAAAATTAAACTGAGAAAAATGAATATCCTGACTCTTCAAAGAGTTAACTAAGAAACAACCAATGATAAAAAAATATCGCATAAAATGCTTGATTTTAAAAATGACCAAGGAATCGTTTTTCTCGATTTGTATAACGCGTTTATTCATAATCAGTATATTTGACTAATCAACTTTTAAAGATTGTCTGCAATTTAATAGACTTTAAGCAAAAAGAACAGATTAGTTTCTCAAAAATAATAGAATAACCCCAATTAGGCATTAACTGTAATTATTTTGAAGTAATATTTTGCCATGTTCTGAAATTAAGGGAGCGGAAATATCATTCATGCAACGGAAATGTTTTTTAGGGCAATCTGACCTCCCAAAACGACTGCAGGGTCTGCAAGATAAGTTTTCAACTTGTACGCTTATATTTCTGTTCATACCCTCTGGGTAAAATGGAAGCCACCCAAATTCGGGTATAGTCCCCCCCCAGATACTAATAACTGGTCTTCGCAAAGCAGCTGCGATATGCATCATCCCTGTATCTCCAGTAATGATTAATTTTGCCTTACTGATATAAAAAGCCGATTCTAAAATACTTAGTTTACCGCACTGATTTATTGCATCCTTACCAATTAAACTCACCAGATTTCTACCTAAATCGAAATCTTTCTCACCCCCTATCAACATAATACGGTGATGTTTAAATAACTCCGTTATTTCTTGCCATTTATCTAAAGGTAGTCTTTTCGTAAAATGTCCTGCACCTAATACAAAAACAATAAAGGAATACTGTGGAGCTGAATACTTATTTTCAGGAATAAAAAAATCAAGCCCCTTTCCATCATATTTCAATTTAAGTGGATGTAAGGTATCTAAATATCGGGTTACAATATGTTTTGGAAAGGCTGGTTTGAATCCAGTTCGAACATAAAACCAACGAAGAAAAGATCCTTTCTTAATTCTATAAAATGGAATATTCCAAAAGTAAAAGCGCAGAAATAAAGTCCGCATGTTGGCATGTAAATCAATAACCGCCGTATAATTTTCTTTTTTTAAATCTGGTAAGACCTCTTTTAATTCCTTTTTAAAAGTATAAATTTTAGTTAAATAGGGATTTGCAGTCCACAATTCCCTGTACATTTCTTTTGTCAGAAAATGAATTTCCACATCAGGCTGAGCGCTTAATACCCTAATTACAGGGGATGTAAGCACGATATCACCCATTGCTGAGAAGCGAACAATGAGGTATTTATCCCCCTTCATTCTGAAAGAATTTCTTTCGTCCATTTCTCCTTCCCTGTGGCATCAAAAATTTTAATGGTTAACTTTCTTTCTTGTCTTTTACCACTAAAAGTTAAAAATCCAAAATTATGCTCTGTCACTGCAGTTCCCGGAACACGAAGAACATTTGCATCTGGATTTGTATTCACCCCACTTGTCAAGGGCGAGACGGTTAAGTCATAAATATATTTTCCGTTCGTCATTTTCAACTCTGTCAATTCAGTAAAATGTCTGTCTCCCGTAAGAAAAATGATATTCAAAATTCCTTCCTCTTCTATCCGTTTGATCAAATAAGACCTTTCCTCTGGGTATAATCTGATATGATTTTCAGCGGTTGCAGCCGCACTAAGAAATTGCCCACCCGTAGCTACCATTTTAAAAGGTGCTTTACTTGTTTTTAAGGCATCTATGAGCCACTCAAGCTGCACTTTACCAAACTGGGTTCTTTCACCCGTTTTTCTGTCATCGGGAGCTCTCGAAAATCTGTTGTCCAATAGAAAAAAGTCAATATCTGCCCATTGAAATTGGGAAGTTATACCATTTTGCTCTGGTAACCCAGAGGTTGGATTCCCCCAAAACAATCGAAAAGCTTCTAAAGTAGCCTCTTTTTGGATAAATCCCCTATCGCTATTATCGGGTCCAAAATCGTGATCATCCCAGATAGCATAGTGGTGAACACTACCCAATAAACCTTGTAATTCTGGAGTAGCACGCGTATGTGAGTATCTGTATAATATGCCTGATCTACTATTCCAGTCTACTTCGCGGAGGTAAGTATTATCTCCCAACCATAGCATAGCATCAGGTTTTTTTGCTAAAATAGATTCAAAGATATGGTAATTTGACCCGTAGGGTTTTCCCGGTCTGTCATAGGGGGTATCATTGATATAGGCGCAACTTCCTAAAGCAATTGAAAAGGAAGGTGGATCAGTTCTCCATTGCCATAATGATTGTGTCTGGAATTCCAGCGGATAAGGAAAAAGCAAAGATTTTTCATTTAATATAACCTGATAGCCATATTTTTTTCCTGGTTCAAGAAGCGAAAGTATAATTTTTGCAGTAAAAGCAGTTGTAAAATCAGTCTCTACTATCTCAGACTTAAAAATTTGATTTGGAAGGTTCTGATCCCAATAATGAAGCTGAATTTTTCCTTTTGCTGTCGTTTGTAACCAAACCATAACCTCTCTCATTTCAGAATAACCCAGCATTGGACCTGACTTGAGCTCAACCTTTTGAGCAAAGCTTTGAATCATCAATGAAATAAAAACAGGAAAAAGGAATTTCATTTTCGAAGTCATAGATATCATTTTAAGTAGTTATGAGACTTTGAACATTAATATTTTTCTCCTGAACATAAAGGAAAAAATCATAGACCCAAAGCAAATTATTTTCCATATAATCCGTTACGGGATTCAATCTTTTAAGATGAATATCCCATAAACTAGGTTCTTTTTGCATCCAGATATTGACCATATTAACCACTTTTACAAAACGATCAGGATCATTCCCCTCAGGAATATCTCTGGCTTTTGTTTCTACTAAAAAGTAATTAAAAGATTCCGGATGATAAAAGCTGTATTTTTCAGGATATCTGAAAGCCAGATAAAGAAAAGCCATTTCAAAATTATCAGTATGAAAATGACTTTGGAAACGCGATCCAACATGACTATCCAGATAATCGCTAAACAGCTCATTACAACCATAAACAAACCGATGTAATCGACCTGTCAAATCTCTTTCTTCATTAAGCAGATCAGAAAACAACATTCTTCCGTAATCAGGCTGGTGACCCAGAATTTCAGCCATTACTTTTCTTGGTTCAAAATTTTCCCGGTTCCACAGCCTTCGCGATCTGGAATTATCCAGACTTGAAAGATACATAGCCTTCATATCGACGGCATTGATATCCCATTTTTGAATAAAAATTTGTTGCGATTCCCAAATATAGGATCTTTTATATCGCTCTTCATTTTCCAGATATTGGCGATAAATCTTTAGGAGTAAAATGATAGATTTTAATTGCATGTAAAAAATTTAAACTTAAGGCGCGGGATCAGGCATTGTTTTATGTATAAGCTCAATGCGTTCTATTAAATCAAATGGAAGTTTAACATGGATACTATCTATATTTTCTTTCAATTGAGATAAATGGGTGGCTCCTATTATATTACTGGTAAGAAAAGGTCGTGAATTAACAAATGCAAGAGCCATTAATCCAGGAGCTAAATGGGCTTCCTTAGCAAGTTCAACATATTTTTTTATCGCTCCCTGGGTAAAAGGGCTGTTATAACGGACTAACCTTGGGCTACTTGCGTATTTTATCAGTCTTGAGGAAGACTCAGCCGTTCCATCCATATATTTTCCGGAAAGCGTTCCAAAAGCCAATGGAGAATAGGCCAATAAACCTGCCTTTTCTCTGATGGAAATTTCAGCTAATCCAACTTCAAAAAGTCTGTTAACCAGATTATAAGGATTTTGAATACTCACACATACGGGAAGTTGATGTATTTCCGCAAGGTGAATAAATCGTTGAAGACCCCATGGTGTTTCATTTGAGATACCAAAAAACCTTATTTTGCCAGCTTCAATGAGCTTTTGCATCGTTTGCAGCACCTCCAGCATATTATCCTGCCAGGAATCAGAACCATCGTCTGGAAAGCCACGAATACCAAACATATTTGTTTTTCTTTCTGGCCAATGCAATTGATACAGATCAATATAATCGGTTCTTAGTCTTTTAAGACTTTTATCCAAAGCAGCTATTATAGATTCGGATGAAAAGTTTAAACTTGGTCTGATATAGTTAAATGCTCCAGGACCAATTATTTTTGACGCAATGACCAGTTTATCCCGGTTGCCCCTGGATTTTAGCCAAGAACCCACAATTTCTTCCGTTCTGCCATACGTTTCTTTATTAGCAGGTATGGGATACATTTCAGCAGTATCGATAAAATTAACTCCCTCACTTACAGCATAATCAAGTTGTAAATGCCCCTCTGCTTCCGTATTTTGTTCGCCGAAAGTCATGGTACCAAGGCAAATCTTACTGACTTGTTGATTTGATCTGCCCAAAAGATTATATTCCATTCAACCTAATTTAAAAGACAAATAAAAGTTATTTCTGCCAAAATAAAGAGAAACCTAATCTAAAAGTCATTAAAAATGTTTAATAAGATATAAAGAAAAAAACTTTATGGTATTAAACTGATTTTTGACGTAAATTGAGACAAAATTCATATATTATGGGACTATTAGAAAATTTAAAGGAGAAAATTTTTGGACAAAAATCAAAAAGCCCACAGATAAGTGATACGATGGGAACAAGTCAGTTAGATTTAAAAAAATTTGAAGAAGAGGCGATGAATCTTCAGGGGCAACCTAAAACTTTTCCTTTAAATGAAGAAATAAAAGGGAATGTTTTGAAAGATATGTTGCAGGACAATACAGAAAAATTAGGCAAGAAAGTATTAGAAAAGGGCAAAGACTTCAAGGATAGAGCCGTTGCTTTTGGTGATCTTGTGGGAGAAAAAGTAGAAGAATTAATGCAAAAGGCAGAAGCAGAAGCAGCAAAAGAAACTAAAAGAAAAGAAAATTTCTTTGAAAAAGCACATAAAAAAGGCCAGGAATATGAAGCGAAAGCAAATGATAAACAACGTACTTTTCAGGATAGTCTGAATGACGCTAAAAAAAGTTTGTTGCAAGATGATTTTTTTGCTAAAGCAGCCAAATATGCCAATAGCGAGTACGGTGGTAATCAATCCAAACCCACCATTCTAAAAACAGATTCACCTGATAAACCTAATTCAGATAAAGGAAAACGCGATTCCGACGATTTAATTGAAGATGCAATCATTGAGAAATAAAGCATTGTTAATGAATAATTAAGCATCTTTGCAAATAATTTTTAAAAAATTACCTTGGAATTCACTGATTTTAATCTACATCCGAGCCTGATGGACGGCTTGAGTGCCATGTCCTTTAAAGAGCCAACTCCAATTCAAACCCAAACCATTCCTTTGATTATGGAAGGTTATGATGTTTTGGGTTGCGCACAAACAGGAACAGGAAAAACAGCCGCTTTTTTATTACCCATTTTGCATCAACTAACCGTAAACCCTTCTGATAAAATAGCTACTTTAATTATCGTTCCCACCCGGGAATTAGCTGTACAAATTGACCAGCAATTAGAAGGTTTTTCCTATTTTACGCCAATCAGCGCTATCGCCGTTTATGGGGGAAGAGACGGACAGTCGCTCGAATTAGAAAAAAAAGCATTAAAAGGGGGTGCTCCTATTGTAGTCGCAACACCAGGTCGTCTTATTGCTCATATAGATATGGGGTATGTCAATTTCGATAGCTTAAGATACCTTGTATTAGATGAAGCAGACAGAATGCTTGACATGGGTTTTGCACCAGATATTATGAAAATAGTTAATATGCTTCCTAAAAAAAGGCAGACCTTGTTGTTTTCAGCAACCATGCCTTTACCCATCAGAAAATTTTCACAACAACTCTTAAATAAACCCAAAGAAGTAAGTATCTCTATTTCTAAACCAGCTGAAAAAATTGTGCAGTCCATGTATGGTGTTGAAGATGAACAAAAACCAGCATTGGCAGAGCAAATCCTTTTTGGATTTAAAGAAATGGAGAAAATACTCATTTTTGCAGGCACAAAAATAAAAGTTCGACAGGTCTCCGATCGTTTGTTAAAGGCTGGATTTGACGTGGCTGCTATCCATTCTGATTTAGAACAAGTAGAACGGGAAGAGAGACTATCAGCATTCCGTAATGGTAAATTAAAAATAGTGGTCGCTACGGATGTTCTTTCAAGAGGGATTGATATAAAAGGGATTGACCTGGTTATTAATTACGACGTACCGGGTGATCCTGAAGATTATGTTCACCGAATAGGAAGAACGGGAAGAGCTGAAGCAGAGGGTGTTGCTATTACCTTTGTAAATTATAGAGACAGACCTAAGATTTTTGCCATTGAGAAAATGATGGGCAAAGAAATCCCAATCGTTAACAAAGGATCTTCCCCTGTGAATCAAATGAGTGAAAAGGATAGAGAAAGCGGGCAACGTAAGAAAAAATCCTACCCTCCTAAACACAAACGCCCTTTTGGTAAAACAAAAAAAATAGAATAGTACCCCTTTTTGTAAAAATAAAGCAGGTATAAGCATTCTATTCAAAAGACTTAATTAAATTTGTGAAGATGGTAAAAAAATTATCCTCTCAAATAAGCTCCTAAATATGAATTTTTCCAAGATACCCTTGGTCTTTAATACTGTTTTATCTAACCTAAAGAAGCCATTTCAGCCCCTTTTAACTCGTTGGGATGAATATGAACTGGCAAATCCAAAAAATGCAGCTATTATTAAAAAATGGGGGAAAAGATTTTCTTTTTTCCTCTTTGCTTATTTTATTTTTTGGCTAATTTTTTTGAAATCTATCCCTACCGTTTCTATTATAAAAGATCTCGAAACAAGGAACGCAACGGAAATATATTCCGATGATAATATCCTTATGGGAAGATATTTTATTCAGGCCAGAACCTCCATACCAGCTGATTCCATCCCTGGATTTGTCTTTCACGCTTTAGTGGCTATTGAGGATAAACGTTTTTTTTCTCATCAGGGGGTTGACTTTAAAAGCTGGGGACGTGTTTTAATCAGAACCATTATTGGTGGGGATGAATCTGGTGGTGGCGGAAGTACGCTGAGTCAGCAGTTAGCAAAAAATTTATTCCCCAGGGAAAAATATTTATTTCTCTCCCTGGTGAGAAATAAATTAAAAGAAATAGTCATTGCCAATCGATTAGAAAGGGTGTATAATAAAATGGAACTATTAACCCTTTATTTGAACACTGTACCTTTTAGCGAAAATGTGTATGGTCTGGAAGTGGCGAGTAAACGATTTTTTAGTAAATCTCCCATAGACTTAACCATTCAAGAGGCAGCCGCATTAATGGGAACCTTGAAAGCAAACACTTCATATAATCCAAGAAAGGCCACTGAAAAAGTGAGGTTAAGAAGAAATCTGGTTTTGCAACAGATGGTTGAAAATAAAGATATAGCGGAGGAAATTATTAGATTAAGTCCTGTCCATAAAAAAAATATAGGGGTTATCTCCAAAGAAAATCTGACCACACTTACTCATTCTCCTCTACTAATAAATTATAATCCAATAATTAAAAATGAGGGAATTGCACCCTATTTTCAGATTCACGTAAAAAAAGAACTGGACAATATTTTAAGTAAACTAAAAAAAGATAATGGTTTACCCTATAATATTGATATTGATGGTTTAAAAGTTTACACCACCCTTGATACCCGATTGCAACGTCATGCCGAAGAGGCAATGTTGGAGCATTTATCTTATTTGCAAAAAAACTATACCAGTCAATGGAAAAATCAACCCATAGAAGGAGAAGATGAGGCTATTGAACTCATGAAAAAACAGTCACTTCGTTACAAACAATTGAAATTAAAAGGATATACCGAAAAAGCCATAGAAAATGATTTCAACACCCCAATTTCTATGGTTTTGTTCAATTACGACGGAGAGGAAGAACCCGTTTTAATGTCTCCTTTAGACTCGTTACGTTATTATTTTCGAATTTTACAAGTGGGTTTTGTTGCACTTGACCCTTCTAATGGTCATATTAAGTCCTGGATTGGTGGTGTCGATTTTACCCATTTTAAATATGACCATGTTCTGTCACGCAGGCAAACTGGTTCAGTTTTCAAACCTTTGGTTTACACCGCTGCTCTTCTAAATGGAAGAGATCCATGTGAACAAATTCCCAATCAATTGCAAATGTACCATGAGTATAAAAAACATGAATGGGATAAAAAGCAATACGGCAGGAAAGATCCAGAACCTCATATTTTGCCAAATGGAAAAGATGAAGATGATTGGTTACCTCAAAATGCAGATGGTAAATATGGTGGATCCTACTCTATGGCAGGTGCCTTAACTAACAGTATAAATTCTATAACCGTAAAATTAGTTTTTGAAGTTGGGGTAAAAACAGTTATCCAATTGGCAAGAAAATTGGGTATTTATAGTCCAATACCTAATGAACCATCCATTGGACTCGGTGCTGCAGAAATTTCACTTCTGGAGATGGTTTCTGCCTTTTCTGTATATCCAAATCTAGGAACCAGACATTCACCGCGGGGCATTAAGAAAATAGTTGATGGTAAAGGTAAAACCATTTATGAAGTCCCAAGTCCTAAAGGAAATAGGGTACTAACAGCTGATACTGCCTTAATAATGCTAAATATGCTACAATCGGTAGCTACTTTTGGTACAGCAAGCCGTTTACGTTGGCAATATGGGCTTGAAAACAGGCCTATAGCTGGAAAAACCGGTACTTCTCAATTTCATGCTGACGGTTGGTTTATTGGGTTTAATCCTAAATTAATTGCAGGTACATGGGTAGGTGGAGATTCCAGACTCGTCCGGTTTAGAAATTTTGAATGGGGACAAGGTGCAGCAACTGCTCTGCCTGTTTGGGGGAAGTTCATGCAAAGAATATATCAGGATTCAAGTTTAACAGATTATAATACTGGTGAATTTCCTGTACTGGATCCATCTATTTCCTCAAAATTAAACTGTCCCCTCAGAATTAAATCTCCAGAAGAAATGTATGCCGATTCATTAGCACAAGACAGCATTTTCAGACTCGAACTTTTGAAACTTGATTCTTTGAATATAAATACTCCCACAAATGAAGAAATTATTAACCAGCGTCCCTCCTTTGGAAAACAGCCAGATATGGTTTATAGAAAAAAGTGAGCATGGTCCAGACTTAAAATTATTCCAGGCACGATTTGATTACATTAGAAATCCAAGAAATGGTATAACCGAAAAAAAGGTCATCCTAAGTGGTGGAAATGCCGTAAATGTGATTGCCTTAACAAAAGAAAAAGAGGTGATTTTGGTACGACAATATAGATTTGGAACCTCTTCCTATACCTTAGAATTACCAGGTGGTTTAGTCGATCCTGATGAAAGCCCGCTTTCTGCAGCCCGAAGAGAACTGGAAGAAGAAACAGGATTTACATCTGATGAGAAATGGATTCCTTTGGGGAAAATTGGTCAAAACCCTGTATTTATGGAAAGTTATGTCCATCATTATCTGGCCCTTAATGTGCGCCAAACAAACCAACAAATGCTGGATGTAGGCGAAAGTATAGAGATCATATCGATGCCGGTAGAGGAATTAAAATCAAGATGGCAAAAAGGAGAAATTGAACACCCTCATTCTGTAAATGCTCTTCTAAGATTTTTTAATTCCGTAAATTATGGTAAATAGATAATATTTATTTAATTTTCAGGCAGCATTTTAGTTTATTGGTGGCTCATGATTCATATGCGCTACTTAAATATTAGCAGTCCTGTGGAAGACAATGAATTAATCCAAGGATGTTTACGTGAAGACCGAAAATATCAGGAAGCAATGTTCAAGCGTTATGCTGGAAAATTGATGACTGTTTCTTTGCGTTATGCCAGACATAGAATGGAGGCCGAGGATATACTTCAAGATGCTTTCATCAGGATTTTTGATCATATAGATCAATTCCAGGGTAAGGGTTCTTTAGAAGGATGGATGCGTCGTGTTGTTGTCAATACAGCCTTAAAAAATGTCGATAAAAAAAGCTTTACAAACGAAATTATCGGACTTGAAAATACGTCAGATGATGTTTCAGGTTCATTGCCCTCCGTATTTGCTCAACTACAGGAAGAAGAACTTTTACAACTCATTCAACAATTACCTGATGGATACAGAATTGTTTTTAATATGTATGCCATTGAGGGTTATAACCATGCTGAAATATCAGCTCTTTTAGGAATTCAGGAAAGCACTTCGCGCTCTCAACTTGTAAAAGCAAGAAAAATGTTGCAATCCCAGATTTTAGAGATTCAAAAAGTCGCCGTATGAACCCAAAATCATCAATAGACGAATTTTTTCGGAGAAAATTATCCAATTATGAGGTTCCTCCATCTGATTCATTGTGGGAAAATATTCAGATGGCAAGGGCTAAAAAATCTAAACCTTTAGCTAAAGGATGGACTAAATGGCTGATTGCTTCTACTATATTAATAACCTTGGTTGTTCTATCAAATGAAATTTTAATACAGAATAAAAAAGATGAAATTACCCAAACAGAATCAGTTAAGGCAAACAATAATGAGACTAACGAAATAAATGATTTAAATCCTGTTTTAATTACGAAGAAACCCATTTCAAACCAAATTAACTTTCCTGAAAATCATCCCCCGATTTCACCCATTTTTAACCCAGATTCCCTTGAAATTATAAATGAATCAAGTCTTTCAGAAGTTAAAGAAAAACCTATATCCATTACAGAAACTATCATCGAAAAATCGGCAGAAAATATCTTTCCTTCCTTTTCAACTATTTCTACCCTTGACGCTACCCTACCACATGAGTTATCCTTGTATTCAGAATATTTACCTGTGCCTTTTAAAAAGAAATTATGGTTCGCAAAAATTGATTTTCTCCTTTCTCAGGATTTTATTCAAAACACATTAAAAGCTAAAACCTCTCTTTTTGAACCCTATGCAAACCTAAGAAATGAATATGAAGATTTAAAAGTTGCCAATAGCCTCATGTTGCGAATGGGGATATCCACCCTAAAAGGTTGGGGCTTAAGAAGCGGCATTCAATATAGCAGAATGCAGCAGACCTTAGCTTTTCAAGTACCTGATGCCTCCAATAAAAGGGGAATTAAAAATATTTTTGAAACCATTGATATTCCATTAATCCTAACTAAGGAACAATCTTTTGGAAAATTGAGAGCTGGCATTTCCCTGGGTACATATCTGAATATGGCTTTTAACCAGAAAGGAAGTTTTTATAGCCCCACAGGTACACTGATTGAATTTACCTCTTCTAAACCCGGATCTTATCCAGCTTTTAAAAATCGTTTAGGTGCCAGTGTTTATGCTGGAATATCACTTTCTTTACCCATTGGGAATAGCCTGGAATTTATGGCAGAACCCTACTTTAGAACAAGAATACCTTCTATTTCTGTAGATGACTACGTGCTGGATCAAAAAATATGGGTTGGGGGTATTTTTATTGGCCTAAGAAAACAAATTGGAAAAGGATTTTATCTCCCATAATCCATTTATCAGGCAACGAAAAAAAGTGACAAAGCATCTATATAATATATGACCGTTTTGCGTATTTTATGAAAACGCCTCTTTGATTAAGGGGCGTTTTTTTTTTTTAATCCCAAATCATAAAATTTATATAAGTTGGAAAAATGAATAAATTAGGTTAATAATCATTGCAAACTAAAAATCTTGTTCATTAACATCCATTTTTCGCCAGGCTTAGCAAATGGAAGTGCTTGTTGATAATCCCACATCCGTTTTTCCCATTCCTGCACCTTAGGGTTATTGGCATCAGATAAAGATTTTGCTTCAAATGAAAAAGAGGCGTCCGTTTCCATAATCATAAACATTCTATTTTCAACCCTATATATTTCCATTGATAATATGCCAGATTCCTTGATACTATCCTGAATTTCGGGCCATACATTTTCATGATAAGCCTCATAAGCAGCTATTTTTTCAGAATCGTTTATAAGGTCAAGCGCTAAACAATATCTCATATTAAATTTCATTTAAATGATAAAAATTTTGAGTATTTACACCCATTACTTTATCCCTCTCAGTCTGGTTAAAAGTGCTAAAATAAGAGGTAATAACATCTAACTGGGACTTATAATTTCCTGAAAGATTACAAACAGGCCAGTCTGACCCGTAACATAGTCTGTCTAAACCAAAAGATTGCACTAATTCATCTAAATAGGGAAAAAAATCTTCCTTCTTCCATTGATGCCATTCTGCCTCAGTTACCATTCCAGATATTTTTACACTAACCTTAGGAAAAGCTGCAATTTTGCGCATATCTGCTTGCCAGGATGAAAATAAACGATGTTTTATATCAGGTTTGGCCAGATGATCTATGATAAAAGGGGTATCTGGAAAATACTGTAAAAAGGCAAATACCTGAGGAAGTTGTCTCGCATAAACCAGAATATCATAAGTAAATCCAGCTAGAATTAACTCATTTATGCCATTCAGAAAAGCAGGATGCAACATAAAAGAGGGGTCACTTTCATCCTGTACAACATGTCTAAACCCCTTCATTATGGGAAAATCCCGATAATAACGTAGTCTTTCATCTATCTTTTCTGACTTAAGATCAATCCAGCCTACCACTCCTTTAATAAAGGAATTATTTTTTGCATGTTGCAATAAAAAATCATTTTCCTTTTCCGATTGTCGGGCCTGAACACTTACTGCACCAGAAATATGTTCATTTCTTAATAAAACATCAAGTTCTGCTGGTAGAAAATCCCTTTTTAACGGACTTAATTGTTCCGTTATCCAACCATATTCCTGCTCATTGTATTGCCAAAAATGCTGATGCGAGTCAATTATTAAAGGACCTGTATGCACGAATTTTAATTTAAAATGAACTTTAAAAAAATATAGATTCACGCTATAAATGTAATAAAATTAGGTATCTTTAAAAAGGAGAATTCATGAAATCAAAGCGTATCAATGAAAAAACAAATATTCACCATCCTCCTGTTGATTCTTATTTTTTCTCCTAAAGCCTCAACGCAACATCAAGAATTAAGAGGTGCATGGATAGCGACTGTCATTAATCTTGACTGGCCAACAAAAGGAGCAACGCCTGAAAAGCAGCAAAAAGAATTACTCTATATTTTAGACAGACTTCAAATAAGCGGAATAAATACTATTTTTTTTCAAATCCGCTGTGAAGCCGATGCCTTTTACCAAAGTGAATTAGAGCCTTGGTCCTTTTATCTGACAGGAAAACAAGGACAAACACCTGATCCCTTTTGGGATCCAGTCGTTTTTGCCAAAACGGAAGCTCATAAACGAGGAATGGAATTACACCTTTGGTTAAATCCATATAGAGTGATTCGTAATATAAACAGTACCTATGCAAAAGACAGCAATCATTTATCTGTAAAACACCCTTCGTGGATGTTACCTGTAAAAAACACCCTTTTATTGAACCCAGGAATCCCTGAAGGAAGATCTTATTTTTTAAACCTTGTAGAACAACTCGCCATTAAATATCAACCAGACGGTATACATCTGGACGATTATTTTTATCCCTATGAAGGCATGGCAAATGAAGATGCGGCTAGCTTTGAAAAATATGGAGCTGGTCAAACAATTCATGAATGGAGAGAAGGAAATATTAACCAGATGGTTAAAGATATTAGTTATTTATTGCGTACTGATTTTCCTGAAATTAAATGGGGCATTAGTCCCTTTGGTATTTGGAAAAGTGGTACACCAACAGGAATTATTGGATTATCAGGTGCAAGTGTAACCTATGGAAATGCCTTAAAATGGTTATCTGAAAAATGGGTCGATTATATTGCACCTCAATTATACTGGGCTATTGGTGGAAGCCAGGATTTTAAATCTTTAAGTAATTGGTGGTCCTTACAGTTGAATGGCAGACATTTATATCCAGGAATTGCTGCCTACAAAGCCGAACCATCTATGACTGCCCTCGCATCCTTATATAAAGCAGATGAAATACCAAATCAAATTTTACATCTTCGCGATAGAACCATTCCAGGTTGGATTTTATTTAGAGCCGCAAATATCAGTCAAACTGCTACGCAAGGACTTGCCGACAATCTGACAAATAACATCAATAAAACGCTTTGTCTGACGCCAACGATGCACTGGAAAAACAACCAAAAACCCAGTAGCATTTTATCCGGACAAATTGTTTTACAACAAAATGGTTATTTATTAAAATGGCAAAAATCAATATCCATCAACAGTAGTAACGCGACTACCCGATTTTATGGTATATACGAAGTTCACAGAGATAGTTTTTTACACGGTAATAAACCAACGCTATCCAATGATAAATTAGTGCGGATAACTTCAGATACGATGCTACACCTTCCTCTAAAAACAGAAAGAGAACAAAGTGAATTTTTCATTACTGCCATAAGCCATAATTCTATTCAAAGTGAACCAGTACAATTACTCAGGCAGTTAAGTGCCCTAAAAGAATACAATAACATGTCCTTAAATCTGGATGATCCTTATCCCAATCCATCTAATGGAGAAATAAATATAACTTACCGGGTAGGAGTAGATCAAGACATTAGTATAAAAATATACGCCCCCACTGGTCACCATATGGGTACCTTACTTTACAAAAATAAACAACAAAAAGGAGAATACTCCCTCTGTTTTAATCTTCATTCCTTACCAAAACCAGGTATATATCTCATCATTTTAGAAGGTAAAAGGGAACGAATAATAAAAAAATGGGTATCTTATTGAAAGTTTTTAAAAGCACCTGAATATGAAAAGACGAAATGCCATTATGGCTATGGGAGCTATTGGGGCTTCCGTAGCAATTCCAAATAATCTTCAAGCCAATGTTTTGGTAAAAAAGAGACCAACATACACGTATTGCTTAAATACCAGTACCATAAGTGGACAAAAACCAGGTATTATTAAGTATATTGAAATTACAGCAAAAGCCGGATATGACGGTATTGAACTTTGGATAAATGATATTAAAGAATATCTAAAAAATGGAAATAAACTGACAGAGTTAGCTAAAATCATAGATTCATCAGGTCTAAAAGTCGAAAATGCCATTGGCTTTGCGCCATGGATGGTAGACGATAATGAGAAAAGAAGGCTTGGTCTTATTCAATTGGAAGAAGAAATGAACTGGCTCGCCGCTCTGGGAGGGAAACGAATCGCTGCTCCTCCTGCAGGCGTATCAAGAGATCAGCCTATCGATTGGATGCAGGCTGGAATTAGATACAAAGAGGCGTTAGATTTAGGAAGGAAAACAGGGGTTATGCCACAACTTGAATTTTGGGGTGCATCTGGCACTTTGTTCCATCTGAGCCAGGCAGTGGCCATTGCAACTGCTGCCAATGACCCTGATGCAAGACTTCTTCCCGATATTTATCATTTATTTAGAGGCGGCTCTGGTTTCGATTGTCTGAATCTTATTGCTGGAAATACCATTGAAATTTTTCATTTTAACGACTATGTTGCTCATATTCCACAAGAAAAACAAACAGATAATGATAGAGTATTTCCAAGTGACGGAATTGCACCCTGGTCAAAAATCATGTCTATTTTAAATTCAATGCATTCACCCAAAGTACTCTCACTGGAGCTTTTTAATAAAGAATACTGGAAACAAGATCCGCTGGAGGTGGCTAAAACGGGATTGATGAAAATGAAAAAACTAGTGGAAATAGGTGGTTGAGTTTTTGGATTTCAAACTAAAATTGCTTGTTCCCGAAATTTTTCAAGGGCATCAAAATAGGCCAGTGAAATAATTCCCTTCAGTTTTTCATCTGAGGTAACTTTGTGGCCCTTGTAACTGGATATTAATTCCCCATTTTTAAAATGGGTCAACATTTTTGAAATAACAAGCTCCATGGTATTATTTCCATCCAGATATCTTACCAGATAATACTCAAAAAGACTTAATTGAATGGATTCAAAATATAAATTGGTCACTACTTTTTGTTTCAAATATAAGGTTTGAGCTGTCACATATTCCCAAACTTTTGGCGTATCCATTTTATAGGAATTTATGGGTATAAAATCGGCTCTGATGTCTATTTTTCCTTTTAAAAAAAGATCCATCAGACTTACTTTTGCCTGTGCTTCGAGTTCTGAAAGATTAACTTCAGGTAGCTTATTTGCTGATAAAGATACCAAGTCATGGAAAGATAGATATCTATTATTTTCACTAAATACCTTAAAAATGGCTTTAAGTATTGGATTTTTGGTTGAAATGGTATCTTTTGGATCATTATTTAAATAAAATATTGCCTCCTGATTCAATTCCTCCGCTAAAACATCCTCCTCAGTCGGGCTGACTAAATTCATCTTAAAAAAATAATCAACCAACTTGTCCATGGGTATTTTCCTTTGAACAATTTGATGATTATGACAAAGAATAGTTTGTCGAAATGCTCTGTTTGTAATAAAATCGAGATATTGTTCCATGCGCACCACCTCTTCAATACCTCCCAATTTTTCACTTATTATTTTAGAATAATTAGGAATGTACATTTTAGAAATTTCAGCATCAACAACATATTGTAACCCGACTTTGGTTGCTTGCTCCATAAATGCAGAAAAGTAAAAAGCCTTGTTATGGGGTTGTAAAAAATCATGGGCTATACTATAATCAGGTTTATCATTGAGTAATTCACTGGTTTCTAACATTAGCTTTGCATAAGCACTATCAGATTCTTTGACGGCCTCTTTAACAAAATCAAATAATAATCTGATTTGATTTATTTTTTCAGGTATTTCTTCAAAATTATTGCTGTGATAAAGGGACAAATCTCTTATAGTTGAAAGATTATTCCATCCAGGCAAGGTATTATAACTGATATAAGCAACTCCATTTTCATTTAGATTTTCTTTACAAATAGCTAATATTTTATTGCGAACCTCGTCAGAAACAAGGGAAAAAATATCATGTACAACGATATAATCAAAGGTACCAAAGGAAGAATCCACTTCCAGGATATCACAGCAAATCAAATCGATATTTGACAAATTCAAAGACAATTTCATTTCATTACCAACTGCAATGAGATTGTTAGACAAATCGATACCAATGCTTTGTGAATCAGGATATTTTAGTGCAAAAGGTAGTATATTCCCCCCTGAAGCGCAACCAAGTTCCAAAATTTTGGCAGTTGCTAAAGACGCTGCTTCAACCCCAACCAACTTTGAGAGTGTTCTTACATAAGAAGGATTAGCATAAAAATTTGAGTAACTAATATTTGGCAGCCCAGAATTGTCAAAACGGATATCGTCAGCATCCATCATAGAAATAATAATTTTAAGTCATTAAATTGGAACATCGATTAGTTTTTTGTCAATTTTAGACCGCAGCGCTTTTATTGAATCTTTAACCTGTTTGTGTAACATTTGAACTTCTTTAGTTCTGCTTGAAGTCCCTTTTGTATTTTCAATATAATTCCCTATTTCGGTCTCTAACTTTTTTAAAGCCTGAACTTTTATCTCTGCAGAAATTGATTTACCTCTTACTTTATCAAATGCTGCAAGCGCACTATCAACGACCAAGACTCTCTTTCTATCACCTTTAAAGAAACCTGAAGAAACATCAACAAATTTTGCCTTAGTCCAAATACTTTCTTCTACAAAATTCAGATTAATTTTCAAACCAGCTTTCATATCTGATTCAATTTCTTCATCAGTTTGTAAAGGTTCAGAAGGGGTAACCCATTTAAAATCCTCTTCATCAGAAACTTCAAATCCTCCAAAGCTTTTATTTAACAATTTCTTTTTATATGCTTTTTTAAAGAAGTAGAAAGCTGTTGCTTTTAATTCAAGGAATGCAGCCAGGGAAAGGTCACCAGTCATTTTATAGGTTGTTTCCATTGATTTCATATCAAGATTCAACCCATTTGAATTGTCACTCATAGATATTTCCTTAGATACATTGAAAGTGAAGTTAACTTCAGGTCCTCCTTCCGCTCTGATACTGAGTGAAACGGTTGCAATCAAGGGAATTCCTGTTCCAACGCCTATAGCAACAAATAATTTCACTCCACCTTTAGCGGGTTTTTCATTCTGTGTACCTGCAGAAATAACATAAACCTGATCTTCTTTTTTATCTACCCTTAATTGTAAGCCGGGAATAGTCACTTTTCCTTCCATGCCAGCTGAAGCTACTACATTTAGACCTGGCAAAACTGGAATTTCAGCATCTACCCCAATTGAACCTGGGAAAAGAGAGCCTGGAAATTCTAAATCTGGTAAAGTTGCAGAGACTCCACTTAATTCTTTTTTTGTTTCCTTTTTTCCAAAATCATGCGATAAAGCACCTGAACCTTCAACTTTAGGTATTTTATATCCAAAAAAATCAGTACCTCCCGCTGCTAATCCCCCCTCTCCGGAAACTATCCAGCTATCACTTGTTTTTTCAAGAGCCAATTTGGCTAAATTACCTTTAAGAATACCAAAATCTACTTCAAGTTGGGTTTCCAGTTCTGATTTAGACATAGAATACCCTTCTTTATTTATGGTCAAATCACTCACCGTAATTTGAAGATTCTTTTTTAGGAAAGGGGGAGATATTATGGCCACTGTTTTTTCTGCCTTAAATTCTCCATCCTTATAACTCATATTATTTAGTTCCAGACTTTGACCATAGATGATTAAAGTAACGTTGGCATTTGAAAATGAAAGACTCGGTACTTCCCCTTCTTCTTTTGAAATGCCTACATTTCCATTTGCGGAAGCAGAGGCTCCATCTATTTCTCCACTTAGATTAAAATCTGAAGAACCGTCATAAGTGTATTTAGACCCATCTTTGACGATATTAACTACAATATTGTTCATTTTGGCCTGATCGGCAAAGACTAACTCAGGAATAGTTGCTGTGGCACTGGCAAAATCAAAACCATTAGTCTCAGTAAAAGAAGGATTTTGGATAACAATATTAAGATTGACACCCATTATGTTCACATCCAGTTCTCCTTTTTCAACAGAAAAAATATTCGTTGCAGAATCATAACTGACCCCAGTGACACTAGCTGTTTGACCGACCATTTCCGCATTAAATGCACCATCTTTAAGCGTATATTGGGTTGTTTTATCTTCTGCGCCCTTTTTTACAGTAACATTGCCTTGTCCGCTACCTAAACCAGGTAGGGTAACATTAAAATTACCTGACCCATTAAAGCCTCCGACAGCATTCACATTTCCATTTATATCTGAAAATGTTGCGATATTCATCACCTTGACAGAAGCAATATTTACGGTTAAATCCTGGTATGAAAAACCATCTTCCGTTAACTTAGCATCGGTTAAGGTAGCGTCTAAGGCCTCCACTTCTAACACATTTCCAGCAGAGAAATTCAACTTCAAATTACTGGAAGCTGCTGATATTTCATGAGGATTCAATGAATCATAAGAAACGCCAGTAATGGACACTTCCTGGCCTAATATAGTGGCGTTAAATGAGCCATCATCCAATTTATAATGGGTTGTTAAGTCTGCAGGACCTTTTTTAACCGATACCTTTCCCGATGCATTAGCCAAATCGGACGCGGTAACTAAAAAATCACCTTCTGCGTTAAACCCTTCTTTAGGACTGACATTCCCAGAAATATTACTAAATTTTGCTACGTTATCAAACACACTGACAGAAGCAATTTTCACAGAAATATCTTCATAAGTAAATCCTTTATCTTTAGCAAGCTTGGCATTAGACACTGTTGCGTCAAACTCATCTACCTTAAGGACATCCCCTAATGAAAAATTCAGTTTCAAACTACTGGAAGCAGCTGAAATTTCATTTGGATTTACGGAATCATAATTCACTCCTTTAAAGGAAACCTCCTGTCCCATGATAATCGCACTAAATTCGCCATCTTGTAGTTTATATTTGGCTACTTTATCATCAGGTCCCTTATTCACAGAAACTTTACCTTTTGCACCTGCCAAACCTTCTTTGTTTACATCAAAATTACCTTCCCCCGAAAAACCTGTCTTTTGACCAATACTGCCCTTAATATCACTAAAAGTGGCTACCCCAAAGAGATTGATAGAGGCAATACTGAGGGTAATATCCCCATGAGTAAGGATATTATTAGAAATCGTGAGGTCTTTTATGGCAGCGGTTAAATTTTCTACTTTAATGGTTTCTCCAACAGAAAGATTTAAATTCATGCCAACCTCAGAGAAATCGGCAGAAGTTACCTTTTTTTCATTTAAGTTAAAATCAAGTTGATTCCATTTGGCAAATACTTCCTGACCCATGATTTGAAAAGAGGCATTTCCTCCTTTACTAATTATAGACGGATCAGCAGCATTTGCCTGATGTTTCACCATAGAGCCGAAATTCAGTTTAAAACCGACATTTTCACCTTCCAGATTCAATTCGGGAGGATTTTCGATAACCGATCCCATATACTCTGCGGAATAATCCCCTTGGGTATTTACTTTAAAAGTAGCACTGAAAACCCATTTATCTTTGGCTACTTTACCTGTTATAAAACTGCCTTGAGTGGTTATTTTTGAAGCCTCCTTATCCAGGCCAAATGATAATCCTTTTAATATTTCAACTTTGTCCAGGGCATTTTTCTGAATAAAATCAGCTCCTTTGTTAAACATATCCAGGGCACCACCCACGGCATCATTGGCCATTCCCCTGACTGTTTTGGAATTATTTACGGCAAATCCAGCTACTTTCCCTAACAGAGAGTCATTCATAGCTGCACCCAGTTTATTATCTTTTCCAGTTATCGCAGTTCCCGTTTCATTCAGGTCCAACTCACTTTTGATTAACTTTTTGGAATCAACATACCCCTCCTTATCCTTGTAAACACTTAATTTTTGTTTAGCTGTATCATTAAATTCATAATTAATTTGGACGGGAGTCCAACCAATATCTTTATCTTCATTTGCCTGATCGATTTTTACGGGAATTAAATATTTCAGTTTTTTAGGATCGAAATTGTCTGATAATTCAAATTTTTCTGTTTTCACCCCTAAAATACCAAGGCCAAACCAGCCTTTATCCTTTGGAAGAGAACCAGATTTAATTATTTTAGCCGCATTCTTTTTATCTTTTTTATTGGATTCAATAATGGTATTAACCACATCCGTTTTCCTCAAGGAAGCTTTTTCGGTAATAAAACCCGATTTATTGTAGGTATTTTCAATTTCCTCTCCTTTTTCTTCAGGTGGTTTATCTTGGTTTTCATCTGGATTTGTATTGGTGGCAGGGGTGTCAGATGCTATAGTTTCAATAGCATCAGCAAGTTCAGGTTTTTTTTCAAAATCCATTTCTGGCTTCACCACCTCCTCTTGAATATCTACAGCATTTTCATTTTCAACCTTTTGAGCTGGAGTAGTAAAAGGGGTAATAAGTGGAGAGGGTGAATTATTCAAGATACCCTCAACCTTTGCACTTCCTCCAATACTTAATGCCTTTGCCCCCATTACATCGGCCTCATTTTCTAAATTTTCTTCATCATTTATAGGAATCTGCTTTTTCCTTTGCGCAGACTGTTGAGAAGCCATTGCTTGATAAGTCCTTAATTTCTCAGTTTGTGGACTTGCATCAGCCATCTGCTGCAATGCTTTTAATTGCTTCACTTGAGGACTCTCCTTATTAACTTCCTGATTCTTATTTTGAAAAATGCTATCCTGTTGAATCAAACTTTTTTGGGTAGTCTGATCCTTTCCAGTTTCCAGTTTAGCAGCATTTGCACCCATAAAAAAGATAAAAGGCAGACTTTTCAGTTTAAAATCCACGTTATTAGTAAGTTGCTAAAGATATAACTTTTTTAATTGTTTTACGACCATTTTAATTTAGGTATTAAATAAGGAGTATTTGAATGCTTCCATGGTAAAAAGGTGGTAACATTTGAAAACTTTTTAGCTCAAGGTAAGGAACCAAAGAAATGATCAGGAAGGTCTTGGTTTCCAATCTTTGCGAACCTGTAAATATGTGTTTAGAAATGAAATATACGGTTTTGGTCCTTAAAAAGGTTATATTTCTAATCTTCCAAAACCGTAATATTCCTTTCTCTTTTCTTAATTTGCTCTAATTATTTTTTCTAACTCTGCCACATGCTCCGAAGTAGGCATAACTAAAGGAGCCCGAACGTCACCTGCACTTCTACCTATAATTTTCGCACCTGCTTTAATTAAACTGACAGCATAACCATTCTTTTTTCCCCTTAAACGCACCAAAGGAATATAAAACTTCTGAGTAATTTCTTTTACAAGATCTTTATCACCTGCCCGTAAAGCTTTGTAGAATTTAATGGCTAATTCTGGGACAAAATTAAAAGCTGCAGAAGAATAGGTATTTACACCAATGGACAAATAGGCTTCCGAAATAATTTCAGCTGTTGGAACACCTCCAATATAGGAAAGACGATTTCCAACCGTTTTAATGATATCATTCAGATCTTGCATATTTCCTGTACCATCTTTTAATCCAATCAAATTAGGACAAGCATCAGCTAATTTTTTAATAAATTCAGCTGATAAAATACCATTTCCACGATTGTAGTAAATAACTGGCAGAGAGGTATGGCTGATGATTGTTTTTGCATATTCAAAAACTCCATCCTGCGGACATTCTGTTAAGTAGGGAGGAAAAAATAAAAGGGCATCTATACCTGCATTTTCTGCCATTTTTGCAAATGAAATGGCTTCGGGGATACTTCTTCCAACACTTGAAATAACAGGCACTCGCCCAGCTGTTGTTTCTACTGAAACTTTAACAATTTTCTCATATTCTGCTGCAGACAAAGAAAAAAACTCACCAGTTCCTCCTGCTACGAAAATAGAAGAAACATCGTTATTTACGAACCAATCGACCCGATTAGCGAAGGAATCGGCGTTAAATACTCCTTTTTCATCAAAATCGGTAACTGGAAATGATAATAAGCCGTCTTCGAGGGCTGATTTGATTTTTGATAATTCCATAATTATTTTAGGATTTACTTTTATTTTCAATTGGACCCCTCATCCGACAACGCTTGAAGCATCGCTTTAATATAGCCATAACAAAAGGAGAAGGCCTGGTCTTGAGAACCTTCTGCATGATGATGAGGCACATGATCTGGCATTATCATTCCATCAAAACCAACATCACGCAAGGCACGAATCACCTGAAAGAAATTCATTTCGCCATTATCGGGATAAACCTCCATAAAATTATTGTAAGCACCTTTTATATTGCGTAGGTGAACATTAAAAATTTGTTTACGCTCCCCAAAATATTTTATGATTGGGAAAATATCGTTTTTGGGATCTTTTAAACCTTCCGCAATGGAACCGATACAAAAATTAAAGCCATGATAAGGGCTTTTGGAAAGATTAGCAAAACGTTTCATTCCCTCGAAAACGTCTGGACTGTTCCAACGCATGATTCCTCTGTATGGCGCTGGAACAGGAGGATCTGCAATATGATTGGCCAATTTTACCTTATATTCTTCTGCAACTGGCAAACAACGCTCCAGCATATAACTAATTCGTTCGAATATTTGATCTATCGAAACATCCCCCGCAATCGTTTTTGGTTGTTCCCTTTTTAGCGCCTCTGCATAATTCCATGTTGAATATTCTGCATTTCCCCTCTTAGCATCCAACGTTTTACCTGTTCTTAAAACGGGTAAAATAGTGGTATTATAATTCAAAACTTTAATGCCTGATTTTCCCGCTACCTGTATCATTTGTTGAAGCATTTCAATTTCACGATCTCGTTCCGGACTTTTACCCAACATGACATTTGGCAGCAATTGTTTATCAATTCCCGCAGAAGTAAGCGGCCAGTGATAGGCATCGAGACTAATACCATATTTTTCACAAGCATCCCGTTTGGCCAGGGAATCTTCTAAATCCCATCCTTTACCTTCAACAAATTTGGGCATTCCTCCATCAATATTGAAAATTCCATGACGGGCTTTAAACTCTAGATTTTCAACAGTAGTTCCGCCTGACTGACAGCCTGCTTTCATCAAAATCTTTTGTTTAGGTAAATTTAAACCCTTATCAGTATTTGCCGCCTTACTTTGATTAGTGCTAAAAACAGACGGTAAGATAGCACCTAACGTCATGGTCTTGAGTACATTCCTACGTTTCATAACATATAAAATTTAATTATGAATAAAATGGTTTTCATTAAAAAACTTCGTTTTAGAAGTTATACCATGGGATAAAAATGTGCTGCAATCATGGTTATTACAAGCCCAGATAAACCCATAATGGTTTGCATTGGAGCAATAGTTTTCATTGCTTCCTGTTCCGTCAGATTACTTGTTTTGCACATTATCCAAAAACCTGCGTCATTCATCCATGGAATTAATTTCGCACCTGCACCAATGGCCAAACACAGGTAAACAGGATGGAAACCCAGATTTGCATTTTGAGCCATACCCGATAAAATTCCTGCGGCAGTAATTAAGGCTACAGTTGCTGAGCCTTGTGCCGTTCTAACAATCGCAGTGATGAAAAAAGCGAGAGGGATTAAAGCCATTTGATAGTCCTTTGTCATATCAGCAATGCGACTACTAATCCCTGTTTGCTGTAACATTCCTCCAAATGCACCGCCAGCGGCGGTTATCAAAATTATGCCTCCACCTGTCATCAATGCATTCTGGGTAAATGCTGTGATAGCAGATTTATCGCTCTTTTTTTGATAAGCTAATACTAGAAGGGCAAATACGGCACCAGTGAACAAGGCAATATTTTTATCTCCAAAAAATAAGACAACTTCCAGCATACTATTTAAAAAGCCAGAAGAAGTTAAAGGAGCATCAGATTTATGAAACGCTTCCACAGCGGAACGGATACATATTGTTACCAAAGGAAAAACAGCCGGTAATAGAGCAAATCCTAAGGCAGGTAAATCTTTGTCGCTTTTATTGGCAATAGCTGCAATATCTTCCAACCGGGCATCTGGTGCATCTCTTAAAGTAATAGACGTTCTCCTGTTAAGCCATTTTGCAACGAAATAACCAACCGTAATGGTACATAAACCTAAAAGCGTTCCACAAATCATCATTAACCCAATAGGAACATTTAAGGCACCGACCAAAAATAAAGGTCCCGGAGATGGCGGTACAAATGAATTTGCCATAACTCCTCCTGCAATAACCGATAAAGCCAGCAACAAATAATTTTTTCCTAAACGCATACTCATTGCTTTAGCTAATGGCATCATTAGGAAAATAACGGTATCTACAAAAACAGGAATAGTTAAGAAGAAACTGCTTAAAATAAAACCAACAGCAGCATTTTTTTCTCCAGTAACTTTTAACATGGCCCTGATTATTTTTTCTGCTGAACCACTATCAAGCATAGATTTACCAATAATGGCAGCCATAGCAATCAGAATACCAATTTTAGCACAAGTATTTCCAAATTCTGTACCTATGCGTTCCCCTATACTTTTTTGAGATAACTTCAAGGCTTCAGCTGCTGCTGTTCCCTTTGCCAGATAAAACTGTTCAACAGCCATCACTGGTGTTAATAATGCTACCGCAACTGCTGCTAACAACAGGGCTAAAAAAGGGTGTAATTTTAATCCAATAATACCACCTACTACAATTACGATACCGACTAATAAAATAAAAATTGGGTCTGTCATTTTAGATTTTTGTTTTGGAATTTTTGGGTTTTTGTAAGTCAATGAATAAGATGAGCCTTATGTTTCAGGTCAATTCCGTTCATTATCCTTGCATCATTCAAAAATCATTAAGATTAACAATGGGTTTTAGGTTAAAAAGCATCTTTTGGCCTATCTTTTAAATCCTTTAGAAATTTAAGAAAACAGGAACAAAAACAGAAGGCGATTTTTAAAATTCTTCCTTTCTAAAGGCCAAAATGGCAAATACAATGAAATATTACCAGCGAACCGGTTTAAATTTCCAATTCGGTATTTTTTTCTGCATTTCAGGCTCATCATCCCGTTTTGTCAAACCGCAACGGAGATAATTTTGATGTAACTTCGCTAAAGCCTGTCTGTCGAGTTCAACACCAAGTCCAGGTCTACTTGGAACCGCTACAGACCCTTCCTCAAATTTAAAACGACCTCCTACAATCACCTCATCAGATTGCCATGGATAATGGGTATCCAAGGCATATTTTAAATTTGGAATAGCAGACCCGAGATGCACCATGGCAGCCAGAGAAATACCTAAATGACTATTGGAATGCATAGATAAATCCCGACCGAAAGTGGCACAAACGGTTGTCAATTCCATGGAAGACCTTAGGCCTCCCCAAAAATGATGGTCACTTAAAATGATATCTTCCGCGCCAATCCTGATACTACCTGGAATATCTTGAAAGGAGGTCGTACACATGTTGGTAGCTAAAGGGGTTTTCAATGCTTTTCTTACTTTAGCCATATTTTTTTGCCCCCTGGTAGGATCCTCCAGATATTCCAATATCCCTTCCATTTCCTTACCATATTTAATGGAGGTGCTTACCTTCCACAAAGCATTTGGATCGAGTCGCAAAGGAACATCTGATCCAAATGTTTTATGCAAAGCAAAAATAGTATCAACTTCAACTCGGGGGCTAAAAACACCTCCTTTCAGTTTAATTGATTTAAATCCAAACTCATTGCACATTGCTTCTGCCTGTACGACCATTTCCTCAGGCGTCAATGCTGCTGCTTGACGGGCAGCTGCCCATCCAGAGGCATTTGGGTCCAGACCAAATTCAAAGAGGCCACCTGCTCCTTCATATTTATAGAACAAATAAGCAGAAAAGGGAACCATATCTCTGCGTTTACCCCCTAATAAATCCACAATGGGACGATTAACTATTTTACCGATGATGTCCATGCAGGCAACCTCGATGGAACTAAATACATGCACCACCGTACGTTGATCCCAGGGAGTGAATCCTCTGTCTGCAGGTTTTTCCATACCAAATTCAGCTTGTAAAAGATCTTTAATATGATTAAGCTGAAAAGGATCTTGACCAATGATCAGATTTTTACTGCGCTCCAAAGCTTTATCAATGTCTATATTACCCGGAATTTCACTTATACCAACAATGTTATCATCTGTCACTAATTCTACAACAGTCCTTAAGGCGTATGGAGCATGTAGTCCTGCTGCATTGAGTAAAGGTGGATCTACTACAGCAATAGGTGTAATGTTAAATTCCTTAATTTTTGGACCCTTCTGGTTTGGTAAAGTTATCATTAACGGTAAAATAAGTTGATTCTAAAAGTTATGAAAAAACGCTTCATCTTCAATTGAGGTCTCCGTTTTATTTTTTGTCCCACCAAACGCGAGTGTCCATAACATTTGGACCCTGTTTAGCTATTGCGGCTTCAACATTCTTTTTATTCACATTTAATTCTGCGTCTGTATAGGTTAATCTGCGAATGAAGGACTCCGTTTTAAGATCTTTTCCAGGAAAATTATTGGGCGATAAAACTGGAAAATCACTACGTCGAAAATTTGCCCATGCTTCAGGCCCATTTAGAAAAGAGGCAATCCAATACTGTGTATTAATCTGTTCCAGCTCTTTTCCAGCCGTTAAAGTATTTACCGAAGTAAAAGTATTTATAGATGCAGCTGGTATGGTTGAACTTGTTCCATAAGCTGCATATTGTTCCATATTAGCTTTTATTCCGTTTGTATAAAGTGCTTTAGCATCTCCCGTAGTCCAACCTCTGAATACTGCTTCAGCCAATAATAATTGCGTTTGAGCATAAGTTATGATAAAACTTGGCGCATTAAGACCTGCCATACGGTTGCGGTCAAGCTGGCTATAATCCCATAAACTTTGTAATCCACTCGCTTTTGCAACAGGTGTTATTGTCGTATTGTCATAACCTTGAGGAGCCCCAATTTGAACAGAAGTGTCTCGGTTTGCTCTGGTCTCCACTTGTTGTGCACCACTGGTTGCACCGACATAACGAACAGCAATTGCTGCAAGGCGAGGGTCTTTGTTGGCTCTCAGGTGTTTCACAAAATCATCTGACAGATAGAAAAAAGCCGATTGCCCCCCATTCAACTGAGCACCTATAGGATTTGCATAATTAGCATTATGAATCAGTACCGCATTATCACTGTTAGAAGTCATTAATCCACCTGAAACTGCTTTTTTTACAAATTCAGAAGCTTTGGAAGGGTTCACTTTTGACAATCTCATAGCGGCACGAAGTAAAAGGGAATTACCCAATCTCCTCCATTTTACAATATCCCCAGCATATAAGACATCATTAGTAACTCTTGGTTTTGTTGCATCTAAAGCGATTGAAGCTTTTTCCAATTCATTTAGTAAATCTGTGTAAATGGACTCCTGTGTATCATAAACAGGAGCTGAAATTCCCTTTAAAAAATTTTGACCCGCCTCAGTATAAGGTACATCGCCATAGGAATCGGTCAAAACCATGAAAGCATGTGCTTTCCATATACGGATCATATTATACAAATTGGAGCGAGCAGGAACATCTTGAGCCTGGGCCAATCCGTCAACCAATCCTTTGATAACAGATTGATAATAACGATCCCAGTTTGATGAAGACAGACTCCTGTTGTCTTGATTGAAATTTGCACCTGCTCCAGAACCTGTAAAAGGAGTTATCATCTGTTTAACTATGGTTGTTTCATAATTCAGATTATTATAAACAGGGGCACTGTTAACAATGGCAAAATTAAGTTGTAATGCAGGATCAATCTTGGTTAAAGCTGTTGGATTGATGTTCATTTCATCGAAACCTTTGTCACAGGAAGTGGCAAAAAGATAACATGCAAGAATGAGAAAATAGGGTGTTATATTTTTCATTTTCATTGTTTTTCGTCTGTTTGTTTTTAAAAATAAGTGAAAACTGGGATTAAAATTTAACATTCAAATTTATCCCTATGTTACGGGTTACAGGTAAACCAGTGGCTTCTAAGCCAACCAGATTATCAGAAGGGAAACCAAATTGCTCAGGATGAATATTATCGACCCATTTTTTCAACACAGCAATGTTGTTAGCCACAATACTTAGTTTTGCACCTTTAATAAATTTAACATTTTTAACTAATTTACTAAAATTATATCCAAATGTAATTTGGCGTAATTGCCAAAGTCCGGCATTAGCGACAAATTCTTCGGCTATATTTGATGCTCTGACTGTTTCATAAAAGGCTTGAACCCCTGATTTTACCGTATTTACTTCACCTTTACTGTTTACGCCATCGCCAACAACAAAATTTTCTGCTCTTCCAACCAGTGTACCTTTATGTAAACCATGCCTCCAGGCATTAAAATTAGTTCCAGAAATCATTTTATGACCTAATTTAAAATCAATTAAAACAGAAAGGTCAAAATTTTTGTAATTGAAAATATTGGTAAAACCACCTACATAAACTGGTACAGCACTTCCAAAAGCTACCTGAGTGGCAGTTCTTAAAGGTCGACCATTTCCGGAGTCAAAAATCTGTTTACCTGAGGCATCCCGGAGATAACCAAAACCGTATAACTGCCCAAGTGGTTTCCCAACTACCTGACGCAACTCACCTGTGAATTCTCCCGTTCCTACCGTAATTTCACTCAATCCACCTAAATCTAACACTTCGGATTTATTATAAGCAAAATTGAAGACAGAATTCCATCTGAAATTTGTTGTATTAATCGCATCTACATCTAATAAAACTTCAACGCCCTGGTTCCTGCTTTCTCCAACATTAACCAATTCTGTTAAAAACCCACCTGCATTGGATGCTTGTTTGCGCAATATCTGATCGGAAGAAAGTTTGTCATAATAAGATATATCAATGCCTAAACGATAATCAAATAATTTCAATTCTAATCCTGCTTCTTTCTCGGAAACCCGCATAGGACGTAAATTAGCATTCGGTACAACAGATCCAGCAATACTTCCCAGAGGTGAGGTGCCAAATAACTGGGTGTTTATGTTATAAAACAAGTTATTTGAATATGGCTGCACATCTGTATCACTTCCCACTTCAGCATAAGCAGCTCTAATTTTAGCAAAACTCAGCCAATTGGGTAAATGGTCTCTAAGGGCTTGAGATAATACATAGCTTACGGTTACCGATGGATAAAGAATACTCCTATTGGCTGGAGACAGGGTTGAAAACCAATCATTTCTAGCTGTTCCATTAATAAATAATACATCATTATAAGATATTTCCGCCGATCCATACAATGAATTTACCTGACGTTCTGAAAAATCATAAACGGGATCTTTTGCACG
>JBEAXK010000052.1:0-3384 GCA_041159865.1 Bacteroidota bacterium
TTGCATTTTTTAAGTGCAAAATTAGTTTATACTTTTTATGTTTATACCCATAAAAAGTATAAATATTTTAGTATTTTTATGTTTAAAAACACAAAATGATTAGAAGGCCTTTATATTTAAAGGAAATGGAACAGTGGATAGACAAACCGCTGGTGAAAATACTAACGGGCATAAGGAGGTCAGGTAAATCGACCATATTACTACTCCTTAAAGAAGTTCTGAGTAAAAAAGGAACCTCTGAAAATAATATCATTGCCCTAAATTTTGAAAGTTTTACCACTGAGCATCTGAAAAATGCAACTTCATTGTATGCGTATTTAGCGGGGCAGATTACAAAGGATAAAAAGATTTATATTTTGTTGGACGAAATTCAGGAGGTCCAGGATTGGGAAAAAGTAGTTAACTCGCTTTTAGTGGATTTTAAGGTTGATGTTTACCTTACTGGGTCTAATTCTCATTTATTGTCGTCAGAGTTAGCTACCTATTTAGCGGGCAGATATATAGAAATACCTGTTTATACCTTGTCTTTCAAAGAATATTTACTTTTCAAAAGTGTATATCAAACTGGCGTATCAACTACAAAAGAGTCATTTGTAACCTACTTGAGAAAAGGAGGATTTCCTCTAATTCATACTGCAAGTTACGATGAATATACTACTTATAAAGTTATTCGGGATATTTATGCCTCTGTCCTGCTACGAGATACTATACAGCGTTATAAAATTAGAGATATTGAACTTTTAGAACGGGTCACTCGCTTTGCTTTTGACAATATTGGTAATACATTTTCTGGAAAAAGTATTTCAGATTATTTTAAAAGCCAGTCGCGAAAAACGGATGTCAACACCATTTACAATTATTTGTCTGCCTTAGAGGGTGCATTTATTTTATATCGGGTATCCCGTTTTGATATCAAAGGAAAGGAAATTTTAAAGACGCAAGAAAAATTTTTTGTAAGTGACCTTTCTTTACTTTATGCCATGTTAGGCTATCGCGATAGCATGATTGCCGGAATTTTGGAAAATGTCGTTTTTTTGGAACTTAAACGAAGGGAATATAAAGTATATATTGGCAAATTAGACAGCCGGGAAGTTGATTTTTTTGCCGAAAAACAAGGAAAAAAAATCTATGTTCAAGTTGCCTACAAATTAGAAAATGAAGCTACTGTACATCGAGAATTTAGTCCCTTATTGGCTGTTTCAGATCAATATCCAAAGTATGTAGTTACGATGGATGAATTTTGGAAAGAAGATGTGGAAGGGGTAAAACATTTGCAAATTCATGATTTTTTGTTAGATGACAGCTATTAAAAAGTGCGAAATGCCATTCGTCTCCACCAAGAACCATCAAATAATTTACCAAATCAAAAACTTCGTTTTATCCCGTTATGGTTGGGCGAATTGAATTCGCCCTATTTTTATACAGGTGAATTGACCTATTTACGAAACAGGTTATTTCCGCCATTTAAAATACAGGTGCTTTCGCATGTAAATTAAATGAAAAGATATTTGGTGCAAATGGGTGAATGGAATAAGAATATAGGTACTGGTTAAAAGAGGGCAAATGCCATTCGCCTCTACAGGAAATGATATTGGTGTATTAACACGGTGTGATAAAAATCAATTATGTACACAACTTTGTCACGTTGGTGATAGTCGAATGGCATTTGCTCTATTTACCCCTAAGCAAGACATTTACTAAAAACAGGTCAGGAGATTGATTTCACCGGGGTACTATTTTCAATATAACATCAGAATCATCAACAAAGGCCTTGCATGAAGTTAAATATGTTTGCATGTCATCCATATTCTCAGCATATACGTTGGCACTAAACTCATGCGCCCTTTGTAACATTTTGATATATGTATCACATTTTCGTTGTTTTGTGAATTTCTTCAATGCTCCCATATAATCCACCCTAAATACCGTTGGAATAATTATTTTTGATTGCCCTGCACTTGTCAGTTCTGCATTCATCATGACTCTTGCAACACGCCCATTACCATCTAAAAATGGATGAACTTCACTTATTACAAACATAACGAAAGCAGCCTTGGCAAATGGATGATCTAAGGCCCTGTAAAAGTCGTAGCTCTGAAACAATGTGCCTTTCACCAGGTTAAAATCTACAAAAGCTGTACTTCCCGCAAAATTATTCCTGTCTTTAAACAGACCTGGATTTTTATATTTTCTTACTTTCAATAATATCGAGTGTCGGAACAATATTATTTTCAAAAACTCATCAGGAGAAGAAGGGGTAATCTCCATTTCCTTTTTATTAGAAACAATCTGATAAGTTCCTAAAACATCATGACTATCTTCATTTCTGGCAGGAAGTGGCTTGTTCGTTTGAATGATTTTCTTTGCTTCGTCAATTTCAAATATAGTTCCTTCAATATAATTAGAAAAATAACTTTCGAAAAAGGCAAAATTTCTAAACGAGGTTGGACTAGTGTTCTTTTCCTCCCGAAAAGGGAATTCTACTTTCTTTAAATCTCGAAAGAGGATCTCAAATAAATCTACTCTGGAGGGATCGTATGGCATTCCAAATGCCCTTGCTTTTGCCAACGGAGATATTAAAATTTTTGAAGATTTAGTCTTTAACAAAGCACTAATCAAGCGGTTTAATTTCCCAAACTCCTTTTCCATATTTAATTGCACAGAAATAAGTCTAGCCTTATCTCTCACTTTATTAATTTCATCTTCGCCATTCACTCTGATAATCTCCTCCAAACGCTCTTCAATTTCCAGCAAGCTCAAACATTTAGATGCACTACCTGCTTTTTTTGAGGCCTGCAAATTTTCTAAAAATGCGCGTGGTCTTTGAGAGACGAATAATTCACCCGACATTTTATTATCACCCTCAATGGGAGACGCACCTTCAAGAAATTGAAGGGTAACTCCCGGAAGAGTTATCTTTTTAGTATAGCTGGTGGTTAGAAATATTTGTCCTGTTTTTGTTGCCTGAAACTCAAAGGCAGAACGATGACTAAGCAATGTCCCGGGGTATAAATTCCCCAGAATCTTGAAAAGATTCCTTTTAATAATAGCCTCAACAGGCTCATTCATATTGGGAGAATATATTCTTGGAGCAATTTTCCGAATAGCTCCTATTTTGACCAATTTTGAGATTTGATTGGAAATCTTAGGATCCTTTGAGCCAAAAATCACTTCTTGTAGATGAAGGGGTAGATTTTTTTCCATTAAGCGCAATATTTGGTCTAAAATATTAAATATTTTCCACTAAAAGGATATAATTGTTAATTTTTTTCCATTATAAGGTTAATCCTTGCTAAAACCTAGACGAATGCCGTGGAAGAGGGCGATTGAAATTCGCCCCTACTATTTTAGGCACATTTCATCAGGAGTCAAACTAATGTTTAT
>JBEAXK010000155.1:0-2723 GCA_041159865.1 Bacteroidota bacterium
TGTGGGCACTGCGCTCACTTCAACCTTTTTAGTACCAATCAAAATTACAGCTTTTATTTCTTTTTTACTCTCACTCCCTTTTATTTTTTATCAATTTTGGCGTTTTATTTCTCCTGGACTATATAAAAAAGAAAAAAAATTAATTTTATTGTCCTTCGTAAGTGGCTTCATATTGTTCTTTGTAGGAATGGCTTTTGCTTATTACCTAATTTTTCCAATTGTATTTAATTTTTTCATACTGATGACACCTTCAAACGTAAGTTTGATGATCGATATTTCTAATTATCTAGATCTTATTTTATCTTTGCTTATTTCGTTTGGATTGGCATTCGAAGTGCCTGTAATTATTCTTATATTAGTGACTCTGGGATGGGTGAAAGTAAAAACTTTAGAAGAGGCAAGGCCTTATATGGTCGTTATTGCATTCGTTATCGGTGCTATTTTAACTCCGCCTGACGTGATCTCACAATTTTGCTTAGCCATTCCATTATGGTTTTTATATGAATTAGGCCTATTTGTATCCAAAGGAATTAACTTAAAGGCTTGATAAGACTTAATTTAGTCCTGCTCCTATTTAGATTTTGAATGAAATTTTGTATAATGAAGCAAATTTCGCAGAGTTAATTTCTCTCATTCATATTAATTTCATAAAAGCATACTTCAACAAGATCATGGCAAATCATCAAGACGATAAAATAGATAAAAATAAAAGAAGTTTTTTAATTGCAGCTACTACTGTGACTGGTGCGATTGGTGCCGGAGCGATTACTGTTCCTTTTTTATCAAGTATGACCCCAAGTGAACGCGCTAAAGCAGCTGGAGCCCCTGTTGAAGTTGATGTAAGTAAAATTGAAGCAGGAGCTATGATTACGACTGAATGGAGAGGCCAACCAGTATGGATTATTAATCGCTCTAAGGAAATGTTAGATGGTTTGAAAATAAACGACTCTAATCTTTCGGATCCTAATCTAGATGTAATTTCTCAACAGCCAAGTTATTGTAAGAATGCGACAAGATCTCTAAAGCCTAATTTACTTGTTTTAGTCGGTATCTGTACTCATTTAGGTTGTTCACCTACTGCTAAATTACAAACTCAAGGTGATATGGGTGAAAATTGGAATGGAGGATTTTTCTGTCCATGCCATGGTTCTAAATTTGATTTGGCTGGTCGAGTTTACAAAGGATCTCCAGCACCAATTAATCTCGTAGTCCCTCCACATAAATATATTAATGAAAACACTCTCTTGATTGGTGAAGACAATAAAGGATAAGGCTGACTGAAAAGTATGAAAACAGAAATCAAAACAAAAAAATCTAAAAGCGGATTAATGGCATGGGTGGATGAAAGATTCCCTTTGTCATCACTTATTACAAATCATCTAACAGAATATTACGCACCTAAAAACTTTAATTTCTGGTATTTCTTTGGAGCGCTTGCTCTATTAACACTTGTTCTGCAATTAATTACAGGCCTTTTGTTGACCATGCATTATAAGCCAGATGCAGAATTAGCATTTGGATCCGTTGAGTACATTATGCGAGATGTTTCTTTTGGATGGTTAATAAGATATATGCACTCTACGGGGGCATCATTATTCTTTGTCGTAATTTATCTCCATATGTTTAAAGCTTTAATTTATGGATCGTATAAAAATCCAAGAGAGCTCTTATGGCTTTTTGGTGTGGCTATTTTTCTATGTTTGATGGGCGAAGCTTTTTTTGGGTATCTTTTGCCTTGGGGCCAAATGTCTTATTGGGGCGCGCAAGTTATTGTGAACCTGTTTTCAACTGTACCATTTATAGGCCCAGATTTATCAGAGTGGCTTAGGGGTGATTATTTAGTTTCAGATGCAACACTAAATCGCTTCTTTGCATTTCATGTGATTGCGCTTCCTATAGCGCTTTTAGGCCTTGTATTCGTTCACCTAGTTGCTCTGCATGAAGTTGGTTCTAATAATCCGGATGGCATTGAAATTAAAAAGAATCTTGATAAAAAAACAAACATTCCTCTAGATGGTATTCCTTTTCATCCTTATTACACCGTGAAAGATTTAATTGGTGTTTCAGTATTTCTGATTGTATTTGCTCTGATTGTTTTTTACTTGCCAGAAATGGGAGGCTACTTTTTAGAGGCTAATAATTTTATTCCTGCTGACCCATTAAAAACACCTGCGCATATTGCGCCTGTTTGGTATTTCACACCTTATTATTCAATTCTTCGTGCCGTGCCACCTATATTCAATTCTCAATTTCCAGGCGTTGCCGCAATGGGGCTTTCGGTAATTGCATTTGCATTCTTGCCTTGGCTAGATAAAAGTAAAGTTAAATCAATTCGTTACAAAGGTAATTTGTTTAAACAATGGATTGCATTATTTGTTCTGAGCTTTTTTGTTTTGGGATATTTAGGCACTGTCCCATCAAACGTTTGGGGTCAATTCTCCAATGCAATCCCTTTGATTGGCGGCGTTGATAAAGCTACGGTAGTTGCTCGAATTTTTACAATTACTTATTTCTTATTTTTTGCGCTGATGCCTTATTACAGTAAAAAAGATAAAACAAAACCAGTTCCTTCAAGGGTCAGTTACAAATGAAAATTTTAACTAAATTATTTTTAATATTTATTTTTGTCTTTTCAAATGCTGGATTTGCGAATGAGCATTTAATATTAGATAAAGCACCTATTGATTTAAATGATCAAGCTTCTCTTCAAAGAGGTGCTAAGA
>JBEAXK010000157.1:0-48992 GCA_041159865.1 Bacteroidota bacterium
AACAGCTAATTATGGACTTGATGCTGCTGCCGGGAATGAATTAAAAGCAACTACTTTATGGACAACACCTAATTCCAACAGCAATTCCTCTGGCTTTGGTGCGCAGCCTGGTGGAGGAAGAAGTCCTGGAGGATTTGGAGATATTAATGCTAAAGGTTTTTGGTGGACTTCAACGCCTGACCCAGCTGATACCGATAAAGCTTATGTAAGAAGTATGCAATACAATTTTGATAGCGTTTTAAGAAATACAGAAGATAACAAATATGGTTTCTCAGTGCGTTGTGTGAAAAATTAAATTTTAAATAATTTTAAAAAAAAACCCTTTGGTTTTTGCCAAAGGGTTTTTTCGTTTTACGAAGGTGAATACCTACTTTTGCATGCATTTAATCCTTACTTATGACTTTTTTCAAACGCATATTAAACCTGAGTATTTATTTTTCTCTTTTTCTTGCTGTACCATTACTGTGTCAGGATGCTGAAATATTTCCACCAGCAAAAGAAAAAAGAATGGTTGAGTCACAAAAAATGGATAAATCTATTCGTATTGATGGTTTGCTAAATGAGGAGGCATGGAAATTGACTAATCCTACAACTTCTTTTGTTCAGATTGAACCAAATCAGGGTGAAATGGCGAAGGAGCAGACATTTTTAAGGGTTCTATACAATAAACAATTTTTGTATTTTGGCATTTTTGCTGCTGATTCTTTGGGTAAAAAGGCCATTCGGGCAACCGATTTTAAACGCGATTTTAGTTTTAGATCTCATGATCTGGTGGCTTTAGCTTTTGATGGATTCAATGATTCCAGAAATGCAATGGCTTTAACTATGAATGCTTATGGAGTACAACGCGATTTATTGTCTTTCGATGACCTTTACTATGATTCCGATTGGGATGGATTGTGGCGGGTTCGTACCCATAGAACCGATTCAGGCTGGTATGCTGAAGTAGCCATTCCCTGGCAGACTTTGCGTTATCCAAAACTTACAGATTCCATTCAACAATGGGGGTTCAATATGATTAGAGTCAGACGTTCAACAAACGAAACTTCTGCATTTTCACCCTTTCCACGCTCTTTTAGTGCCTTAAGAATGGCTTACGCTGGTTTACTGACTAATCTTCAACCTCCACCCCCAAAATCAAATATTCGCTTTCAACCATATTTGTTAGGCGCATTTGATCGATATAGTCCTGAAATAGCCGATAAAAAGGAACAGTCCGCGAAGATTGGGGGAGAAATGAAATGGGCAATTAACCCAAATTCCGTTTTTGACCTTACGTTGAATACCGATTTCGCTCAGGCTGATGTCGATAGACAAATAAATAATATTACCCGCTTTTCTATCCTTTTTCCGGAAAGACGTCAGTTTTTTCTTGAAAATGCTTCTCTCTTTGGTGTCGGTGGTGGTCCATCTCCCGATTTCTCTGGCGGATTTATGCGGATTCAACCCTTTTTTAGCAGAAGAATTGGTCTTGATGATAATGGAAATCCTATTCCAATCGACATAGGTAGTCGTTTTGTTTATCGGTCCTTAAAACGAAATGTCGGTGTGATGGCCATTCAGCAACGAGGGTTTATGAAGGAGGATCCTACGCGCTTTTTTGTAGGTAGATTCTCAGAAAATCTCGGAGAACAACATCGGGTAGGTGGTTTACTTGCCTTAAAAAATGGACCCAAAGGTACACATGCTACCAGTATGTTAGATGGTTTTTTTCGTCTGGGTCAATCTCATTCGCTCAATACTATGTTTATTAATACTACTCAGACAGATGGAAAAAAATCGGGACTTGCTGGGTATGCCCAATATTTCTATGCAACCAATCAATTAAAATTTTGGTGGACACAATCTATTGTGAATAAAGATTTTAACCCTGAATTAGGTTTTGTTTCCCGCACCGATGTAATTGGTACTACTCCTGGTGTAAATATTTTTTACAGAGGCAAAAAATTACCTTTAAAAAAATACATTCGGGCCTATGAGCCTGGTTTAAATATTGAAATTTATCATCAGGCGTCCACTGGAAAATTGATTGAAAGACAGATTAACGTTTGGCCACTGTTTTTCAATCTTCAAAACGGTGGATTTATCGGATATGGAACCTATTTTGCTTATCAAAATTTAACAGAGGCATTTGAACCTCTCGGGGTCAGTATTAAGGCTGGTTCATTCAACTATGTTAGAAATCAGATTTATCTAAGTTCTGACCCTTCAAAAATATTAAATGTATTTGCTGATTATAGCTGGGGGAACTATTTTGACGGAAAGTTGAATGCTCTTGATATGACCCTTCAGTTTGCACCCTCTCCTCATTTTTCTTTATTAGGAAGGATGAATAGAAATAGGGTTAAGTCTTTGGGGGAAAATAATGCTACTGAAACCATTGATTTATTTAGCATTGAGGGTAGATTTGCTTTAAATCCAAGACTGCAGCTCATTGGGTTTTATCAGCAAAATGCGGAGAATAACCTGAAAAATTATAATATTCGATTATCCTGGGAGTACTCGCCTTTATCTTTCATATATTTAGTGTTAAACAAACGAGGATTCGAACTTTTAGATGGCAGATATCAAAACGAGCAGCACGCTATTCTAAAATTAAGTTACCTACGCCAATTATAAAAAAAAAGGGCAACAGGTATTAATCTTTTAGGGTAACCTTTTCAGTAATTTCTCCAGTAACTTTATGTTTGAGAATTACCTTTTTATCACCATTTGGAAGGATTTCTTCTTTTATAAACCAATGATTTTCATCAAAATCAACATAAACAGAAGGTTTTGAAAGACCTGTCTGGCCTCTCCAAAGTGGAAGCTCTACGGGTTCCCATAATTTTGTTTTGGCCGATTTATACGCTGCGTCAATAATGGCATTCACCACATAACCATCGTAAAAGGTTTCACGGGGTGGTAATCCTTTTTCAAAAGAATCAAACATATCATTAAACATATTAGGATAACCTAATTCGTGTGCTTCATCACCCACAGGGAATTGCCACCCAGAGGTGCTTTCAGCTTTTTCAGCGACATAAGCGTTTCCTGCTCCGCTTGTGTACATTTCGAAACCAGTCCTGAGAAAGGAATTTAACCAGATCGTTCCCTCGGTACCCATCACCTCATCTCTTAAATCCATACCACCTCTAAAAGTCCAGGAAACTTCAAACTGCCCAATAGCTCCATTTTCATATTTAACAAGGCCAATAGCATGGTCTTCTGCATCAATGGGTTTAACCTGAGTATCTGCCCAGCACATCACTTCCAGGGGTAGAATATCTTTTCCAATAAAACTTCTTGAGATTTCAATACAATGACAACCTAAATCAAGGACGGCACCACCTCCAGCTTTTTCTATGTCCCAAAACCAGTCAGAATGTGGACCAGGATGAGTTTCTCTTGATTTAGCCCATAAAATACGACCGATAGCACCTGCCTGAACACTTTTTAGTGATTTAAGAAATTTTGGTGTATAGCATAAATCTTCCAAATATCCAGCAAAAATGCCCGCTTTTTCACATGCCTGGGTCATTCGTAATGCCTCTGCAGCATTTCTTCCAAGGGGTTTGGTGCATAAAACTGCTTTTTTATATTTAACACAAAGCAAAACTGCTTCTTCGTGCAAATTATTAGGTAGCCCGATAACAACAAATTCGGAATCTGGATGAGCTATCGCCTCTTCCATATCAGTGGTAAAAAAGGCTACCTCATAATCCTTGGCAAACCTTACGGCTGTCTCTTCCCTTCGGGCATAAACTACTTTTACTTCATCTTTTCCCCTTCTACCACAAAGTGATTCTGCATAAAAACGACCTATAAAGCCACCTCCGAGAATACATACTTTTGCCATTGTTATTTTATTTTTAAGGTTATTTCTTGTTCTTTTTGCAAAAAATCAGCATTTTTTACCTTTCTGTTTTTCTGAGTTAATAAAGCCTCATCAGGAACTACCAAAACAGGGGTGATACAGGATAGATTCTTTTCTCTAAAGGGTTTATTATAGGACAAATTATAGGCAGAGATAACAGACCATCTGGCGTGCTCTGACAAGTTAGCCTCAGATCTATGCAAAATATTGGGGTGAAAAAAGAGAACATCTCCCGCTTTTAACTCACAATAAATAGTCTCGGATATCTTTGCTGCTTCTTTAACAAATGAATCGTCAGCACCCTGTTGTTCTCCGGCAAAGTGATGTTCAAATCTTTGCATTTTATGTGTACCCCGTAGCACCTGTAAACAACCATTTTCCCGATTCGCATCCGTTAATGCCACCATGACAGAAATCATAGCTTCAGGAAATAAAAATCCATTTTTATACCAATAACCATAATCTTGATGCCATTCCCATGCTCCACCAACGCGAGGTTCCTTTTGCATGACTTTGGAATGAAAATGACACACTTCCCCATCACCGAGCAATGCCTGGACACTGTCAACCATTCTTTTACATCGGGACATTAATCCAAAAGAATCATCACCAGCTGTAAACCAAAGGGTTAATTTTGTTTTTTTGCCATCCTGATCATTTAAATCGAAGGCATTGTTTACAACGGTATCATCCGTTGCAGTTTGATACAGCAGGTCAATTTCTTGAGATGTAAAGAATTGCTTTACAAATAAAAAACCATCGCGATGGTAGTTTTGAACCTGCGTATTATCTATCATAATTCTTATTTATTTCTCTAAGTTAATAAATAGTATTTTAATTATTGAAGGTAATTATTAAGTGTATTTCAGTTTAGCAAGAATACTATTGGGCGGAACGGGAGAAAAGTAATAAAATATTTATCTTTTTTCCGTATATTTTCCAAAAAAACCATGACCAGGGGAATCAAACTTTTTATAAGTATCATTTTTATCCTTGCCTTATTTGGTGCAGGGTTCCTTTTCTCCCTATATCTGAGTGAAAAAGAAGATAATGAAAAGCGAATTGAAGAATCAACCATTTTATTGGAGAAAATTCAATCTGTAGCCAAAATGGTTACCATAGAAGGTTATTATTCTGAGCTTTACCGATATGAAGATTTCTGGGGATATGACTGGTGGATTTTTCGGAAAAAGGCCATTATGAGAGTAAAGGCTAAAGTTTCTGTTGGCTTTGATTTGAATCATTTGAAATTTGATCTCGATAAAGAAAACTGGATCTTGTATATCAGGAATGTTCCTTCAGATCCTGAAATAATTTCAATTGACCATCAAATTGATTATTATGACATTAGTCAAGGTTCTTTTAATTCATTTTCTGAAAAAGATTACAATAGAATTCAAAAAAATGCGAAAGAAATGATTGCTAAAAAAGCAGAAGGAGGTGAATTAATGACGAGGGCTAAAAAGCAGGGTTTAGAACTGCTGGATCTCATAAAATTTATGGCTGAAGGGGCAGGCTGGAAGGTGGAAATAGAAACAAAACCTTTAAAAGTGGGGACGAAAGAGAATCAATAAAGGCTTTCTTTACCTTTGGCTATCTATTTATTCAACTATTTTGTTAACTTTATTTTTCTCAATATTTAATTTCATCAACCTTTAATATTTATAAATATTATGAATGCAGGTTTAGCTTTATTAATTGCAGGATGGGTATTTGTCCTTATTTGGGTGCCAATCGTAGTGTTATCGCAACGAAAAATGCATCCAAAGGCATTATTCACCTTGTTTTTTGCCGAATTATGGGAAAGATTTTCCTTTTATGGAATGCGTGCGTTCCTTATTTTATATATGACTTCAAGGTTGTTTGATAAATTAAGTCAAGCCGATTCTGACGGTGCTTCCTATGGAATATATGGTGCTTTTAATGCTTTATTATATGCCTCGCCATTGTTAGGGGGAATGTTAGCTGATCGTTTAATCGGATTTAGAAAAGCTATCATAACGGGAGGATTATTTATGGCTTTTGGCCAGATTGTCCTTGCTTATAATGCCTTCAATGGTGATACGGAGATGTTATTCTTTGTTGGATTAAGCTTTTTGGCCATTGGAAATGGTTTTTTCAAACCAAATATTTCAAGTTTTCTGGGTACCTTTTACGACCGTAACGATAACAGAAAGGATAGTGCGTTTACCATTTTTTACATGGGTATCAATATTGGCGCTTTCCTTGCGCCATTAACTTGTGGTTACCTGGCCAGAGAAGTCCACTATTCTTTAGGATTTCTCCTTGCTGGGTTAGGTATGCTTACTGGCGTAATAGTTTTTTATAGAAACAGAGCTGTTTTTGAAGGCAAAGGCCTTCCTCCTGATATTACTTATTTGAAATCTTCATTTTTTGCGGGAATAAACAGAGAATGGGCAGTACTTATTGGGTCATTCCTTTTGGTACCCGTTTTTTCTTATTTGATTCAGGCAGAAGAAGTTACTGATTATATTCTGCTTTTTGTTGGTTTTGGAATCTTAGGTTATATTCTCTTCAACGCTTTTAAATCGGAGGAAAAAGTGGAAGGTCAAAGACTATTGGTCTTTATGGCTTTATTTCTTGTTCACATGATTTTCTGGGCACTTTTTGAACAAGCGGGTGGATCTATCAATATTTTAACGGACAGATATGTAAATAAACATGGCATTGAAACTTCTCAGTTTCAATCTGTAAATGCCTTGTTTATTATCTTGCTTGCCCCTGTATTTACATGGATCTGGACGGTACTGGGAAGAAAAAAGCTGGAGCCACGTACGCCGATGAAATTCTTTTATGCCATGCTTCAGATAGCTTTAGGATATTTTATTATCGTAGTTGGTGCAAAATCAATTCTTCCCGATGTTAATGATGGAGCAATGATTCCGCTGGTATTTATTTTAGGGATGTATTTATTCCATACCACCGGTGAGTTAAGTTTATCACCTGTCGGACTTTCGGTTGTTACTAAATTATCCCCCGTTAAAACGGTTGGCTTCGTTATGGGATCCTGGTTTGTTTCTATTGCATTTGGTCATAAAATTGGAGGATATCTGGGTAAATTGATTGCCATGCCTCAGGAAGGTTCTGACAAAGCACAAGAGCTACAAGCATTTATCAATGTATATATGAATTGGGGTGTATTAATAGTTCTGGGGGTTGCCGCCATTTTATTCCTTATTTCCCCAGTTTTGAAAAAATGGATGCACGGTGTTCATTAAAAGTTAAATTCAAAATAAAAAAATGGAAAAATCTACCTTTAAACCGTTTATTTCTGCAGATCAGCAGCTACCGGAATTAACGATGAAAGCCATTGTACCTGGTATTTTCCTGGGGATAATCTTTGGAGTTGCTACTGTATATTTAGGTTTAAAGGTAGGTTTAACGGTAAGTGCATCTATTCCCATTGCGGTTTTGGCCATTTCTTTTTTTAAAAAATGGGGAAAAGCTACCATATTGGAAAGTAATATGGTGCAAACGATCGGCTCTGCGGGTGAATCGGTGGCTGCTGGTGTTGTGTTTACCGTTCCAGCCTTACTTTTTTTAGAGGGTGGTCGCCAGTATTTTGAATATTTTCAGATTTTCGTATTGGCACTTATAGGCGGTTTCTTAGGAGTTCTCTTTATGATCCCACTTCGTCGTGCTCTTATAGTTAAGGAACATGGCAACCTGCCTTATCCTGAAGGAACAGCATGTGCGGATGTATTAATTGCAGGAGAAAAAGGGGGTAATCTTGCAGGCAAAGTATTTCTTGGATTAGGTGTTGCATTTGTTTATAAAGCAGCTATGTCTATTTTTGGCCTTTGGAAAGAGGTGCCTACCATCCTATTTAAAAAACAATCAGCTCTTCCCAACGGAACCATTAATGGAGAAATTACCCCTGAACTGCTGGGTGTTGGTTATATTATCGGCCCCAGAATAGCAGGTGTGATGGTCGCTGGTGGCGTTCTTTCCTGGTTGGTTCTCATACCTCTCATTACTTTGATAGGTGATGGATTAACCGTCCCTTTTGCTCCTGAAACGGTAAAATTGATTAGCAATATGTCACCTGACGAAATATGGAGTAAGTATATTCGATATATTGGTGCTGGTGCAGTTACTTTTGGCGGAATTATTACTTTAATAAAATCATTGCCTACCATCATCAGCGCATTCAGTGATTCCTTAAAAGATTTTAAACAACAGGGAAAAAAGGTTGAAAACAGGGAGTCAATACCCAGAACAGAGAGGGATCTCCCTTTATATTTTGTTTTATTGGGTAGTGTCGTATTATTGATTTTAATGATGGTTTTACCCAATTTACCGACTAACTTTTTTTCTGCTTTACTTATCCTTGTCTTTGGCTTTTTCTTTGTTACGGTAAGTTCTAGAATCGTAGGCCTGATAGGAAGTTCTTCTAATCCCGTTTCGGGCATGACTATTGCCACTTTAATGGCAACGGCATTAATATTTTTGGGTATTGGCTGGACAGACTCTACTTATCAGTCTGTAGCCTTAGTCGTTGGTTCTATGGTGTGTATTGCTGCGGCGAATGCGGGGGCAACCTCTCAGGATCTTAAAACAGGTTATTTATTGGGTGCTACACCATGGAGGCAACAAATTGGTTTGCTTATTGGTGTTTTAGCTTCAGTGGTTGCTATTGGTTTCACCCTTTTATTATTGGAGAGAACCTTAGGAATAGGAGAAGCTACTGCTGCCCATCCTAATCCTTTGCCTGCTCCTCAGGCTACTTTAATGGCAACGGTAATTAAAGGTTTATTGGATCAGCAATTACCTTGGGGATTAGTAATAGCAGGTATGGGCATAGCAGCAATGGTTGAACTTTGTGGTATTAGTTCTCTTGCCTTTGCGGTAGGTGCATATTTACCACTCTCGACCACTTCTCCTATTTTTATGGGAGGCTTAATTAAGTTGATTGCGGATAAATTTAATAAAAAGAAAGAAGATGCTGAAATTGGCCCAGGGGCTCTGTTTAGCTCTGGTTTGATAGCAGGAGGAGCCCTTACAGGCATTTTGGTTGCTATCTTTATGGGGACTAATTTAGGTAATGATACTTCTGGAAATCCTGTTTCTTTGATGTCTAAAATAAATACGGGCTGGGGAAATTCAATGGGGGCAGCGGGTGATATTATTGGATTGGTGGCTTTTCTTGTATTAAGTTTATGGTTACTAAAAATGGCTATTGAACCTAAAAAATAAAGCCAGTGTTTAATAAACGCCGGCTTTATTTTTTAAAATAACAGGTTATTTAGCTTTCTTTAATTAGCGCCTCTGCTTTGGTTTATCCAAATATCAAGATTGGGGCAGGTCGCATATTTTTGCTCTAATTTAATAAATGTAGTACCAATTTTTTCATCAATCCAGGAGTTTATATAATCATTTTTCTTTGATTCAATGGATGCTTTTTGAATTTTTGAATAATCCTGAAGCAAATTGGCTTTATGGGGAGGTGTTTTTGATTGTAGTTGAATGATATGAAATTGAACTTCACCAGATGGATCTCTAAACTCAATAGGAGCCGTTAATCCTTTTACTTTTAAAGTATCTATGGCGAAATAAATATCAGGATCCAAATCTCCCACTTCAAAAAAGGTATTTCCTGTAACTGGATTTACCATTCTGCCATCATTATTGTAAGATTGTGCTTTATCATAGGAGAATCTTTTTACTGCAAAAGAAAAGGAAATAGAATCATTAATGATTAGCGTGCGAATGGAATCTAATTTTCTTCTGACTATATCAAAATCTTCTTCCGTAATTTCAGGTCTCAATAAAATATGCCTAACATTAATACTGTTACCTCTGCGTCCCATTAGTTGAATCAAATGGAATCCAAATTGAGACTCCACGATATCAGAAATCTCGTTTATTTCTAATTTATAGGCTGCAGCCTCAAACTCTGGTACATATTTTCCTCTGGTCGCCCAGCCTAAATCGCCACCTGTCTGAGCGGATCCATCTGCTGAAAATTTTCCTGCAAGAACAGCAAAATCTTCATTATTCTCCACAATTCTTTTTCGAATACCCTCTAATTTATTCATGGTTATTTGCCTCTGAATATCATTTACTTTAGGAACCATAACAATTTCACCAATTTCAACTTCTGAATTGAAATAGGGTAAGGAATCTTTAGGAATTTTCGAGAAAAAAGATTTAACTTCCGAAGGTGTAATGGTGATATCCTTCATTATTTCCCCTTTCATCTTTTCTGAAAGAAGTTGATTTTTTAAGTCTGTTCTAAATTGTTCTTTTACATCATTAACGGATTGGCCGTAATATTCCTCAAATTGTTTAATATCGTTATTCATGAAAGATAGAATTCTATCAATCCTTGCTGCGAGTTGATTTTCAACTTCATCATCACCAACTTCTATACTATCCAGTTTAGATTGGTTTATCAATAATTTACTTGTTAACAATTGCTCCAATATTTCACAACGTGCATTTTGGGGAATATCTCCTTTTTGCGAGAGGGCAAGAGCAAATTGCTCTTCAAGCTCAGAAAGTAAGATGAGTTCACCCCCCACAGTGGCGATAATTTTGTCCATTACCTGAATCTGACTAAAAGCAGGTAGACAAGTGACAAATAAAAATAGAGATAAAAAATATTTTAGCATGAAATTGAGTATTAACTTTTAAAGACACAAAGATGAAAGGAATAGTTGGTTAATTACTATAGAGGAGCCTAAAATTTTACTTCAGGTAAAAAACCTCAATTTGACCTTTCCGTTTTGCAATTTCGTACATATCCTCTTTTTTTTCCTCCAGCAACTTTGTTTTTCTACTTAGGAGAAGCATTCTTTTAAGTTGTTCCTCTACATAATCAATGGGTGGAATTTCCTGGGGCCTTTTACTGTCCATTATTTTAATCCAAATTTCAAATTCACCATCCTGAAGGGTAAAATCTTTTCCTTTTCTGGAAAATTCGTCAAAACCGATATTTCTAGGTAAATAAACTGCCAGCTTGTCCCATTCATTCCATTTATTTGCATCAAGAAAATAAGAGAGTTCATATTCTTCGCAAATAGCTTTTAATCGTGCCAAATTAGCTTCATTCGGATTTTTCCATAATAATTTTAAACTATCCCTGATAGATATAATTTTAGGAACTTCTATGAGATAACCTTTTATAATGGGGTTATCGAGTTGGTATTGAATTTTATTTTTTTCGTAGAAGGTTGAAAGTTCAGATTTTGAAATCTCCGTTTCCATCAATTGTTCTAAAAGGATTTGTTCATAATTGTTACGAACCAGAGAAGATCTGTAATCACGAACAAGTCTATCAATGTTTAGATCTTTGGGGAGATTGTTTTCAGCCTCGTATAACAAAACAGCCTCTCGTAACCAACGTTGAGTATATGCATTGGTTATCAATGAACTATCATAAGCAGATGTTCCCGGTGGGAACATGCCTTCTAAATCTTTAATATATAAAGACTTATTATAAACGCGCGCCAACAGAAAATTACCTGCGTTTTGTTCATTATGCTCTTGGCAAGAATAAACCAACAGGAGCATAATGCAAGAAAAAAAAAACTTACCTGAAAAAATCATTGCTTTATTAGTCCTTCAAAAATATTTTTTGTTATCTGAACGGGATATTTCTTCTTCAGACTATCTACCCATTCTTTCTCAAGAAAATCCTGATAATCTGCTATAATATAGCCCTTAGATTCATCAAGGGCTTTAGGGCTTACCGGAAGGATTTTTTCAATTTTGAAAAACTCAATATCATTTGTTGTGGAATTTAAGGTAGTATTGGTTATCTGACCTTGTTTCCATTGAAGTCCCAATTGACTGGCTTCAGGAGATTTTCCTTTTTCGATGGTAATCTCTTCGGCGCTGATGATTTCGTTATCATCCTTATTGAAGCGAACAAGCACTTCATTTTTTTTATGGGTTTTAGCAAAATCACGTATTTGGGCAATCTGATCTTTTGCACTTGCTTTCAATGTGTACCGGGTTGATACTGCTCTTTCATTCCAATTATATTTTCCCTGGACCAATTTATAAAAATTTGCCAGACCAGCAGAATCCTGGCTTGCTTTATCCCAGACTGTTTGACGGGTCACCTCGAAAAGTAAAATGCCTTCTTCGTATTCTCTTAAAAGATGTTTGAATTCCGGATATTTTTTTTCCAGTTGACTCTCCTCCAGTTTTAATGTTTCATCTTCTAAATAACCTTCATATAACTTGGTTATCATAGATGGAATTGGATCTTGCTGGTTCAATCGGAAGCGTAATCTGGAAGATTTTTCAAGATATTGAGCAAAATCAATCAGCGTATAGGTTTTATTGGCCAACGTAAATAAAGTTACCGAGGGCAGTTGTGTGGGTATTTTCCAGCGGAAGGTATAGAAAGTATCGTTTACAAAGGGAATTAACTGGGCAAGGGCATCTTTATTTTCAACAAATCCAGCGTTCGACCGAATCTGATTAAACATATTTTCTTTTGCAAAAGTATATCGCTGATCTTGACGAACCGCTGCCTCCAAATTTGATTTTGATGTCTCAAAATTTGGAATTGGTTTTCTGGAAATGCGTTTGACAATATGCCAACCTAAATTAGTTTGTACAGGTTGACTGTATTCTCCATCTTTTTCGATTTTATAAATAGCATCTTCGAAAGCCTGTTCATATTTGTTAATTCCAAAAACACCGATATAACCACCTTTACTTGCCGTTTTATCATCTTCTGAATAGGTAATGGCTAATTTTTCGAAACTTTCTCCAGATTGCAATAAACCGTATATACTATCAATTTTATTTTTTGGTGTAAAGGGATTTTCACCTTCACCTGATTTTCTGATTAAAATGTGCGCACCTTCAATTTCGCCACGAGCAGGTCTTCTGGCATTTACTTTTAACAAATGCAATCCTGCAGGAGTATAAATTGGTTTAGAAATTTCTCCCGGAGACATGGTATATGCTGCATTTTCCAAATCGTAAAACCCATTTGGAAAAGGAACATTTATGAATCCGATATGGCCACTATTTGTCTTTGAAGATCTGTCTAAGCTATAATTTCTGGCAAATTCTTCAAAATCAGCTCCATTGATTAGTTTCACATATAAATCCATTAAGAATTTATTTGCACTAATGGAATCATCTTTTGGGGTACTTTCTGAGATAGTGTATAAAATATGGCTGATATCAATATCCTCAAGGGAACGATCATAAAGTTCTCTCACTAATCTGCCTGTGACTTCCTTGTTTAAAATATAGGAATCAGATAATTGCCTTCTGTAGCCTAATAATTCCTCTTTAATATCTGGTAAATAATCTACTTTTAAAGCTTTAGCTTCTTGAACTTTTAGTTTAAATTTAACATATAAGTCTAAATATTCCTGAAGGGAAGATTTTGAAAAGTTAGCATTTGCACCATTCGTTTTGGAATAAATATATTTAAATTCACCAACTGTAACTGGATTATTATTTACCGTAAATAATATATCCTCCTCACTTTGAGCATTTACAAAATGAGAAGATAAAATAAGACAAAGAACTGGCAGTAAAATAATTTTATGAAAATACATGGCTATGTATATTTTAGTAGATAATTTTCTTTTTTAAAACGCAAAATTAGAAAATATATCTGATTTGTTTAAAACGGTTTTAAATCACCCAATATAACGAACTATTAAAAAAAAGATTGTTTAGCAAAAATTATAAGTCAAATCCAATATCTTTTCTGTAATATTTGTTTTTAAAATAGATTTGGTCTGCTAAAAATCTACTTTTTTCCTGCGCCATATTTTTATCCGCATCCAGAGAAGTGATAGCTAAGACCCGACCTCCTTTGGTAATTATTTCTTCTTTTTCATTTACATCTGTTCCCGCATGAAAAAGGAAGGAAGGGGATAAATCTGCTGGAAAAGTAATAGGTAAATTGCTTTCATATTCACCAGGATATCCACCTGAAACTAACATCGTTGTAGCTGCAAATCTTTCATCCACTTCAACGGGATTTAAACCTAATGACTCGTTATGCAGGTCTAAAAACAAGGTTACAATATCTGATTTTAATCTTGGGATAATTGCCTCTGTTTCCGGATCACCTAACCGGCAATTATATTCTATTACAAAGGGATCACCATCCACGGAAATCAAACCAAAAAAAATAAATCCTTTGTAAGGAAGTTGATTTTCCTGAAGGCCTTTAAGGGTAGGTTCTATAATACGGGACTTAACTTTTTCAATCATTGTGGAATCAAAAAATGGAACTGGAGAAATAGCACCCATACCTCCTGTGTTCAATCCAGTATCTCCTTCGCCCACTTTTTTGTAATCCTTAGCTTCAGGAAAAAGAACATATTTAATGCCATCAGTTAGGGCAAATACGGAGAACTCAATACCACTTAAGAATTGTTCAATGACAACACAGGAGGAAGCGGCACCAAATTTACCGCTTAGCATAGCTTCCAATTCAGCTTTTGCTTCTTCTACATCGGATAAAATGACAACGCCTTTTCCTGCTGCCAATCCATCAGCTTTAAGGACATAAGGGCCATCGTTTTCAGAAAGGAAATGGAGTCCTTCGGCTAAAGTTTCGGAGGTAAAGGCTTGATAAGCAGCAGTTGGAATGGACTGTTCTGCCATAAAAATTTTAGCAAACGCTTTACTCCCTTCTAACTGAGCTCCCTTGGCTGAGGGGCCTACAATCATAACGTGAGAGAGAGAAGAATCAGTTTCAAAAAAATCAACAATTCCTTTCACTAAAGGCTCTTCTGGTCCGACAATGACCATTTTGATATCTTCTCCTATAACAAGATTTTTAATAGCATTAAAGTCAGATAAATTTAATTTTACATTTATACCGTGCTGCCGGGTACCCGCATTACCAGGAGCAATAAATAATTGCTGACAGCGTTCACTTTGTTTAATTTTCCATGCCAAAGCATGTTCCCGTCCGCCACTTCCCAGAAGAAGGATATTTATTTGAGTATTTTCCATATTTTTATTTAAAATGTAAAGATATGCTTTGTAGGAAATTCTTTTACATAGTGATTGTTTTTTTACCTTTGCATCTGTTTATCAAAATTATACCATGATTACTCACCTTCGAGGTAAAATAACTTTTAAGTGTCCCACCTTTGTTGTTTTAGAAACGGGAGGAGTAGGATATCAGGTTTTTATCAGTTTAAATACCTATTCTCAACTTCAGGACATTCCCTCTACCTTATTATTGACACATCAATATATAAAAGAAGATAGTCATTCTCTTTATGGTTTTTCAGAGGAAAAGGAAAGGACTCTTTTCCGATTATTAATTAGTGTTAATGGGGTTGGACCCACTACGGCACAAGTTTTGCTCTCTTCTATTTCACCTGATGAAATAAGAACAGCTATTTTAAATGAACAAGATGAAATATTTAGAAAAGCAAAAGGAATCGGACCGAAGACAGCTAAAAGAATTATTTTAGATTTAAAAGATAAAATAGTCAAAGACAGTGGGGAAGCTCCCTTTTTGAATCATGCCTCATACAATACAATTAGAGATGAAGCGTTATCCGCTTTGGTAGCATTAGGATTTAGCCGGGTTTTGGTCCAAAAAGCTATTCAGCAAATTTTACAGGATTCGGCCCCCACGGAGAATGTGGAAGATTTGATTAAAAAGGCACTTAAGGTTCTTTCCTGATGAGTGGTAATATTTATTTAATAATACAAGGGGCTGAAATTTGCACCTTAAACGACTTTTCCTTTGTTTAACATGAAGTATTCAGCAATCGTATTATTCGTTTTATTTGCAGGAGTAATCGCTTTTCAAAACCTTTCCGGGGGTAGTTTGCCGTTTTGGGGAAAACCAGATCCTTACCTTTCCCGCTTTTTAGCTCCGCTTAAGTACAAGGTTGATATAGATACCTTACCACCTATTAAAGAACGCAAAGATAATTTTAGCATAGCTAAGCCTCAAAATATTATAGATTTAAAAGACCCTTCCGTTATTGAAAAAAAGGTAACCTATGACCCCGTTACTAATAAATATATCATGACGGAAAAAATTGGAGAGGATGATTTTAAATATCCTTCCTATATGTCCTTTGATCAGTATTTGAAAAAAAGAGAAGTAGAAGATTACCAGAAATATTTTAGACAGTTAGCTGGAATTGGTGCTGAAAACGCTTCCGGCTCCTTAAATCCTTTATCTACCATTGATGTCAAAGCCAGTCTTATAGACCGTCTTTTTGGAGGTAATTCCATAGATATTCGACCTCAGGGTGGGGTAGATCTTACCTTTGGAATGGACTACCAAAGTATGGAAAATCCTTTTATTATCGAGGCTGGAAGAAGACAGCTTCTTTTTGATTTCGATATGAATATTCAAATGAATATTACAGGAAAAATTGGGGATAAATTGAATCTGGCAACAAATTATAATACAAACGCAACTTTTGATGTTGACAAACAAGTTATAAAACTAAACTATAACAGTGATTTATTTAATGAGGATGAGATTGTTAAAAAAATTGAGGCAGGAAATGTAAGCTTACCTTTGAGAGGTTCCCTGATTCAAGGGGCAGAGAGTCTATTTGGTCTTAAAACAGAACTTCAATTTGGTCATCTACGACTTACTGCAATTGCCTCACAGCAGCGTTCACAAAGAAAAAATATTCAAACACAGGGTGGAAGCCAGGTTCAGGAATTTGAAGTTCGGGCGGATCAATATGACGAAAACCGACATTTTTTCCTTTCCCATTATAACCGAAGTGCCTTTGAACCCGCCCTTGAAAATTTACCTCAAATACGTAGTTTATTTAAACTTGAAAATATTGAGGTCTGGTTGACAAATGATAGGAATGAGGTAGATAATGTAAGAGATATTGTAGCTCTTGCCGATTTGGGGGAGCCAGAAATTATGGTTAATCCAGTTGCTGTTCCGGTTCAAACTGCCTTTGCGCCTAAAGACCTGACAGGTAAACCGCTTCCTGATAATAGCTCAAATAATTTGTATAACCGCGTGATAAGTGACCCTAGAATCAGGCAAATTGATAACGCAGTATCTATTCTTCAAACTGAATTTAAATTAAATCAATCGAGAGATTTCGAAAAAGTAAGCGCAAGGAAATTAAGGCCCAGTGAATATAATGTTCATTCAGAACTAGGCTTTATTACACTTAATATTAACGTTCAGCCTGATCAGGTGGTGGGTGTTTCTTACCAATATACTTACAACGGAAAAACCTTTAAGGTGGGTGAATTAGCCAATAATTCTGAAAATACAAAGCCAGATTCTTCGCTGACCGTTCTGTTTGTGAAAATGTTGAAAAGTACTACACAGACGACGGACGTTCCTACCTGGGACTTGATGATGAAAAATATTTATCCAATTGGTGCCGTTCAGATTGATCAGAATGAGTTTCGTCTGGATATTTTTTATGAGGATCCAGGAAAAGGCCTAAAAAGATTTCTTCCTGAAACAAATCTTGCGGGAAGACCCTTGCTTAGAGTTTTTAATGTTGATAAATTAAATACGCAAGGTGATCCAACCCCGGATGGTATTTTTGACTTTGTACCCGGGCTAACCATAAACCTTTCTAATGGAAGGGTTATGTTTCCTGTTTTGGAACCATTTGGAAAGTCTTTAGGTAAACAAATTGAAAATGATGGACTTCGCGCAAAATATACTTTTCCTGAACTTTATTCAAAAACCCTTTTCCTGGCTCAGGAATTTCAAGAAAAAAACAGGTTTGTCATTAAAGGAAATTATAAATCAAGTGTGTCCTCTGAAATTTCTTTGGGGGCATTTAATATTCCTCCAGGTTCAGTGACAGTAAGTGGCGGTGGACAAACATTAAGAGAAGGGGTCGATTATGAAATAGATTATAATATTGGCAGAGTAAGAATTTTGAATGATGCCATTCTTAATTCGGGAATTCCTGTCAATGTAAGCTATGAAGATAATGGTCTGTTTAATTTCCAGACAAAAAGTATGTTTGGTGTCAGAGCCGATTATGCGGTAGATAAAAATTTTAATCTCGGAGCAACTGCCTTAAAGTTATTTGAAAGACCCTTTACGCAAAAAGTAAATATTGGGGAAGATCCTATTAATAATTCGATGTATGGTTTTGACGTCGGAATTACACGGGAATCTCCTCTGTTAACAAAATTAGTGGATGCTCTTCCAGGTATAAGCACGAAAGCAAAGTCTTCTATCAATTTTACGGCTGAAACAGCTTTAATCAGACCAGGTCATTCCAGGGCTATAAATCAAAATAATAAAGATAAAGGAGGGGTTGTATATATTGACGATTTCGAAGGTAGTGCCAGTAGTTTAGATCTAAGGCAACCAGTTACGAACTGGGTTTTAGCTTCCGTTCCTCAAAATGATGCCTTTAATAATAATCCTTTATTTCCAGAAGCTGCTTTGGTAAATGATCTTCGTTATGGATCAAATAGAGCCAAATTAAGTTGGTATAGAATCGATTTAGGAGCAAGAGGTAATGCGGAGGATACAAAAAACCCTTATACCAGTCAAGTTCCACAGATAGAGGTGTTTCCCAACGCACAGATTGCCCCAAATCAACTTCCTAATATCCCCACTTTTGATATGACCTATTATCCGGAAAATAGAGGTCCATATAATTTTGATGTGCCTGGGGGCTATCCGGGAATAAGTAAAGGAAGTAAGTTTATTGGAGACTCTATGGTTCTTGATAATCCAGGCTCGAGATGGGGTGGGGTTATGAGAGCCTTAAATACAAATGATTTTCAGTCTTCTAATATTGAGTTTTTGGAGTTTTGGGTTTTAAGTCCCTTTTTAGATCCCAGTGACCCTAAAAAAGCAGTGGAAGATTATGAAAAAAAACAAGGTGAATTGTACATCAACCTGGGGAATGTCTCAGAAGATATTTTGAGAGATTCGCGTAAGTTTTTTGAAAATGGACTTCCAGCTCCGTTAAATCCAAGTCGAAGAACGGACAATACCAACTGGTCAGTCATTCCTGTTGCTCAACAAATTACAAATGCTTTTGATATAGATGAAGCGTCCAGGTTAGCACAGGATATTGGACTCGATGGAATGAATGATGCTACAGAGGCATTAAAATTTGCACCCTATTTGTCCAATATTGCAAAATCAAATCCTCGAGCAGCAGAAAAAATAAAAACGGATGCTGCTGCTGATAATTTTAGAAATTTTAATGACCCCAGCTTTTCGCAAAATACAGATTTATTAAGCAGATATAAAGATTTTAACGGCCCAGAGGGTAACTCTAAATCAAATACAGGCGGAAATCAATTACAGTCAGCTACAAATGTACCTGATGCAGAGGATTTGAACAGGGATAATACCCTAAATGAAACAGAAGCATACTTTCAATATAAAATCCCAATTCTAGCGGATCCGCTAAATCCAAGAGAAATTGATGTAAATAGAACGCCATTTGTAACGGATCGTATCGTCAGCGACAATGGGGAAAGAATTTGGTACAGACTTAGAGTTCCCCTAAATGGTAATGATAAAGTTGCCGTTGGAGGTATTAAAGATTTTAGGTCTATTCGTTTTATGAGAATGTATTTGCATGGTTTTGAAAGCCAGGTGACTTTCCGATTTGCACGTATGGAGCTAGTTCGTAATCAATGGCGCAGATATTCTCAGGATTTAAATGAGCAGGATAATGTTCCTTGTGATGCTCAGACTCAGTTTGATGTCGATGCCGTAAATATTGAAGAAAACAGCAACAGAAAACCTTTTAGCTATGTATTGCCCGTTGGTATTCAGCGGCAGCAGGCTCTGGGTGTTTTTAATACCTTACAAAATGAACAATCCTTGACAATGAAAATAAAAGGATTGTGCGAAAGGGAGGAAAAAGCAGTATTTAAAAATGTCGGTCTCGATATGCGCGTTTACGATCGTATTAAGGCTTTTGTTCATGCTGAAAAAATTGTTGGACCCAATTTAAATGACGGTGATGTTTCTGTCTTTATTAGAATTGGTTCTGATTTTAAAAATAATTATTATGAGTATGAGATTCCAGTTAGCTTCTCCGATGCAACAAAATTAACAGCTAATATTATTAGCGATGAATATAAGCAAGAAGTATGGAGGCCAGAAAATGAGTTTGATGTAGCTCTTTCTTTATTTACTGACTTGAAAATAAAACGGAATGATGCGGGTTTTTCGCTTACCGATGAATATGGACAAATTGTAGATGGAACCGGATCTGTAGGAAATCCTCAATTGCAACATAGAATTAGTATAAAGGGAAATCCAAGTCTCGGACTTGCCAAAATTGCCATGATTGGGGTTAGAAACAGGAAAGGGGGTCAGGTTAGTCCTGTTAATGTAGAAATTTGGGTGAACGAATTTAGACTTACAGGTCTGGATGAAAGAGGTGGTGTAGCTGCCATTGGTCGCCTGGATATGCAATTAGCTGATCTGGGAAATGTTAGTTTTGCAGGTAATTATGCTTCAATCGGATTTGGGGCTATTGATCAGCGCGTTTTACAGAGAAACAGGGAGTCCATCACTGGTTTTGATGTATCAGGTTCTGTGGAATTAAATAAATTCCTGCCAGCTTCGTGGGGATTAAAATTACCCCTTTTTGCACAGTATTCTACTAATTTTACAACGCCTGAATTCGATCCGTTTGATCTTGACATTAGGCTTAAGGATAAATTACCTACCTTTCCCTCACTGGCAGACCGAGATTCTATTAAAAGGCTTTCCAGAGAAATAAATACCATTCAAGGGTATAATTTTACCAATATTCGCAAGGAACGAACGGGTGGTCTGAGTGGGCAACCAGCTAAACCAGCTCCCTGGGATATTTCTAATTTTTCGTTTAATTACGCCTTTACAAAAACAGATAAACGAAGTCCGCTCATAGAATTTGATGCAAGTGTCCGAAGAACAGGTTCTTTAAATTATGCTTTTTCCAGAAAAGGAGATTTTATTCAGCCTTTTAAAAATTTAAAAGGAAGTGCCTTAAAATGGATTTCAGAGATTAATTTCAACCCTCTTCCTAATTCATTTACTTTCGGTACCCAGATGGCCAGGTTATTTAATACCACCCGCTATCGGTTTACAGGTCTTGAGGACAGATATAATACTTTTTTCAATAAGCGTTTTTCATGGGACAGAGATTATAGTTTAAACTGGGATTTGACAAAAGCCATCAAATTTACTTTTTCAGCTTCTACTTTTGCTGTCATTGATGAACCGGATGAAGTCAGATTATTAGAAAATAATACTCTAGAAAAGGCAGCAAAAATCAGGAAAGATAGTATCTGGAGTAATATTCAACAATTTGGACGTTCTAAGTCTTACCAACATTCCTTTACTTTAGGGTACACCCTTCCATTCAGAGTCATTCCTTTAATGGATTGGATTACTTCAAGGGTTCAGTATCAAGGGCAATATGGTTGGAATGCAGCAGCACTCAATTTGGACAGTTTAGGTAACCAGATAAGAAACAGCCAAAATATTCAGGCAAATATTGACTTTAATTTTGAGTCTATTTATAGCAAGATTCCTTATTTAAGGAAAATTGACAGAGGTGCACCTCCATCAAAAACGAAAAAAGGTAAAGGAGAAAATCAAGATCAAGAGCAACAAGCAGAACCAGAAGAAAAAGAAAAAAAAGGTTCTGAGCCAAGTATGGCAGAAAGAATGTTAATAAGGCCTTTTTTACTGCTGCGAAGGGCCAGATTTAATTATACCCTTCAAAGTAGCACGGTTGTGCCTGGATTTATGCCTGCAGCTAAACTAATGGGTATGGGACCTGACTTTCAAGGTCCTGGCTGGGATTTTGTCGCAGGTTTGCAGCCTAAAATAAGTGAATTGAGCGAAGCAGAAAATTATACTGCTTCGGATTGGCTAAACCAGATTGCAAAGAAAGGATGGATTTCTTCCAGTGTTTTTCTAAATCAGGAAGTTGCTCAAACAAGAGCTGAAAACTATGATGGCCGTTTAACTGTAGAACCATTTAAGGAATTTAGAATTGAACTTGAGTTCAATAAAAACTTTTCCAGTAACCATTCACAATTCTTTAAAGATACGACACTCAATAATTCAACCGAATTTTCACATGCCATTCCAAAGGATATTGGTACAATGACCATGAGTTATTCGGCCCTCAATACCCTGTTTAATCAAGATAAAGATGATTTAGTAAATTTATTCAAACAGTTTGAAACAAATCGAATTGCTGTTTCGCAGCGATTAGGTTCTGGTATCCATCTCGATACAACCCTTGCAAAAAATGGCTATACTTATGGTTACGGTCGAACCCAACAGGATGTTTTGATTCCAGCCTTTATTGCAGCTTATACTGGAGCTGATGCTAAAACAATTCCTTTAGATATCTTTGGTTTATTACCCAATATTAACTGGCGATTACAATATAATGGATTAGCTAAAGTTCCTTTGTTTAGTGAATTATTTCAAAATTTTAGCTTGACACATGGGTATAAATCTACCCTGACGGTAAGCCGCTTTAACTCTGGACTCGATTTTATCCGAACTCAAAGTACAGGTGCATTGAATGAATTAAACGGTAATTATTATGCCAGATTAGAAATTCCTGAGGTGGCTATTCAAGAAGGATTTTCTCCTTTAATTGCTGTTGATGCAACTTTGAAAAATGGGATGTCTTTAAATGTAAATTATAAGATAAACCGATTACTGGCCATGAGTTTTGTGAGTAATCAGCTATCTGAAACAAGGAGCAAGGAATTTGTGATTGGTTTCGGCTATTTGCTTAGAAATATAGACATTCCATTTCTTACAGGTTCTAAAAAGAAAGGAGGGAGAAGCCTTATTCCTAAACCTTCAGCCCCTATTGGAAATAATGATCCTGCGGGCAGAAATACAGCAGCACAAGGAAACGACCTGGATATTACCTTTAATTTAAGTATGCGGGATGATGTTACTTTTAATCACCTTTTAGATCAGGGAATTATTGAACCAACAAGAGGGAATTATTCGCTAACATTTTCTCCATCAGCAGAATACAAGATAAGCAGACAATTATCCCTCAGGCTTTTCTTTGATTATAGAAAAAATAGACCTAAAACTTCGGCAGGCTTTCCTAGAACGGATGCTTCAGGTGGATTTATTGTCAGGTTTACGCTATAAAGTATGAATAAAAAGGTCATTTTTGCAATCATTGGTCTTATGGCGATTGCCATCGTAGGTGTAATGTGGTCACAAATTAGACTCCTTCAGTCAGCAACAGAAGTCAATACAGATAGATTTGAAAAAAATGTTTTCAGCGCGCTAAATGAAGTAGTTAAGAAACTTGAATTAGACGAGGAAAAAGATTTATTTCTGGCTTCTATGAGTGAAAAATATCCCAATAGTAATGTTCCAACTTTCAATCCATTTGGTTCCAGAGAAAGGGAAAAAAAATTAGAAAATCGAATTAAGATGAATTATCTTGATTTGATCCTTAGAGAGGAACTAGCTCTAAGAGGTATAAATGATCAAATTCCCAGTTATAGATATCATTATGGTATTTATGGTTTTGAAAGGGAAAGTTTTGTTATTCTGGACGGAAAAAAATTTGATTACGAAAAAGAGAAGGAGAATATTTTACCAGAATATGTAAACACAGGGGAAGAAAATACAGCCTACAAAGTGAATGTTTTTCCCAGAGAACGACCAGTTCCAGGGGAGTTGAGAATATTTTTTCCTAATAAAAATGCTATTATTTTAAGATCAATAGGGAAAACGCTCCTTGCAACTTTGTTTTTCGCAGGTGTTATTTTACTCTGTTTTGGATACACGCTGTATATTATTTTTACTCAAAAGAAGTTATCAGAAATGAAAACTGATTTTATAAATAATATGACACATGAATTTAAAACACCCATTGCAACTATTTCTTTGGCTGCTGATTCTTTGAATAACCCTGTCGTTTTAAAAAATGAAGAGAAAATTTTAAGATTTTCCAGGATTATTAAACAGGAGAATATTCGAATGCACAAGCAAGTAGAAAAAGTGCTGCAAATGGCCCTTTTAGATAAAAAGGATTTTAACCTAAAATGGACATCTGTCGATATGCATGACCTTATTCTTTCAGCAATTGAAAATATTTCCCTTCAGGTAGAAACCAGAGAGGGTTCCGTGAAGGGTTTTTTGAATGCTTCAGAGTCTATTGTAAAAGGGGATCACACTCATCTTTCAAATATTATTAATAATCTGTTGGACAATGCAAATAAATATTCTCCCCAAAAGCCACATATCACCGTATTCACGAGAAATGTAGATAAAGGGCTGGAGATTATGGTGAAAGATGAGGGTATTGGTCTAAGCAGAGAGGTTAGAAAATTTATTTTTGATAAATTTTATAGAGTTCCAACCGGAAATTTACATAATGTAAAAGGTTTTGGACTCGGTTTAAGTTATGTTAAAACCATGGTTGAAGCCCACAAAGGTAAAATTGATGTTCGAAGTGAGTTAGGAAAGGGGAGTAGTTTTATACTATATTTTCCTTTTAGTTGAAGGATCATTATTTCATTTTAAACCCATTTTGTATGAATCAAAAACAAATTCTTTTAGTTGAAGATGACCAGAATTTTGGGGATGTATTAAGCGCCTATCTGGAATTAAATGAATATGAAGTTACCTTGGCCGATAACGGGATGAAAGGTTGGAATGCTTTTCAAAATGGAAAATTTGATATTTGTATTCTAGATGTGATGATGCCTGAAAAAGATGGATTTACCTTGGCCAGGGAAATATTGGCAGCAGATCCTTCTATGCCTTTAATTTTTTTAACCGCTAAATCTTTGAAGGCTGATGTTCTGGAAGGATTTAGAATAGGGGCAGATGATTATATTACTAAGCCGTTTAATTCTGAAGAATTACTCTTACGTATAAATGCCATTTTAAAAAGGAAAATAGTTCATATTCCAGAAATACCTGCTTCTAAAGAGGCACTTAGGTATTACAATATCGGTGATTATCATTATGATGCAGATTTGCGCATACTTACTTTTGCTAAAGCAAAAAATCCTGAGGAAAAGGTGAAACTCTCCCCCCGAGAATCGGCTCTTCTTTGTCTCTTTGCTGATAATATGAACAATGTAGTTGCCAGAGCTGAAGCTCTGATAAAAATCTGGGGAGAGGATACCTATTTTACAGCGCGTTCCATGGATGTATTTGTAACCAAACTTAGAAAATTATTAAAGGAAGACCCCAATATTGAAATTGTTAATATTCATGGGAATGGATTTCAACTTCGCGTTCTTTAGTTTATTAAAGGGTTAAAAATGAATCCCCATGTTTTATAAAGCCTTTGTTAAGCCTCTTTTATTCCTTTTTTCTCCCGAAAAAGCACATGCCTTTACCCTTTTTTTATTTAAGCTTTTGTTGAAAATTCCATTCATAGGCTTTGCTTTTAAAGAATATTGTAAACCCAGGCATATAGGAAATAACATATCGTTTTGTAATCTGTCCTTTCAAAATCGGATCGGCCTGGCTGCAGGGTTTGATAAAAATGGACAATACTTGGATGTTATGCCAACTTTGGGCTTTGGATTTATAGAGTTGGGTACCGTTACGCCACGTCCTCAAAATGGCAATGATAAACCCAGGTTATTTCGTTTACCCAAAGATAACGCACTAATAAACAGAATGGGATTTAATAATCTTGGGGTCGATTATCTCGTTAATCAATTAAAAGCATTTTCACGTCCCAATGGATTGATAATTGGTGGAAATATAGGTAAAAATAAAGATACCCCGAATGAAAATGCAGTGGATGATTATCTTTTTTGTTTTCAAAAATTATATCCTTATGTCGATTATTTTGTCGTGAATGTTAGTTCTCCAAATACCCCTGGATTGAGGGCGTTACAGGAAAAAGAACCTCTTACCAATATTTTATCAGCTTTACAACAGGCTAACGATGCAAAGTCTGTCCAAAAACCCATTTTACTTAAAATTGCCCCGGATTTAGAGTTATCGCAAATAGATGATATTATTGAAGTTGTACAAATAACTAAATGCCACGGTTTAGTCATATCTAACACCACTTCGGGCAGAGATAACCTAAAAACAGATGCATTGGAAGTTGAAAATTTTGGTGCAGGCGGTATAAGTGGTAAACCAGTCAGAGAGGTATCAACCAGCATTATTTCCTATGTATTTGAAAAAACAAAAGGTAAGTTACCTATTATAGGGGTTGGCGGTATTGCCTCCGTTAAAGATGCAAAACTAAAACTGGATGCAGGTGCATCTTTGGTTCAAATATATACAGGACTGGTTTATGAAGGTCCATTCATGGTGAAAGATTTAGTTGCAGGAACAGCTTAATCTGAAAGATTGCCCTTAACCTTTAGTAGATTAATATATAAGTTTATGGTTTAAAATTTACCAGCTTCCTCCAGCACCACCTCCACTACTTCTTCCACCGCCCCAGCTTCCCCCACCAGAGCGACCACCCCCTGAACCTCCAGAACTACTTCTGACTTTTTTGGGGATAATGTTTATTTTCTCTCTTGTATTTCCGCAATGTAAACAAGAGTAACGGAGTAACTCTTCTCCAGTATTTGAATAGGTGGCAGCTCTAAGTACGGTTGAACTTGTTAATTTTTCTGTTTGGAATTTACAAGACGAACAATTCGTATAACTTTTAGGAGATTTCAAATAACGCAAAATAGTGGGATCTACACCTTCTCCAACCCATACATCATATTCAGAAACACCGAGTTCAACTTCTTTTGCCTGCCCGGAACTCAAAAAGGCAGAAGAGGCAACAGTTTCTTCTTTTCTTAACACAACCCCATGGTCTTCTGGAGGTGGGGTATTTCGCAATAATTTCATTTGCTTTCTTACATACCATAAGATGAGGATAAATGGAATGGGGAAAATAAAGGCAAGAGGAACAATGTTATATTTCTTAAAAGTATGATATTTTTTATACGGAGTTTCGTTTCTTTTGGAACTTCTCCCTAATAACCATAAAATAAGGCCATTTATGAAGGCCGTGATTGCACCATAGGCCTTCATAAAGAAAGACGAATCATCTTCATTAGATTCTTCTTTATATTCTAAAGCATTATTGGGATTCTGAAGAATTTGGGAAATCGCTGCAATGCCCTTTGTGAATCCTTCACCGTACGCTTCATTTTTAAAGGAGGGAATTAATTCATTGGTAATAATTCGTTTACAAATGGCATCAGGCAGAACAGCTTCCAATCCATTTCCAGTCTCAAATTCTACTCTTTTTTGATCTAAAACAAAAAGGATGAGTAATCCGTTATCTGTTCCTTTTTTACCTATCCCCCATAAATTAAATAAATCATAAGCAAAGTCCTTTGGTACTAATTCACCAATAGAAGGTAATAAAACCAGGGAAACTTCACATTTAACGCTATCTTCTAAAAAAGACAAGGTCGTATTAATTTGGTTATAAGTATCTTCATCTAAAATTTTAGATGGATCGCTGATGTAGCTGTTATTTTGAATTTTTTCATTGGGAACGGTTTCAGGGGTAAAGGATTGTCCCTGTAAATTTCCAAACCAAAAAAGTAAAAGTAAACCCAAATTAATTCCACAAGCTTTCATATTTCCCTGTATTTATTTTTCGAAGCCTTCTTTTTTTAGCCCAACTATTCTGACAGCATTTTGGTAATAAATCTTTTTCAAAATTTTGTCTGGAAGGTTAAGCCCATACATTTTCCAAAAGGCATGATATCTTTTATAATATGGAAAATACTCATCGGCAGTTTCCAAAACCCTAAAATAAGTAAAATATTCCTCAGGATTATAAGCATCTTTTCCGAAAAGAATACGATCCTGATATTTTTCAAAAAAAGATCCTGCTCGTCTTGGCTGTCGTCCTAATTCAGCAATAACAGCACCAAATTCAACATTCACATGAGGAAATACGTCTAAGAAACGAGACAGGGAGTCGAGGTCATTGGCCATCCATCCAAAATGAGCATTGATAAAGGTAGTTTTAGTATGTTTTTGAAAAACATGATGTTGCTCCTTAATCAAAGTTGAAAAAGGCGCGGGATCAGTATCGCTTCTTTTTCTTCCTGGATGCGTTTTGAGCTCCAGCCAACGTTCATTATTTTCATCAAAAGGTTCCCAAAACTGAGCTGGGTCTGCGGAGTGAATCAAAACCGGAATACCGAGTTCACCACATTTTGCCCATATAGGATCTAATCTTGGATCATCAATAGCTATTCTATTTCCTGCTTTATCTTTTGTACTAAGACCTAAACTTTTAAAAATTTTGAGACCTTTTGCTCCATTTTGAACATCGAATTCGAGTTGTTTTACAGCATTTGCTGACCAATCACTTTCTTCAATGCCATTAAAACTTACGTTTGTAAAAATAGCAATTCTATCTTCTGCACCATATTTTTTCACATTTTCGATCATTCCTTTCAATGCATTTCCGCCTCTACCACTCAGATTAATGCATACTTGCATATTCAAAGCATCCATTTCTTTTAATAAAATACTTATATCCTGAGTGGCCATGTTCCAATGATGGCTATGTAGATCCACAAATGGAAATTTAGCCTTTGTTAAAGGATGTTCGGGTACTTTTAGGGATGAAGGTGGGTCATATTTTTCAAAATCCATTTTATTTTCCTGTCCAAAAACAAAAATGGATAAAATAGAAAGGGAAAGAGATAGAAATAAAAGTTTAACAGCTGCCATGTAAATATTTTTTTACAATATACGGTTTATGTATTCAAAAAGGAAAGCTTACGAAATGTTTAAAAAAGCTTCATAAACATCAGGATATTTTTTGTCAATGGTGAATCCTTTTTTAATAAAAAGTTTAATCATGGACTCGTTATTTGGTAAAACGGAAGCCACAATTTTTTTAATACCCCGTTTTTGGGCAATCTCCAAAATATGATCTGTTAAAATATTGCCCAGTCCTTGTCCCTGCCAATGGTCTGCAACTAAAATGGAATATTCAGCTGATTCACGCCAGGCATCCTCAATAATTCGGACAATTCCTGTAATTATTTCCAGGGTTTTTCCCTCTTTTATATCTGTATGTACCGCTACTATGGCTATTTCCCTGTCATAATCAATGTGTGTAAATCTGGTTAACCAGGTATGATTTATCTTAGGAATATAACCAAAAAAACGCATATATAAGGTCTCTCTGGAAACATTTTTGAGCATTTCAGCTAAGCCAGGTTCATCTTCAGGTTTTATTGGACGAAGATGTATGGAGTGACCGGTAGATAGCATTTTATCTAAACAATAATCTTTTCCCGGATAAGGCGAGATGGCCAGATGTCTAAAATGTAATGGATCGTTTCCTGGTATTTTTTGTAATCTAACCGCAACATGTAATGCCATTCCAATTTCATGGTCCATTCTAAACGGATTTATTTCTACTGCGGCTATGGCGGGAAAATCCATTAATAAGTAGGAAAATCTGTGAATCAGTAAATACAATTGATTTAAAGGGACACCCGGTTGATTTCTGTATCCTTTTAATAGTGTAAAAAGATGTGTTCCTTCCACCATCTGTTGTGCCAGCGCCATATTCATGGGTGGAAGGCCAACTCGAATATCGGGAAATACCTCTTTGTCCCATCCTCCTTTCCCAAATAATACCAAGGGTCCAAAAGTGGGATCTTTATAGGACCCTATGAATAGTTCAAATCCCTTATGTAACATTTTTTCAATGCGGATTCCTTTTATAAGAGCATTGGGGTGGGCTTTTTTACAACTATTCATCATGCTGTGCCAGATTTCTGATATTTCATTTAAATCTCTAATATTTAAACGAACACCACCAACGGCAGTTTTTTGAAAAATATCAATGGAATCGATTTTCATAACAATAGGAAAACCTATTTTCTGGGCTATTACTTTTGCTTCCTCCACGGAGGTACACAAAAAACTTTCATTAACAGGCAAACCATATCCCATCAATAAATCTTGGCCTTCTTTTTCTGAGAGTAAAAATCTGTTTTCAGAAAGCGCCTTTTCAATAATTAGTTTTGCTGATTCTCTGTCTGCATCAAAATCAACAGGTATGGAAAGAGGTGTTTCATATAACATTTTAAGGTCTAAATGATATTGATACAACTTCATAAAGGCGTCAACTGCACTTTCCGGATAAGGGTAGCAGGGGATTTTTGCATTTCCCAAAATTTGCCTTGCTTCGGATACTTGATTCCCTCCCATCCAGACAGTAAAAACGGGTTTTCGCAGCGGTTTTAATAGGGCAATTGCCTGGGCTATTTTTAACGCTTCATTTTTAAGATAAACAGAATAAACAATTAAGATGGCGTCAACCCCATCGTCATTTAAACAAATTTTAAGTGTCGATGTGTATCTATGGGTTTCTGCATAATTTCCAACATGAATGGGGCTATCAGCAGCAGAAGTATGTGGTAAAATTTCATTTAATTTTTCAACAGACTCTTTGGATAAGACACTATGTTTTCCTCCTTTTTTTAGTAGTGTGTCGAGGGCTAAAATTCCACCTGCGGCAATATTGGACAAAATCACCATATTGCATCCAGTGGGTCTGATGGTATTTGTTGCTGCTAGACCCAGATTAAATAGCTGTGCAATTGTATCAACTCTAATAATCCCAGCCCGCTGAAAAGCGGCATCGAAGGCAAAATCCTTTTCCTTTTCCCAATCCAGAACAGAAGAGTTCCAATCATTATCATCTTTTTTTCTATTTGCTTTTAAAATGATTATTGGTTTATTCCTGGAAAATGACCTGGCAGCACTTAAAAAGCGCCTGGCATTAGGTAGTTTTTCCATGTATATTAATATGCCGGAAGTCTGGCTGTCGGTTCCCAGAAAGTCTATGCAATCTGCAAAGTCAATATCACTGGCAATGCCTAAAGAGATGACGTGGCTGAAGCCAACTTCGCGCTCACCTGCCCAGTCTAACATGGCTTCCAGAAGGGGACCACTTTGAGAAAGCAGGGCTAAATTACCCTTTCTGACAGACACAGGCATATTGGTCGCATAAATCATTTTGTAAGGATGAATATAACCAAGACTATATGGTCCCAGCATTCTAATTTCTCCTTCCTTACACTTTTTATTGATGTAGGCGATGGTAAGCGTGTCTTGAATATCAAAATCGGGGCCAAAAAACAAAATACTACCCACTTTTGCATCTACACACTCATCAATTACCTGTCGGATGACCCTAAAGGGTGCACAAAAAATAGCTAAATCAGCTGGCTCGGGTATTTTCCCCACTTTACTAAATGCTGGAACTCCCAAAATAGAAGCATGTTTGGTACTCACAGGATATAAAGCGCCTGGAAAACCTGTTCGGTAAAGATTTTCCATTATCATTCTTCCTGCACTTCCATCCCTTTCTGATGCGCCAATGACTACTATACTTCGGGGCTCAAAAAGTTGTTCTAATTTTTGCCTCATATTAGATTATATTTTCCAATAAGGTTTTAATAATCCCAAAACTCCATGTAAATTCATTTCATAGGTTTCCCAGGCTCTCAGCCCCGAGATACTTTTCTCAACTGTATAGGGTATATTTTGTCCGTTCATACCCGCAAGAAAAGAATAAATACCCCTTTCTAATGCACCAGGATTATAACCACCTTCTAAAACAGCAAAAGTGTTGTTGAAATAAGAAGCAATCATTTTTCCAATTTGATAAAATGCATTTGGGGATAAGTTTAATTGCAATAACGGATCTTCCTCTGCACCATCGAATCCAGCAGAAATTGCAACAATATCAGGATTAAATGATTTGAAAATGGGCATAAAATGGGCAAATGCATCTAAAAATATATCATCACCAGCATTTGGCGGTACGCCCATGTTCATATTAAACCCCTTGCCTTTACCTTCTCCAATAGCATGTAAATCGCCTGTACCTGGAAAAGCAGGGTGCTGATGAATGGAGAAATATAATACCTTGTCCGTTTCGTAAAATATATCGGCAGTACCATCACCATAATGACCATCAAAATCTATAATTAGAACCCGTTTACCTTCTCTCACTTTAAATTCACTGGCAATGGCAATATTATTAAACAGGCAAAATCCACTGGCTTTTTCACGGTAAGAATGATGGCCGGGAGGGCGTATAAGAGCAAAATTACCAGTATCTGCTGCTTGAACTGCAGCACCAACCCCATAAGAGGCAACGGAAAAACTTTGTTTTGAAAGAAAAGTGTCCTCATCCAGTTGATGAAAATCTTTTGAATTTTCACGAATTTTTTGAATATGCGCAGAGCTGTGTATTAAGTTAAGATATTTTTCCCCGTCCACTAATTCATTTTGAGGTAAATGTCTGAATGCATTTAATCTTAATGCATTTTCAGGATGTAAACCTGTGTTATGTTCGTAAACAATTGGATTGAAAGTTAATTCCATTATATTCCTTTTTTATTAAAGATAAAAAGATTGATAAATATTGTCTGGCGTTATTGACAAATATCATTCCTAACCGTCTCACAGCAGATTAACTTTGTATCATTCATTTAATTCGGGTGATTTTAGGGAATTCGTGGAGCATCTTAAGGTGCTCCATTTTTTTTTAATTTAAATAGGAATTAAAAAATCACCTCGTAAGGGTTTGATACCTGACGAGGTGATTAATAACTTTTTTAATTATTGGATTGAATTATCTTCTTATCTCAATATAAGGATATGTTGATCTTCGTTTTTTTCGACAACAGCCTCTGTGACGCTGCCAAAAAGCATTGATTTTAGCATGGAGTGACCCTGAGCTCCCATTAGAATTAAATCGTATTCTCCGTTTTTAGCAAATTCTTGAATATGGATACCTGGATTATGATAATGATTATCAATTAATTCCAGTCTAATCCTTTCTGCTCCTGGTATGGTAGAAAATAATTTTTCAAATGATTTGTTCGCAGCTTCTCGGAGTGCTTCTCTAAAAGTTGAATCAACTAATGCCTGATTGTAAAAATCAGCTGGTGGTTGTTCGACAATATGTAAAGCAGTAATAGAAATATCAGGCTTTTTTGCTTGCATAGCAAGAGCCATATTTAAGGCTTTTTTTGAATGTTCTGAAAAATCCATTGGAACTAATATCCATTTGAAGGATCTTTCTTTTTCTGGGACGATTAAAACACTAGTTGGAGCTGTTCTTGCAACCCGTTTTGCAGTGAGACCGCTTTTTCCAGGGAGCTTTTTCTGTCCAATTATCAATAAATCCGCATCTTTAATACTCAGCCAGTGCATTAATTTTTGGTAAGGCTTACCTTCCCTAACTTCAACGGAATAGGAAAAGGCTGGATATTTATCCCATGTTTCCTCCACTCGTTGCAGAATATCTTCCCTCATCCTTTCATCAACGGGCATTTTTGAATTAAATATTTGATGATAAGTTGATTCTAAATTTTCAGGGACTGAAAAATCGGGGGAGACATGTAAAAGGTATGCTTTTTCTGAAGCGGTTAATTCTCCAACTGTTTTTAATACCTTTAAAATTTGATTATCCTGCAAGCTTAAATCTAATGCTGCCAAAATAATAGGGAATGTATTTTTCATGATAGTAAATTTTAATTTAAAAAATATTGATTTTCTCAACACCATCTCTTTCTTTATTATTCTGAATGGATGTGAAAGTTAAAACGATTACCTCATTGTGATACATGGCCTGAATTTCATCTTGATTAACAGTCTCCTTTAATTCAAAAATTTGCTCGAAAGAAATCGTTTTTTCAACTAAGCTGATAAAATTGTTTTCAATTTCAGGACAATTTTCTTTTAATCCTGTAACTTTCAAAAATTTACCCGATAGTTCCAAGTGAATCTCTTCTTTTGAAAATCCTTCAGTTGGTATAGTAAAATGATAAATATGATCTCTTGTGACATCATTTTCAGAAATTTCTTCATTTTTATACCATGTCTCATGTAAAGAAGAATGTCCTAAAAAGTGATTTTTATCGATTAGGGTAGCAAATTCACTTCCAAATCGATTAAAACTGCTGTTTTTTAATTTTACCATCCACATAAATAAGGTTTTTACTTTTTTCAGAATTCATTTAACAGGGTAAAATTGGAGTGATTTTAATTTAATCCTAAGGACTTTACTCCATGCTGGAAGATGATTTTTGTCACCTAAATGGATTTACTAAACAAGGGGTTTACTGGTTTATTCGCTCTGTATTTATGGTCAAAGACCAGGCAGATATTTCTGAGGTATGACTTACCTGTATCAGTTACAATTAAACCATTTTCTTGCAGCAGGATTAAGCCGTCTTTTTCTAATTCGCTTAGTTCAAATTTTATCTGCTTTCCATTGTCATTATCCAAAAAGCTTTTAACCCAGCTAGTTTCATTTTGGCATAGAATATTTTTAATTTGTTTTCCTGTTTCCTGCTCTTCTGCTTTTAACAAATGTCCTTTTTCAATAGGTATTTGTCCATTTTCAACTTTTTTTTGATAAAATTCTAAATCTCTGTGATTTTGAATATATGTATTTTCATTACTGCTAATGGCGGAAACGCCTAATCCTAATAAAACAGAAGTATCCTTAGGGGTATAACCCATGAAATTGCGATGGAGATTTTTGTTTAAAAATGCTTGGTATAAGTCATCTGTTGGCAAAGCAAAATGATCCATTCCGATGGGTAAATATCCATTTTCAATTAATAATTGTTTGCCAAGTTCAAAAAGTCTTTGTTTTTCAATACCAACGGGTAAATCTTTTTCTGAATAGGCTCTTTGACCTGGCTTAACCCAGGGTACGTGTGCATAACTATAAAAAGCAATTCGATCGGGTTTTAATTTTTTAATAAGTGAAATATTATGCCTGATATGTTCTAATGTTTGTCCAGGTAAACCATAAATCAAGTCGTAATTAATGGATTTATAGTTATTCAATCTGGCTACATGGGTGATTTTTTCAATTTGTTCTAACGTTTGAAATCTGTTAATCCGGGTTAATATGTCTGTTGAAAAATCTTGAATGCCCAGGCTGATTCTATTAAATCCTATTTTCCCCAATTTCTCAATATGTGTTAACGTAGTGGAGGAGGGGTGAGCTTCAAAACTTAAATCGGCATCGGCCGGAATTTCCATTTCTGACATTAACTGGGTTAAAAAATCAACCAGATTTTCAGAACTAAAAAAGGTAGGTGTTCCCCCACCCAGATGTAATTCCTGTAAAACAGGGGTGCTTTTAAACGATTTACTATATAAATGCCACTCCTTTAGTAAGGACTCCAAATAAGGTTTTTCGAGGCTATGGTTTTTAGTAATTCGTTTGTTGCAACCACAATAAGTACACAATATTTCGCAAAATGGAAGGTGTAAATATAAACTTATTTTAGGATTTTGGATAAGTGAAGACCCTAGTCTTCTTTCCCAGATGCTTTCTGGTATTGGTTCGGTTTGCCAGTAGGGAACTGTAGGGTAACTCGTATATCTTGGCGTTGGAATATCGTATTTACTTAATAGCTTTTCATTAATCATCGTTAAAACTTTGTAATTTTGGCAAAGGTATCTTGAAGAATATCTTCATATAGATGACTTTTAACCCTACTTTTAACTGATAGAAATCAGTTTTTCATCGTTCCAGCGTAAGGAACTTTAAAATAATAGACAATGCCTTTAATTAAGCCAGTGAATGGACAAATACCTCAGTTTGGGGAAAATATTTATTTAGCTGAAAATGCAACGGTGATAGGAGACGTAATCATGGGTAATGATTGTAGTGTCTGGTTTCAAGCGGTGATTCGAGGAGATGTAAATGCCATTCGAATTGGAAATCGTGTTAATGTACAAGATGGAGCTATTATTCATTGTACGTGGAAAAAGGCGGCAACAACTATTGGCGATAATGTAAGTATTGGCCATAGAGCCATTGTTCACGGTTGTACGCTCAAGAATAATATTTTGGTAGGAATGGGGGCTATCATTATGGATCACGCTATTGTAGAAGATAATGTGCTGATTGCCGCCGGAGCCATTGTTTTAGAAAATTCTGTTTTGGAATCAGGATATATTTACGCGGGAATACCAGCTAAAAAAGTAAAACCGTTAAGTGAGGAACAATTTTCTCAGACAGTTTCCAGAATTGCTCATAATTATATCACTTATGCAGGTTGGTTTAAGGAATCTTAATTTATTTTTTGTTAAATAATAGTTCGTGGTAGTTATTTTAAAAGAATTCTGCTGGATATTGTCTTAAATTTGTTGCGAAATTGTTGATTCTTAAATATTATAGTTTAAAAATATGGAAATTGATGTTTTGTTGGGTTTGCAATGGGGGGATGAAGGAAAAGGTAAAATAGTTGATTATTTAGCACCGAAGTATCAAATGGTTGCCCGATTTCAAGGAGGGCCAAATGCTGGTCATACCCTCAAATTTGGAGGAAAAAAATTTGTATTACATACGATTCCATCAGGAATTTTCAGAGAAAATTTGCAGAACCTTATTGGCAACGGGGTAGTTATTGATCCCATCACTTTTGTAAAGGAGCTGCATGAACTTATAGAAGTTGGGGTTAATTTTGAGAATAGACTCTTTGTTGCTAAAAAGGCTCATCTCATCCTTCCTACACATCGTATGCTTGACGCTGCTTCGGAATTAGCGAAAGGAAAGGAAAAAATTGGGTCTACTCTAAGGGGAATCGGTCCTGCATACATGGATAAAACCGGTCGGAACGGGCTTAGAATTGGGGATATTCTGATGCCTGATTTTAAGAACCGTTATAATTCTCTAAAACAGAAGCATCTAAAATTATTAGCCCAGTTTCCTGCACTACCTTTCGATCTTGATGAGGAGGAAAAAAAATGGATGGAAGCAATTAAAGAGGTTGAAAGTTTACAGTTTGTTGATTGCGAGTATTTTATAGCTGATGCACTCGCCTCAGGAAAAAGAATCTTAGCGGAAGGAGCTCAAGGAACTATGCTCGATATTGATTTTGGTACCTACCCTTTTGTCACTTCCTCCAATACCATTACTGCCGGAGTTTGTACGGGTTTGGGAGTATCTCCGCAAAAAATAAAAGAGGTTTATGGTATCACAAAAGCGTATTGTACCCGCGTTGGTTCAGGCCCTTTTCCTACTGAACTTATGGATGAAACTGGCGAAAAATTAAGAGCTGAAGGAGCAGAATTTGGAGCAACTACAGGACGCCCCAGACGTTGCGGTTGGCTCGATGTGCCTCAGTTGAAATATGCTATTATGTTAAATGGAGTAACTCAACTGATTGTCACAAAAATGGACGTTTTAAGCGCCTTTTCTAAATTTGCAATAGGGAGTTATTACAAAGCGGAAGATGGTTCGCTTTCTCAAAATCTTCCTTTCGATATCAATGGCGATACTTTTTCAGTCAATTATGAAAGTATTCCAGGCTGGAATGTACCTCTTGACGAAGTTACAGAATGGCGCTATTTACCTAAGGAGGCAACAGATTATTTGATTAAACTTGAAAAAGAATTTAATGTGCCCATAACCATGGTTTCCGTTGGACCAGGTAGAGAACAGCTGATTGTGAAATAATTCCTTTGTCTGTATTTTGTATAAAAGCAATCCATTTAGAGGGGACATTAAGTTCTTTGGTTTATTTTAATAGGATGAATTCTGTACGTCTGTTTTCTTTTCGGCCAGAATCTGTTGCGTTATCCGCTATCGGCCTATTGGAGCCAAATCCTTTATATCTTAGTCGGTTAAGTGCAATTCCTTTGTTTATTAAATAATCATAAACAGATTTAGCTCTTGATGTGCTAAGTTTCAAATTTGTTTCTTCAGTACCGGTATTATCGGTGTGACCATTAATTTGAATGAAAGTATTTTCATTTTCCATTAACCATTTTACCAGTTTATTAAGTTCATATTGAGATTCTGGATTTAATACAAAAGAATTAGTTTCAAAAAAAACATTTTTTAAAATGATAGCTTCTCCATCTTCTTCCAGCATGTCTATTTTTTCAGTAGGATTATGTTTACTCACTTTTTGTAAACGGATATCCAAATAATAGGGATTCAGAACTGATTGTGATTCTGTTAGGGTAAAATGATTACTGTAGAGCGTATATCCAGGGTAAATGGTTGAAAAAGAATAGTCCTTGCCGCTGGGCAAACAGATAAAAAATTTACCCGAGGCATCTACATTTGTTTTATAAAGGATAGATCCAGTGTGGGTTGCGTTAATTTCTAATTGGGCGGGCAAAGGCTCGTTACTTTCACTGGCAACTATTTTTCCTGTAACAAATGTAACAGGAACAGGTCTGATTTTCTCATAAAGTGGAAAGCTAAAAATATCTACATTGGTTTTACTCGTCATTCCCTTTCCAGGTATATCATGTTTAGAACTGGAGAAATAAGCTGTCTCACCCGTTCTGTTAATACAAAGTGCGCCCTCGTCAGCGATGGTATTTATGGGGTATCCCAAATGAATTGGTTTTCCCCACCTTTGGGTACTGTCCAGTCGGGAAAGGTATAAGTCAAAACCGCCCATTCCTTTATGCCCATTAGACATAAAATATAGACTTTGACCGTCTGTATGCAGAAACGGTGCCTGGTCGTCACCTGAAGTATTAATCAAGGGGCCCAAATTTTCTGGTTTAGACCATTTTTCAAGGCTAGTCTGTCTGCTCATCCATATATCGGTACCACCAAATCCGCCAGGTCGCCTGGAGGAAAAAAATAATCTATCGCCTAAAGCAGACAAAGATGGCATTGATTCCCAATGAATGGAACTCACCGGAGTACCCATATTTTGGGGACTGGTCCATTGCTCTCCCTTTTTATATGAAATATAAAGGTCGCAACTTCCAAGTCCTTGTTTGTTTTCACATTGGGTAAAAATAAGGGTAGAACCGTCGGCAGACAAGGTATGTGCACCTTCATTAAAAGGAGTGTTTAACTGACTTAAGGCTATTGGTTTTTGCCAGTCACCTGTTATAGTGTCTCTTTGCGTATAGTAAATATCTTCTTGTCCGTTCACAACACGCGTAAAAAGTAAGGTTTTGTCATCGGCGGAAAAAGAAGGTAAATATTCAGGTGCGTCGGTGTTAATAAATTTATTTAGTGGAGTAGGGGTAAAAGGCACAGGGTTTTGGACTGCATCTCTCGAAAAAAGAGCATTTTCTAAAAGTTTAGTGGCCTGTTCCTGTGGAATACCTTTAATTTTGCTTGCATCTAAATATTGCGTGAGTTTTTCTACTGACAATGAGTAATCTCCATATTTGTAGGCAGTTAATCCAAAAGCATAGTTGACTCTAAAGTCATAATTTGGATTTAAAATAGCTAATCTTGTAAATGCATTCAAGGCATTTTTAAATTCGCCAATATCATAATAGGCGTTACCAAGCAAAGTCCACGCATCTGTTAAAATGGAATCTTTTTCAATGCATTTCAATAAAAGTGTGATGCTGGTATGGGTATTTTCTCTTTGTGCTTCTAGTTTTGCTTCTTCAAAAATCTTGCGGACACCTGGTTTTGTTTGTGCCAGGGTGCGAAATTGTTGAGCAGAAAGATGGTTAATTACCAAAAGAAAAAAGGTTAAACCTAAATATCTCATCTTTGACAAGTTTATATTTAGGTTTAACGAATAAAGGGTCAGTTTTAATCTTTTGATATCGCTAATCCTTTAGATTGCCAGTCAGAAAAGCCACCAGCGTAATTCATTACCTGGGTGAATCCTAATTTTAAAAGCAGGGAATTTCCAATGGCTGTTCGGTCACCAGACTGACAGCTAATCATAAATGGTTTGTCTTTGGGTAGTTGTTGCAAATTTTCTGGCAATGTGCCAAGAAAAAGATGTTTTGCTCCAGGAATATGACCATCCTGAAACTCGGAAATCCCCCTCACATCAAATAATTCGATTTCCTTATTTTTGAGGGCATTTTCCACAAATGCTGCATCTACGATAGAAGAAACCTGAAGTTTATACCCTTTTTCTTCATACCAGCTCACATTATCTATATATCCCATGATATTGTCTAAGCCGATACGCATAAGCTTTCGGGTTATTTCTTCCATATTTTTTTCCTCTGCAATTATAAGGAAAGGTTTATCGTAGTTCAAAAACCAGCCAGCCCAAGTGGCCAGTGAATTATTGTGTTGTATATTGATAGTTCCAGGAATAAATCCTTTTTCAAATATCGATTTATGTCTGGTATCTATGACAGTTACCCCGTTTTGAAGGGCATTTAGAACTTCATCAGGACTTACTTTCTGATGTTTAGGTACTTGGGTTAATAAGTTTCTTGGCTCCTTATTCCTCATTTTCATTTGGGCGAAATACTTGGGTGGTTCAGGTTGGTCACTCAATAAATAACCGATAAATCCGGTTTTATTTTCACCATATTGAAAGGCCCAGTTGCGTATTTTTTCATATCCAACCGTAGTGCTTGGCACAGCACCCAGTGCTTTACCACAGGCTGAGCCAGCACCGTGTCCTGGCCATACTTGAACAAAGTCGGGCAATGCCTGAAATTGCTGAATGGATTTATACATCTGTTCAGCTCCAATTTCTTGAGTTCCTTTTATGCCTGCAGCCTTTTCCAGTAAATCGGGGCGACCTACATCACCCACGAATACAAAATCACCTGTAAACATCATCACGGGTTCATCACTTGCAGGATGATCTGTAAGCAAAAAAGTTATACTTTCAGGGGTGTGACCGGGGGTATGGAGTACTTTTAGGGACAAATTTCCAACTTTAAGGGTATCACCATGACGTAACCCTTTATGATTAAATTTATACTGCCAATCGGATCCCCCTTCATCCGAAAGATATATTTCGGCTTTTGTTAGCTCTGCTAATTCTCGGGAGCCCGATAAAAAGTCAGCATGAATATGGGTTTCAGTAATATGAGTGATGCGTAAATTATTTTGTCTGGCAATTTCAATATAGGTATCAACGTCGCGTTTTGCATCAATGACGATGGCTTCTCCTGTTTTTTGACAGCCCAAAAGATAACTTGCCTGTGCAAGTGTTTTATCGTAAATATGTTGAAAAAACATGCTAATATTTTTTAGTTCAATACAAAATTAAGGAGGATAAAGATGAAAAACTGTGATTATTGTCACAAGTTTGAAATCCATTCAGTTAAGAGTCTGACACCAAATCCACTGGCAGACTTCAATTGAGACATTTCTGTTTTATCAAAAGCAACGCCTGCAATATCCAAATGAGCCCAAACAGAGTGATCATCTATAAATTCCTCCAGGAATTTAGCAGCAGAAATGGCACCTGCCGTGGGTAAACCACTATAATTTCGCAGGTCTGCTACATCCGATTTTAAGTCATCCTTCACTGCATCAAATAAGGGCATTCGCCATAGAATTTCACCTGTCTCATTTCCAGCTTCCATTAATTTTTGTGCTAAAACATCATTATTTGAAAATAAACCCGCTGCATGATTTCCCAGTGTACCCACAATACTTCCTGTAAGCGTAGCTAAATTGACGACCACATCGGGATTAAAATTTCTCACCAGGTAAGAAAGCGCATCAGCGAGAATTAATCGGCCTTCTGCGTCCGTATCAATTACCTCAATCGTTTTTCCGTTATAAGAGGATAAAATATCTCCGGGTCTAATGGCTTGCGAACCAATTGCGTTTTCGGCAATAGGTAAAAACCCTGTTAATCTGACAGGTAATCCCAGTTTTGCAACCGCTTGAAATGCACCAAGAACAGCTGCAGCACCGCTCATGTCGCTTTTCATAAAATGCATATTCGTAGAGGATTTAATAGAAATACCACCCGTGTCGAAAGTGATGCCTTTACCTACTAATCCAATATGCTTTTGATTTTTTTGCCCTCCGTCATAGGTTAATTGAACCATCACGGGAGGTGTTTTACTCCCCTGACCAACAGCCAGCAAAGCATGTAATCCTTTCTTTTGAAGTTCCTGGGCATTAAAAATCTGCACTTTGAAACCGGCATCTTTTCCTATCTCTTCAATTTCTAAAGCAAAAGAAGCTGGATTCAAAAAATTACCAGGTGTATTGATAATGTTGCAAATTTTATTTCTCGCCACACTTATTATGTTTCCCCTGTTGAGGGAATCCATTAAATCTTTTTGCATCGATTCTCCTGCATAAAAGTATATACAAGCCTTTTCGGAGGTCCAGATATGTGTAACTTTAGTTACTGTCTTCCATTGCCCTAAGTTGTTTATTCCTGTTTTAATACCTTGCCATGCAGCCTCATAAAGTCTCGACAAGGGTATTGGCGTTATTTCATTGAGTAGGAAAACAAGTCCTGTTTTTTCATTGAACTTATCTTTGTTTTGAAAGGTAAATTGTCGGAATATTTTTTGAACAGACGAAAAATTTAATTTTTCTCCAAGTCCTAAGAATAGAAATCTGCGGTTATTTTGATTTAATATGAATTGACTTCCCGTTTCTCCAGAGAAATCTTTTTCGAAAATCGAAGGTATATCTAAGGGAAGATTTTTCAGCAATTTTAAGTCTGTCTTTCCTTGTACTCCGATTATCCAGTCTGAACAAAAGGAAAAATCAGTAACGGTTTCGTATTTTAACATCTGAATATTGAAATTTATACAAGTATGAATTAATTGATGATGTAAAATTAGGATTTTAGCTCAATTTCCAAAGTAAGTATACGATACTACCATTTTTTTTAATTATTATTGCTTAAAATTTACTAAAGTCAAAAAGGGTAATTATGGAGCCATTATGGGGATTTGATTTAGGAGGTACAAAAATAGAAGGGGTTATTTTAAAAAGTAAGGATGAACCTAATAATATCATTGCCAGAATGCGTGTACCTACGGAGAAAACAAAAGGGTACGATCATATTATTGGGCAAATTGGTCTTTTGGTAAATAACCTGAAGGAAGCTACCGGCTTAATACCAACGCGAATAGGTCTGGGAACTCCTGGTGCCCTTGATCCCATTACACAAACACATAAGAATAGTAACACAACGGCTATTAATGGGATGCCTTTTAAACGTGATCTCGAAAAAGCACTTGGTATTTCTTTTGAAATGGCAAATGATGCCAATTGTTTTGCCATTGCAGAAGCTCGTATGGGTGTTGTTCAAGATGTAATGCCTGATGCAAAAATGGTTTTTGGTGTCATTATGGGTACGGGTGTTGGTGGTGGACTTGTCTTGAATGGCAGTGTCTGGAATGGTCGCCAAGGAATTGGAGGTGAATGGGGACACAGTTTTCTTGACGAATCAGGTGGGCTCTGTTATTGTGGAAAAACAGGTTGTGTGGAGACCCTTATTTCTGGACCTGCCCTGGAAAGATATTATAAAGGGATTACTGGACAGGATATGCATCTTAATGATATTATTAAAAAATATAAAGATGGTTCGGATCAGGCTGCTACTCAAACAGTGAAAAGGCTGATTTATTTCTTTGGAAAAGGTATATCCAATTTGATTAATATTCTTGATCCCGATGTAATTGTACTCGGGGGTGGCTTAGCCAATATCGATTTGCTTTATACCGAAGGGATTGAATCCGTAAAACAACACGTTTTTAACCCTCGTTTAGATACTTTAATTGTTCCACCTAAATTAGGGGACAGTGCCGGTGTTTTCGGCGCTGCTTTTTTAGTAGCTTAAGAACTTTTCTTTTATACATGTAGGCTTATTTTTGTTTTTTATCAAAAATAAGCCTACATTACATCATTATCATTAGGGGATATCTATTCTATGCGTCGCATGAATCATCCTCCATATTTACCCTATCGTTTCCTTTTCTTTTTTTTATTTCTGTCTTCTTTTCGTCTAAATGGATTTGATGTTATAGATTCGTTGCTTCCTCCCATTGTGAGATCACAGGAGATATACGGTTTTCAACTTTTTCAAGCAACACGCTGGCCCAATGTGCTATCACCTGCTAATATTCCCGCAGAATATATTATAGGAGTTAAGGATAAAATTTCTATTCAAATTATAGGTCGTTCTCAAGCAGAATTTGTATTTAGTATCGATGAGGATGGGTTTATTTCTCCACCACAAATGCCTAAAATTTTTCTTTTAGGGATAACTTTTTTTCAGGCAAAAAAATTAATAACTGCCCATTTTTCAAGCTTTTATGATTTTAACATAGGGCAATGTATTGTTTCTCTCATTCCTTTAGGCAAAATAAAAGTTTATGTTTTGGGAAATGTTAAAAAAGAAGGTATATATGAACTTCCTGCTTTCTCTAACCTATTCCAGGCAATTTCTGCAGCAGGCGGACCAACTGATATTGCTTCTATAAGAAATATAAAACTGATGCATCATTCTGTTTCTAAAGAAATTGATGCTTATTCCACTAGTTTTAATCCTCAGGGAAAAATTCCTGATATTTTATACGATTTAGATATCATCCATCTTCCTGTTTCAAAAATGATTATTTCACTTTCTGGGGCTATTCAGCGTCCCCTGAAATATGAAGTTCTGGAAATAGAATGCCTCGAGCAAATAATTGAATTTGGTGGAGGATTATTACCTTCGGCAAATAAGCAGTATGCACAACTTTACAGATATACGAATCATACAAGGTTACAAACAGAGATTTATCTTCCTCCTTTCCTTCAGGGAAAGGCATGTTTTAAATTTCAACATGGGGATTCTATCGTTTTTAAGGAAATTAAAGAATTCTCTCCTCAGATTGTTAAAATTAGTGGAGCCATCCTTTTTCCAGGTAATTATGGTTTGGATAGTAGTGAAACCATCTTAAAGTTACTAAATAAAGCGGTATTATCCGACTTTGCAATAAAAGAACAATTTATCCTCCTTAGGAAAGATGAAAATCTGTCATCTGAAATTCAAAAAATTTATATGAAGGAGGGGAATCGTTTTATTGATTTTCCTCTTAGAGCAGGAGACGAAATCATTATTGATTTTAAAGATAAATTTAAAGAGGAGTTTACCATTGAGGTTGCAGGTAAGGTAAATTTACCATACATTAAGTCATTTCCACCAGGCAAACAATTACATGTTTCCGAAGCTATTTTTTTGGCTGGAGGGGTGTCTTTGGGAGCCTCCGGTAGAGGTTATATCTTTAGGAATAGTCCTGACCAGCCGAATCATACGGTTTATCTGGACTTGGATATCGATTCCATTTTAAATAATCCACTTTCTCCTATTGATTTATGGCTTGCAACTGGAGACAAATTACTTTTATTAGACCAAACATACCTGGATTATCCTACTTCCATTGGAATATTTGGCTCTGTTAAATTTCCACAGAAATTCAGGTTTCATCCTTCCTTGAAACTACAAGATTTATTCAGGCTTTCAGGCGGTATAGTGGAAGGTGCAGATTTAAACAGGGTTGAGATTTTTCGTCATACAGACAATCAAAAAATACCTGTATTAAGCAAAATAATTACGCAGGTCTCTGATTCATTTACCTTTAAAATGAATCATTTGGACTTACAATTGATGCCAGGAGATAAAATAGTAGTTAGAAACAAGAAAGATTTAAAGCCTCCAAAAACAATTTACCTGTTTGGCAATATACCCAATCAAGGAATTTATATCTCGGATAAGCACCCTTATTTTTTATCCGATTTATGGAAAGAGGCTGGTGGATTTGAAAACGAATCAAACTTACTTTATGGAAAGCTCATCCGAAAATTAAATATTCGCTTTGAACAAAAGTTTGATCTTCCATTAGCCCTTCAAAATCCTGGGAATATAAGTTTTGATCCTATTTTACAGGACAATGACTCTGTTTATATTGGAGAAATTAATAATGTGATATTTTTAAAAGTTCCTGATTTTAAAATATTTGGGTTGGATTCTTCTATGCAGTATCTTCCTCTTTCTTATAAGGGAAATTATGGTATCAAATGGTATTTAAAGCAATTTGGGGGTAATATTTTACAATCTAAAGTTGAGGGATTGGTTACCGTTTTAAACTTAGCTGGTGAAGTAAAATCAGCATCAACGAATCAATTGTCGAATAAACAATGGATGGTATTTCCTGGCGATACTATTTTGGTAACAGCATTAAGTAAGCCAGAAATACAAACAAAAAAACAAATAGACTGGGGAAAAATAACAGATCGAATTTTAGGGATAACAACAACATTATCCTTATTTCTGGTATATCTAAACCGCTAATATTCTTTTTTTAGGCTTTAATGATAAAATTTTGAATAATAAAACTGCTAAGATTATTACCATAGAGGATGTTGGGGATATATTAAAGTCCTGGTTTCATTTAATTTTAACTAATAAGATTAAATTCAGTGTGGCTTTTATAATGGGTGCAGGAATAGGATTTTTTTACGCACATTTTGTAAATAAAATTCATTATGTGAGTCGCCTTACATTTGTTATTGATAAGCAAATATCTAATCCTACTGAAGAGGGTCTTTTTCGATATACAGGTATTAATGTTTCTGGAAATCCCTCCGTGAAATTAATGAATGGTGATAATCTCCAAATCATTCTCCAATCTGATAAAATGATTAAAGAGGCACTGTTAAGTCCTCTGGATGAATTAAATGGACAGAATTTACTATCTTTCTTATGGAAGGAAAAAGCATTTCTATTTAACTTAAGGAGTAGAGATAGTCTTATTAAATTGACTACGATAAAATTAAAAAAAAGTCATTTACTTGTTGGTAAATCAGGTGATATGGGTTCGTTTTACTTTATTGAAATGAATCATGAAAATGAACTTTTTTGTTTTCACTTTCCTGTGGTTCTGTTGGAGAGTTTATTGAAATTTTATGAAAAAGAAAAATCGTTAAGCCTGAAAATGGATATTGAAGCACTACAAATGATTATTCTCAAAATCAAAAAGGAAATAAAGTACATGCAGATAGAATGGAAGTCAAAAATGAATAAATCCAGGAATCTGGTTTTTTTCGAAGATCAAATTCTTTTGGATAACCTAAAAAAAGGTATTGAAGACCTGGAATTAAAATTAAAAATGAATCAGGAAATTCTTGATATTGCACAATTCCAGCAATTTAGAAAGTCAACTTTTTTTAGAAGTATTGACCTTCCATTTCTCCCCCTAATAAATAAAGGTAAAGGTCGTCTAAAACACGGCTTTTTAATTGGGTTTTTAACTTTTTTTGCGACCCTTTTACATAAAAAACAGAACAAATAATAAATGGGTAACGTATAACTATTGTAAATTTTTATGATTATTTTTGTAAATATGTTATTCTCGATTTTCACCCATTCAATTAGACTATTAATTCTCGATTTATACATAGTAAATGAAATATTTTATCCTCATACTATTTCAATTTAGTATCTTATCCTTGTATTCGCAAGATACTAATGATCATGGTGTTTTGATAAACGATAGAACAAAGGTATATAAAACTTTTTCTCGCTTAAGTGCTTCAGAAGTTCTTGAAAAGTTGAATAATGGGGAGATTAAGCCTGTAAAAAGTAAGGCTTCACAAGGTTTATCAAACGCCTATTATTGGTTATCATTTCAAATTAATAAAAAGGATAAGATTGAAGATTACCTCTTAGAGCTAAATAGTCCACATATAGATACAGCTGCACTTTACTGCATTAAGAATGGAAAAACAATCCTGATGGCTGAAATTGGAGATCGAATTCCATTCTCAAAAAGACCCATATTTCACCCCAAATTATTATTTCCCTTGTCCAATATTGATTCTGTGAATCAGTATTTATTGCTTATTGATAAGCAAGGTGGTTCAGCTAATTTTCCCCTTTATATATGGGAAAAAAATAGTTTTGAATATCATAATTCAAGAGAAATGTTGCTCTGGTATGTATTTTTGGGGTCTTTGGTGTTTTTTACCGCGATAAGTATTTTGCTCGCTTTTATGTTTAAAAAACGAGTGTTTTATTACTATAGTTTCTTTGTAGTTATCATTTTGTGCTATAATTTCATAACATCAGGATTTTCTTTTGCCTTTTTTTATCCAGATAATATCTGGTTAAATGATCAATTAAGATTCTTGATATTGCCTGTTTTTGGGATATCTTTTATTTTATTCACAAAACATTATTTTGAGATAAACAGGGGATTTCCAAAAATTGAGAATGGATCGAGATTACTAATTTTTGTTTTCATTTTATTGACTTACCTGGGTTTATTTTCTAATCCTTTTACATTGCAATTTTCTATTTTGCTCATCAGTGTATTATATTTAAGCCTTGTGCTGGCTTCAATATGGTCTTTCGTTGCTATCTATTATGTTTGGGAAAGATTAAAAAATAGAGCTGTTTTATTTATACTGGCTTTTTCAGGAAATATTATGGTTTTAATTTTTAATATACTTACAGAATATGCCTTTTTAGAAAAGTCATTGATTCGGTTTAATCCCATTTTCATTGCAAATATTCAAGAAATAGTTATCATGACCATTGGAATGTATTTATATATGAATCGAATAAATGAAGAGAGGAGAAATTTAAAAATAGAGAAAAAGGAATTGAGAGAAACCGAAATTCAATTAAAAGTGCAAATCCAAAAGTTTTTTTCACAAAATACATTCGCCAGTTCCTTTCTTCCAAATAAGGAGGTAGGAAAATTAAATTATCCTTATTTATTGAAAGATAAAACTACCATCAATCTCCATGATGTTTTATATGTAGAGTCAATGGATCATTATTTAACTTTATATTTCATGGACAGAAAAGTCTTGGAAAGGAAAAGTATAAAAGAATTTTTTGAATCTATAGACATAGAAAATTTCGTTCAGGTTCATAAAAGTTTTGTTGTTAATAAGGACTATATAAAAAATGTAGAGGCAAACAAAATAATCTTATCCAATAATCAGACTGTTCCTTTATCCAGAACCTACAAAGCTAAATTTACAGAAGAAAGTTTCAAAAAATACTCATAAATGAGTATGTAATTTCTTGAATGAGGTACTTAACTTTGAAATTATAAAAGCATCAAATTATTTGTTCATTTTATATTTTATAAAATATGAAATATTTCAGCTTTGTTTTAGCTTGTTTTTTTCTAATTCCTTTTAAAGGTTCAGGACAAAACACCATCACTTACGGAGGCAGGGGTATTAAACCTTATCAGATTATTTCCAGTGATCAGGCAAAATTAAAAGATAGTCCAGATACGCTTAGAGATGATTCAGTCATGGACGGAACTGGTATGGATTACAACTGGTACAACATGGGTCGATTAATGAGGCAGGCTACTTTGGGGGTTAACTTCAACGATATGAAGGAATTTGTGAAAATGACCCCTGAAAAGTGGATTGACGAGCAAATGAAAGTGTCTTCGCCGAATATGTTGGATAAAACTTTGAAA
>JBEAXK010000160.1:0-38991 GCA_041159865.1 Bacteroidota bacterium
AATCTTAAGTTCCCATTTTCTAATCCCAGTGGCGTATTTATATTCATCCAAAATGCCTTCGTTCTGGCCATCCAATAAATATTCGATTTAATAGGAATACTTACATTTTGTAAGTCGTCTGAAACTTCAATAAAGGAGGTATCAATCGATAAAGTGGGTTTAGCAGGATCTTGAGAAATAAAAATGGCTTTCGTTTTAACAGATCCTCTTAAAGTATATGTATAGTTGAACTGTCTTCTGACTCCTGTATTGTTGCTAACAAATAATGAAACATTTAATCCGGAAGGGGTTGCAGCCCAGCTTGGATGGGTGGTTGATACCCAAGAAGGCCTTTTTGTTACGTCCCAACCTGTTGAGCCTCTTACATTAACTCTTAAAGTGGTATAGGAGTTTTTTAAAAATGCTGTATCAGGGGTAATAAAAATACTATCTCTGTTTTTCTTCACATTAATCCCGTAATCTTCTACTTCCAATATTTCTGGTGATATTTCGCATGCGCTACTATCTGTTTTTTCCGTGGATAAAATGATACGCATTCGCGTTATGCCTAAGGGCATATCTTCGGGAACGGTTATATTTTTAAATACCCCTGTAACAGAAGTAAACTTAGGAATAACTGAATTATAAATTTGTTCTAATGTATCATTAAAATCCTTATCTCCATTATAATCGATGTAAAGTTGCCAGCGGTATAAATCCGCTTTTGACAAAGAATTATGCTTACTTGCAAACCTGAAATAATGAATCCTTCCCTCTTCTACATTTCCAATTACATCTGTTTTATTAATATACCCGAGATTTTGTCCAGAGGTAAATGATTTATCGCTCAAAGTTACAGATTCGATCCAGTCTGATTTACCTGCACCATATGAATAGCAATAAGGATCGTCACAACCTTCGGTTTTAAAACTAACTTCAGTAGATAAAGGACTCTTAATATTTGCACAATAAGCACTTACCTGGATGATGAAGGAATTACAAGGGGCCAGATTAGAAATTTCAAGAGAGGTTCCTTGTATGGAATCGACATTTATCCAGGCGCTGTCCCGTTGATTTTTATATCTTACCTGATAGTGATTCGTACCCCTTATTGGATTCCATGTTATTTTAGCCCAGGTATAATCTTTACCAGTAACTTTTAAACCTGAAGGTGCTACACATTCCGAAAGAGAAAGCGCATTTTGTTTTACATTAATATCAAAGGATTTTGTTCCCGTAGCAGAAATATTAAATTTCGCAGAGCGTGGATAATAGGTGATGTTTGAATCACAGGAAAAAGTTAAATCTGTATTTCCAAAAGATCTGTTTGTTGGAAATTTTAACCAAGACGGATTATTCGAAACATTCCATACTGTATTGGAAGTAATCACAATCGTTTTATTTCCCCCTTCCTTTTCAAAAGTAAAATCGAGAGGTTTTACGTCTAGCATAGGGATAATTTTCAACCCTTTGACCTCTTTTTTATTCGAATAGGTACTTGTTGATCTCACTTCTTGTTCCGATGAGCCACAGCTTTCTTCATATAATAATTCGACATAATAATCACCCGTCGCAAAACTTACTCCTGCACTTGATAAAACCTGCCTGCTTGAAAATGATTTCCCTGACATTAGAGTCTCTGTAGGATCTAAAGTAACTTTCGTCATTAATTGCCCGCCTACCTTGTAAAGTTTTAAAATAATACAACCATTAAAGTCAGCATTTCCTGTATTGGTAAAGTTGGCACTTACAGAGAATCCATCATCACTAATGATAGGAATAGGATCTATTCTAATTTCTGAATCCATAGTTAAGATAGGAGCAGTAACCACAACAACACCCCCTCCTCCACCGCCTCCAGTAGAACCTCCACCGGTTGATCCACCTCCTCCGGTTGATCCGCCACCACCTTTGTCACAGGCAACTGTAGGGTAAATAGTATTTAGTGCGGCAATATCTCCACCACTTAATCCACCTCTCTGTCCTATGGTAGTTCCAGTTGCTGCAGGAGGAGTCTTAACGGAAATGGTAGGAAGTCCGTTGGAGGAAAATGCATAAGCACCATAATGCATGATGGAACCGTAATCGTAAGGACCAGATTCCGTGCCAAAACTCCCGTATTTATCAAAATTATTGGCATATCCACTTGAAATATTTGCAGTGTTAACCGTAATATAAGTATCTCTGTCATTTCTCGATTGTTCATGCCACATCCCTGCCGCATGACAAATTTCGTGTACAGCTGCCCCAAAACCACAGGCACTGTGCACATTAATGGGTTGGGCTCCGCCAATTTTACCGACATAGGACCAACAGGCAACATCTGAATCTTGAAAAACAAGGTAATCTGATTGTGTTGTTCTGGGTACTAAACATATATTGGTACTCGCATTTACATGTGCTATCGCGCTGCTAATAATTCCTGCACTAGCCAGACCTGAAGGAATAGTATAATAAATGATACCCCCAGGCCAGGCCCAGGAAGCAAAAGGAATAATTCCCCCTTTTTCCAATTTCCTTAATATGTATTCTTCCTCTGAAAATAGGACAATATCCTCCCCAACAAAAACTTTACCATCCCGTATATTAACTGTTAAGTCCGTTGGAGTATTCCTACCCTTAAATAATATGCTCGCTTTTTCAAACCGTCCTCTGATAGACTGACCTGACAGTTCATCAATGAAAAAAAAGCTGAAAAATACACTAAAAAGGATTGAGTAATGGGTAAATTTCATGCGAGAGCTTATTTAAAAAATGCTAAAAGGTTAAAGATATATGTCTTTTACATATTAATTTGTACCCTGTTAAATATAATAATTTTTTAATTTTCTTAAAAATAATGAGTCCTTTAAGTTTAATAATCCTGTTATCTTTGATTTTTAATGATCTTTTACATGAATCTTCCATTTAAAATAGCCCTCCGATATTTAATTGCTAAAAAATCAACCCAGGTAATTCAACTTATCACAGGTATATCCGTTTTGGGACTTACTGTTGGAACTGCTGCATTGGTTTTGGTTCTTTCTGTATTTAATGGCTTTGAAGACCTCATTATGGGCATGTACGTAAAATTCAATCCTGATATTAAAATTACCCCAATTTCAGGAAAATTTTTCCACCCTGATGAATCCTTAGTTTATAAAATTTCAAAAATTCAAGGCATAGAAGCTGTATCGGGTACCCTGGAGGAAATAGCGTTTTTTACTTATCAGGAGAAGCAAGATTTTGGTATGGTCAAAGGAGTTGATACACTTTTTAAAGCTGTCTCCAATATTGATTCATGTATCAAAGAAGGTATTTATCTGCCAAATCGTTCCCTTTCATTTAACGCAATCATAGGGTTAGGTATTAGAAATAAACTGGGGATTAATTTAGAAGATCCCTTTGCATCCTTAACGGTTTATATGCCGAAAAACAAGGAAAATACGCCTTTTGAAAACCCATTCAGGAGCAGAAATTTACAGCCTGTAGGCACTTTCATGATTCAACAAGAATATGACAATCAATATATTATTACTACGCTAGATGTAGCAAGAGAACTGATTGGCAACCCAGATATTCTTTCAGCATGGGAAATAAAAGTTGCAAAAGACTATCCTGTAAAACAAGTTATTTCGGAGTTGCAATTAATACTCAAGGATCAATTTTATGTTAAGGATTATTATGCACAAGAGGAGGGTTTTATTAAGTTGATGCGCCTTGAAAAATGGCTCAGCTTTGCCATCGTAGGATTTATGCTTCTTTTGGTGGCCTTCAATTTAATTGGTGCCTTATGGATGATTGTATTAGATAAAAAAAGAGATATATCTATTTTAAAATCTATTGGATCTACAGATTTAGATATTCGGAATTTGTTCTTATATGAGGGTTTATTTCTAACAGGAATTGGATTAATATCAGGCGTTTTACTCGCTCTTTTTATCTTTTTTTTACAAAAAACATTCCATTTAGTCACCATTCCGGGATCTTTTGTAGTTGATTCCTATCCCATAAGTCTTCGTTGGAAGGATTTCATTGTTGTAGGAATTACCGTCTTTTTAATCGGTCTACTGGCTTCATTACCTGCTGCTTTAAGAGCAATGCGTATTTCTACACACGAAAAAATAGTTTAAATTTCTTCCGAATAAGGCATTTTTATTTAAATAAAAATGCCTCTTCCAAATAGGGTATATTCGGAAGAGGCATTTATGGAATTTATCCTATTAACCTAAAAGATTAATAACCCGTGTTCTGAGTAATTAAACCTGCAGAAGTTTGAACTTCTCTTAAAGGAATAGGCCAGCGAGATCTAAAATCTTCTGTTAAACCTGCAGCATTCCAACGACCTGTTCTTCTTAAATCTAGCCATCTTAAACCTTCGTGAGCAAATTCAACTCTACGCTCTTTCAAAATAGCATTGATTAATCCAGCTGAAGTTGTTTCAGTAGCATCACTTAAACCAGCACGTTTACGAATGATGTTTAACTCAGCAAGAGACTCAGATGTTTTATTCAGATTTGCATAAGCTTCCGCTCGAATCAAATGCATTTCAGCTAAGCGAATTAATAATACATTATCAATACCATTGATACGGGTATATTTAATTGTTTTATTTGCAGGTGCTGTACTAACATTCACTACTCTTCTGATATCCCCTGCTTCGTGAGCATCTCTTAAAGAATTAGACGAGGTAAATTCATTTCTTCCCCCATTTGCTGTTGGATAATACCAAAATGCAATAGAATTTGTATTGTTAATATCAAATTGCAACTCCCAGATAGCTTCTGTTGAGTTTTGGCTCAACCAGATATTCTGATAATTTGCTCCCGTTAAAAGAGTATGTCTCTTAGAGTTAATTACCTCCGATGCAGCAGCATCCGCAAGCGCCCACTCATTACGAACGGCATGTACACGAGCTTTTAGTGCTAAGGCAACATTTTTGTTTGCTCTTCCGTTACCATTTGTGGTCACCAAATTTGCCACTGCAAAATCAATGTCCTCCAGGATTAATTTCCAGACTTCCTCCTCTGAAGCTCTCGCTTTAGGAGCAGCATCTTCGGCTGAAAGCGTTGGAACGGTATAGATAGGTACACCTAGCCCACCTGCTTTGTTATATCCTGCTGGAGAACCTCCAAATAAAGTAACCAGATTAAAATAATGGAAGGCACGTAATAATCTCGCTTCTCCAATGGCATTATTGGCATTGAAACTTGGATCTTTTACGGAAGGAACTGAAGCTATCACATTATTTGCACGATTCACTCCAATGTACACTTGATTCCAAAGGCCACCAATGTTGGTATTATCGGCTAATACTTGACGGTTGAAAATTTGAGCGTAGGTTGGAAATGTTCCTGTATGATTAATATTGTCAGCATATAAATCTGGTAGAACTTGCAGCTGAAGCCCAAAATAATTACTGCTTTGAATAGCGTTGTAGGCACCTAAAAGGGCCGCATCAACGTCTTGTTTTGTTTTAAACCCTACGGAGGCATCTAAGGCAGTGTAGGGTTCCAATTCCAAATTGTTATCACAAGCCTGGAAGAAACCAAATGCTGCGATTACCATGGATATTTTAAATATGTTTTTCATTTCAACATGTTTTCAATCTAAAAAAATAGAATTCAATTAAAGGATAAACCCTATTAAAATCCAATATTTAATCCGAACAACAATGATCTCGACTGTGGGAAAGTTAAGAAATCAGTACCTGGCGCCGTATTCGTTTCGCCAAATGTACTTACCTCTGGGTCGAAACCAGAATAATCGGTAAAGGTTAATAAGTTTTGTCCAGTCACATAAATTCTTGCGCTACGCATCTTGATTTTCTCAAGTAACTTAGCTGGGAAGGTGTAACCTAAAGTAACATTCTTTAAACGAACATAAGATGCATCTTCTACAAAACGATCTGATACTCTTCTGTTATTATTTGGATCACCAAATACGGCTCTTGGCATGGTTGTATTGGTGTTTTGAGGTGTCCAGCGACTCTTAACTGTATTTGCTTGTCCAAATACCCCATTCATACCTTCTGAAAAAGCACGTGTATTATTGAAAACAAAATTACCTATGCTATATTGGAAGAAAAAGCTTAAATCAAAACCATAAGCCTGAATGTTATTAGTAATACCCCCATAGTAGTTGGGATTAGCATCTCCTAATATTTCCTGGTCATCACTTGTAATAACACCGTCATTATTTATATCCTTAAACTGTATATCACCAGGTCTGGTTAAAGTTGACTGATAAACTGCAGTTGTACGACCTGTTAATTCTTTTGCTTTCTTATCTAATGCATCAATTTCAGCCTGTGTTTGGAAAATACCAACCGTTCTATAACCTCTAAAAGATCCTAATGCTTCTCCTTCGGCAACCCAACTGGCAAAACCAGCAGCAAATGGTGTTCCAGCCAACTTAAGAATTTCATTATCGAAAAATGAAATATTAAAGTTAGTTGTCCATAATACATTTTTAGTTTCAACATTGGTAGTTGATAAACCTATATCAATACCTTTATTACGGATGGATCCAATGTTTTCCTGAATACCAGTGAATCCTGAGGCACCAACTAATGGTCTGTTTAATAACAATTGGTTGGTTGTTCCCTGATAGGCATCAACTGTAAGCTGTAGTTTGCTCTCGAATAATCCAATTTCAAGTCCTAAATCAATATCTTCACGTTCCTCCCAGGTTAAATTTGGATTTCCTAACTGTGTAGGAGCCAAACCTGCTCTCTGTAAATAATTGGCTCCAGGTGCAATTAAAGCACGAGATGCGAAGTTGGCAATATCCTGATTTCCTCTTCTACCCCAGCTAGCTTTTAACTTAACCTCTGATAAAATTTTAGATTTCGGGAAAAAATTCTCTTCTGACATTCTCCATGCAGCTGAAGCTGAAGGGAATACACCCCAACGATTGTTGGCACCAAAACGAGAAGAACCATCTGCACGGACACTACCTGAAATAAAGTATTTTCCAGCCCAGTTCATATTCAGTCTTGAGAAATAACTATTAAGTCCCCAAGCTGATTTTGAAGAAGTTACATCTTTTTTTACAGATGCTGCATTTAATTCACGTATGGTCTTACCAGGGTAGTTCTCACCTACACCATAAAGCGATTCAAACTGGCTTGTTTGAACTGAATTTCCTGCTAATGCATCAAGATTTAGTTTCCCAAAAGCTTTTCTGTAAGCAAAATAATTTTCATTTACAAGGTTCAAATCTGAAGTAATACCTTGCTCTCCACGACCATTTACACCTGCTGCCTGTATATGACTTGCCGGTGTAAATCTGTCATCACGCAAGTTAAGGTAATCAACACTAAAGGAAGTTCTGAATGTTAATCCTTCCAAAAGTGTTAATTCACCGTAAATATTTGACAATAAACGATTCGTATAAACATCGTAAGTAGGCTCGACGGCATTGGCTACCGGGTTTTCAATGCTTGCATTGGCGTCACGGCCATAAGTACCGTCTGCATTTAAAACAGGAATATGAGAACCAAGTAACAATGCAGTACTCAATACCCCATAAATGTTATTATCATTCTGTATACGTGTATTATGTGAACGGCTAAATCCAGTACTAACACCAATTTTGAATTTGTCTGTAACTAGGTTATCCAAATTCATACGGAAACTGTAGCGATTGAAAGATGAACCTTTAACAACTCCACCTTGATCGAAAACTGATCCTGAAACGAAGAATTTTGTTCTGTCGGTGCCACCTGAAAAGTTTAAATCTGTTTGAGATATTGGCGCCGATTGAAAGATTTCATTGAACCAGTTAGTTGAAGGATAAGTACTTGGATCTGCATCTAAATTTCTCAATCCTAACTGACTTGGAATAACCGTTGCTCCATATCTTGCTTTCACTCCTTCTTGTAAAAGAGCTACATATTCTGGACCTGTTAATGGATCAATCGTTTTCCAAACTTCCTGAGTACCGTAATAGGTGTTTAAAGTGATTTGTGTTTTTTGCTGTTTTCCTCTCTTTGTGGTGATGATAACAACGCCATTACTTGCTCTTGAACCATAAATACTTGCCGCTGCAGCATCTTTTAATATATCAATAGATTCAATATCCGCAGGATTTAAATCAGCTAGTGCATTTGTTTGTTGACCACCAACGCCTATCTGAGAATAATTGCCCGTATTTATAGGAATACCATCTACAACATATAAAGGTTGATTTCCAGCAGAAATAGAGGATGGACCCCTCACTCTAATAGAAACGGAAGCACCTGGAGTACCCGATGCTGAGGTTACCTGAACACCAGGTGCCTGCCCTTGAAGAGCCTGATCAACACCTGTTACAGGTAATCTGGCAATGGTTTCTGAAGTTACTTTACTTACAGAACCAGTTAATTCCTTTTTACTCTGCGTTCCATAACCAACTATGACTATGTCTGTTAGATCAATTGCTTCTTGTTCAAGCATCACATTATATGTGTTACTTGCTCCTATAGCAATTTCCTTTGATGCATAACCAGTGTAACTGATTATTAAAGTGGAGCTATTTGAAGGAATTGTGAAAGAGAATGCTCCTGATACGTCACTTACCGTTCCGGTTGAAGTTCCCTTAACCAATACGGAAGCACCTATAAGAGGCTCCTTCTTGTCATCTGTAATTGTGCCGGAAATAGTCCGTTGAGCTATCAACGAGACCACAGTCCCCAACCACAAAAACAAAACCAGTACTTGTTTTTTCATTTGTGAAAATTTAAGTTTAAAAAAGTATTGTTGCTAATCATTTATTAAGGTTTATTTAACCTTTTTGTTCAATTAAAAATGTAATTATAGCACTTTTAATATTCTTTGTCGAAAAAATTTATTTACCTGTCTAAAATTGTAACTTTTTGTGGTGTTATAAATTTTGCATAGAGGTATCGTTTTAAATCCTAATCAACGGCTTATCTTAGCGTTCCAAAATAAAACAGAGATGATAATAGATATTTGTACTTCATAAATATTTATAATTTCCTTCTCACTTAAAGCTAATTAAAAACAAAATGGACGAAATACATAAAATAAGTTGAGTAAATTAATCTTTAAATTCTTTTAATGATTTTATATGGATAAATGGCATTATGATTTAAATGAATATGCTGAGGCGCATTCTTCTAAAACATCTGAGATATTATACCAACTTGAGAGGGAAACACATCTTAGAACCCTCTCTCCTGTAATGCTAAGCGGCCCACTTCAAGGTCAGTTTTTGAAACTTCTAAGTTCCCTGTTAAAACCTGAATTTATTCTGGAAATTGGCACCTTTACAGGATATGGTTCTCTTTGTATGGCAGAAGGTCTTACCGAAACAGGTCAACTTCATACGATTGAACCTAATCCAGAAGCCCTTTTTATAGCACAAAAATATTTCAGCCTTTCTCCTTTTAATCATCAGATTTTTACCCATCTTGGTAAGGCCGAAAATATTATTCCAAATCTGTCTATCCCTTTTTTTGATTTAGTCTATTTGGATGGTGGTAAAAAGGATTACGCCATGCATTATGACCTAATCATCGAAAAGGTAAGACCTGGAGGATTAATTCTAGCCGACAATGTACTTTGGAGTGGAAAAGTGTTAGATCCTAAAGATGAGGATTCTCAAATTATCCATGCTTTTAATATAAAAATATTAGAAGATTCCAAAGTCGAAAATTTATTACTACCTATCAGAGATGGATTAATGGTTATCCGTAAATGTTAAAATATTAAAAACACAAATAATGAAATTAGAACATATTGGTATAGCGGTTAAAGATCTTGAAATGGCAAATTTATGTTATGAAAAATTATTAGGTATCCCTCCCTACAAATTGGAATCTGTTGCATCTGAAGGTGTGAATACCTCATTTTTTTTAGCCGGTGATACTAAAATTGAATTATTGGAAGCCGCTCATTCTCTGAGTCCAATTTCCCGTTTTATTGATAAAAAAGGAGAAGGTATTCACCATATCGCTTTTGAAGTCGATGATATTTTCACGGAGATTCAACGTTTAAAAAATGAAGGATTTGAATTTATAAACGAAGAACCTAAACATGGTGCAGACCGTAAATTAGTGTGTTTCCTTTATCCTAAGCTTGCCCATGGTGTGTTAATAGAATTATGTCAAACCATTAAAGACTGATTATGGATCTTTTTCAATATGCTATCATTATCCTTGGTGGTGTTTTGGCAGGCATCATAAATACTTTGGCTGGAAACGGATCAGCTATTACGTTAACAATTTTAAGTGAAATGATGGGTTTACCTGGGAATGTTGCGAATGCTACCAACAGAATCGGCATTGTGGGTCAGAGTATAACCAGTTTCTATGTTTTTCAACGAAAAGGCTTAGTCGATTTTTCCAGAACCTGGCATTACTTGCTTCTAATGATTTTAGGATCCTTAGGTGGTGTATGGCTCGCTTTAACGATAAGTAATAAAGCTTTTATTGACGTCTTTAGGTTTTTGATGGTTTTGATGCTCATAGTTATATTAATTAAACCTGAAAGATGGCTGCGAGAAACAGATATCCAACATAAGCCCTCTTTGTGGATTTCGATACCCATCGCTCTGATAATTGGATTTTATGGCGGCTTTATACAAATGGGGATGGGCATTTTCTTCCTTATTATTATGGTTTTGGGAGCAAAATTTAGTATTGCGGATGCCAATATTCTTAAAATAGCAGGAGTGGGTGTTTATACATTTATTGCCTTAGTTATTTTTGCTTTTATGGGGATTGTAGACTGGGAAGCAGGAATTTTAATAGCGGTTGCTCAGACGATTGGTGGTTATTTAGGTGCCATTTTTGCTTCAAACAATCCAAATGCTAATAAATGGGCACATCGATTGTTGGTTGTTATGGTCATTATTTCCATTATTCAATTATTTGACCTAACAAAATGGATTTTTGTCTAATTATTTTATTTGTTGATGCAACCTACCTTTAATTTAGTTGTCCTTAAAAAAAAGATTAATTATGAGAAATATCTTCATTTTCCTGCCTCTTGTTTTAATAGTTTTTTCATTAAATGCACAAAAAACGGAGAGTTTATTTGGTACTAGAAATTTTAAATTCACAGGTATTTGGGGAGGAAGAACCATGCACTTCGGTTTGCCAAGCGACAGAGAATTTTATTTGCGGGGTGGAGAAATAGGATTTGAGTTCGATAAAAATTTTATCATCGGGTGGTCCTGGCAAAAATCCAAAGAACCCATAGTTCCTCTTCATAATCAAGCGGCTTTTGATTTTAAAAACAGAGGTGTATTTATAAGTTATGTTCCTGGATCTTACAAAGTAATACATCCTCGATTTAATTTTTCTGCTGGAAGTAGTCTCGCAACAACCGTTGATAAAATTAAGGAGAGAGGAATAAATTTTTCACCCTCCATCGGTATTGAAGCAAATTTACTTTCGTGGCTAAAAATTTCAGCGGAAGGGGGGTATCGAATTCATAGTGATTTTAGAGATCCTGCATTACTCCAAAATTCTTTAACAGGTTCTTTTTTCCAGATTCAAATTCGTTATGGTGCTTCCTGGAATAAATCTAATCGCCGGGATCACTGGGACTGGGATTAATTAATAAATAGAACTATCCCGTTTTTTATTATTTGAAAAGTAACATGCAGCTACTTTTCAAATAATAAAAATAGCTTACTTTCCAGTAAAATGCTTAAGCATGATAATCTCCTGACCTGTCAAATTTCTTGTAAATCCTCTTGGTAAATCCTTTTTTGTTAATCCACCAAGATAAGTTCTGTCTAATTTTACCACTTCATACCCAAGGTGTTCAAATAGTCTTCTTACTATTCTGTTTCGACCTATATGAATAGCAATACTCACCTCTTTGAATGAACCTTCGTTTATAAAATGCAGAGCGTCCACAGGCACTGGGCCATCTTCGAGGACAACTCCCTTTTGAATTTTTTCAACATCTGCACCTGAGAGAGATTTATCGAGAGTAACCTGATAAACTTTTTTCATTTTATACCCTGGATGGGTCATTCTCAATGCTAAATCACCATCGTTAGTTAATAAAAGCAGACCCGTTGTCTCTCTATCCAGTCTTCCAACAGGAAAGACTCTTGTTTTACCCTTATCAGGAAGAATATCTAACACCGTTTTTCTTCCTCTTTCATCTTGCGCAGTAGTGATTACCCCTTTTGGTTTATTCATTAAATAATAAACTTTTTCCTCTTGAGGAAAAACCGCTTTTCCCTTAAAACAAACTTTATCTTTTGCCTTAATTAGCAAGTAGGGTTCCAGAATTTTTTGATCATTAACTGTAACAAATCCCTCTTTTACATAATCGGCAGCTTGTCTGCGGGAACAAATACCACAATGAGCAATAAATTTATTGAGGCGCATACCATCGCCATCTAATTCTGAATTGCGATTTTCATGTATTAACTCCTCTTTATCAGGTTCGGCTTTACGTCTTGGAGCTGTAGTAAATTTATTTTTAGGATTAGCAGGCCTTCCATAAGGAGGTTTACTCGGCCTTAGGTTAGGTCGCTGTTTTCTATCGTCAGAATAAGCCATATTTAGGTATTTGGTTGAATTTTTTTATACTGAATCAGAAAGGAATATCTTCATCCTCATTCATTTTTGAAGGACGTGTGATAATTTGAGAGAAAGGATTATCAAAAACATCTCCGGGAAGACTCCCCATATCAAAATTTTCTAAATTTGAAAATCTTGCAAATTGTTCTGTAAACTTGAGTCTGACAGTATCGGTTGCGCCGTTTCTATGTTTTGCTATAATAACTTCAGCTACCCCTTTTAAAGGCATTCCATTTTCGTCTTCAGTAATCTGGTAATACTCAGGCCTGTAAATAAATCCAACAATATCAGCATCTTGTTCAATTGAACCTGATTCTCTCAAGTCTGAAAGCTGTGGTCTTTTAGGGCCACCTCTTGTTTCCACCGCTCGACTAAGCTGAGAAAGAGCGATCACAGGAACCTTTAGTTCTTTGGCCAGGCCTTTTAACGACCTTGAAATAGCACTTACTTCCTGCTCTCGGTTACCCATTCTATTATTTTCGCTGCTACCTTTCATTAACTGCAAATAATCAATGACAATCAGCTGAATATCATATTGCAATTTCATTCTTCGGCATTTAGCCCGAAGTTCAAATATATCAATACCTGGGGTATCATCAAAATAAACAGGTGCATCTCCAATCCTCTCAATGGCATTATGCAGATGTTTCCATTCATCTTCCGATAATTTCCCCGTCCTCATTTTTGAAAGTGGAATTTCAGCATCCATAGAGATTAACCTTTGGGCTAACTGAACAGCTGACATTTCTAAGGAAAAAAAAGCGACCCCTTTTTTAAAATCAACGGCAGCATTTTTTGCTACAGACAAAACAAAGGAGGTTTTACCCATACCGGGTCTTGCTGCCAGAATGATTAAATCGGACGATTGCCAACCATTCGTTAATCTATCTAAGGCACTAAATCCTGAAGGAATTCCACTTAATCCTTCCTCGACGTCTTTTAAATCTTCAATTTGTTTAAGTGCTTTTGCCGCTAAAGAACTCATAGATTCTATAGAACGGCTCATGTTCTTTTCCGCAATATTGAATAATCCCTTTTCAGCGGAGTCCAACAACTCAAAAACATCGGTACTATCTTCAAATGCCTCTTTGATGATATTATTGGAAACCCTGATAAGCTCCCTTTGTATGTATTTTTGAGCTACAATCCTTGCATGGAATTCTAAATTTGCCGACGAAGCAACCTTGTTTGTTAATTCAACTAAATAATAGGCGCCACCAATAGCTTCAAGGTCTCCTGATTTTTTTAATTCCTCAGAAACAGTGAGCATATCAATAGGCTGCGATTTTTCAAAAAGCCGCAACATAGCCTTAAATATAAGTTGATGTGCGTCGAGATAAAAAGAATCGGATACCAGTATATCTAAAACAACGTTGATAGCTTCCTTCTCTAATAAAATAGCTCCCAGACTTGCCTCCTCTAAAGGTAATGCCTGAGGTGGTTTTCTGCCATAAACAAAGGCGGATACCTCCTCACTTCTTTTTTTTGAAGAGGATTTACCCACATTCATCAATGATAATTTAGTGGCAACGCCTTTATCTTCTGCCATAATCTGATATACCAATTTTCACAAAGGTATATTTATTTCCGCATCATTTACAATCGACTTCTCTATATGCGTTAATTAAAGCAATTTCACCTTCTTTTCCAGGTTTGGCATTTCCATGCTCCATACCCATTACGCCCCTAAAGCCCTTTTTATGATGCAAATGGTTAAAAATATGCTTATAATTAATCTCTCCCGTTGTAGGTTCTTTTCTACCTGGATTATCCCCAATTTGAATATAGGCAATTTCTTCCCAACATAAATCAATGGTATTAATTAGATTACCCTCATTTCTCTGCATGTGATATATATCGTATAAAATTTTACAAGCAGGACTGTTCACCGCTTTACAAATTTCAAAAGTTTGAGGTGCCGTTCTCAGAAATAAATCTGGATTATCACTTAATGGTTCCAAAACCATTACCAGATTATGTGGAGCTAAAATATCTGCACCTGCTCTTAAGGCATCAATAACGTGAGCCGTTTGAAGTCCTATGGGTAATTTACGCTCATAATAACCTGGCACCACCGTCAACCATTTTGCATTTACACGCTTCGCTATATCAACAGCCTTTTTACATGTATCAACAAATAATTGCTTAAATTCTGGTTTTCCAGTTGTTAGAGATATTTTCCAGTTATCGCCACCATCAATAACGAAAACACCCATGTGCATGCCTAGTCTGCTCATTGCCGCTGCAATTTTCTCTTGCTCTTCCACTGGACGTTTCATCATTCCATTATCTTCTAAGGACCTGAAACCTTGATCAGCCATAAATTCAAGTTGTGAAACTAAATCTTTACCTGCATGGTTTTCAAACATCCCAAAATGAGGAGCAAAATCACAAACGAATGTGGGTTGTTTCATTTTATTCGTAGAGGACCCATTAGCAAAAACGGTGTGGCTTCCCACGCCTATGGCGGTTCCCAAAATCGCTGCGTTACGCAAAAAACTTCTTCTTTCCATTTTTAATCCTTTGAATTGTTTAAGTAATACAATATAAGAAAAAAAAATTAATTAAACAAAAAACACCCAAGACGACTATGCCTTGAGTGCTAAATATTACTCCCAGTTATAATTTCGTTTATCAATGATATTTAAAAAATTGATTTACATTATTTTGTAAATTTATCAAATATAAAAATATTTACAAACTATTTTTTTGTTTTTTTCGAATATCTATATATCAATTAGTCGTGCAAATTCAGCGGGAAGTATAAGCGCATTTAAAGCTTACTCATTTAATTCTAACCACCTAAGCTCCTTTTCTTCAATAAGACCTGTTACTTCATTCAACTCTTTTGAAAGCGTCTGAATTTTTTCAGGGGTAAGATGAGGGTCATCAAATAAATGGGTTATTTGTTTCTTTTTTTCTTCCAGTTTTGAAATCTCCTTCTCAACCTTATTAATTTCCTTTCTTTGCTCAAAAGTTATAGCCGACGGTTTTTGTACTATTTCTTTCGATTGCTGGGCGACTGCCTTTTCCTCTCTTTTTAATGCTTGTAATTTTTCTTTAGCTATAAGTCGATATTCTGAATAGTCCCCATTAAAGTCGATGCATTTGCCATTTCCCTCCAACACAAAAAGGTGATCTACAATTTTATCCATAAAGTATCTATCATGGCTTACCATGATTACACAACCAGGAAATTCCATTAAGAAATCTTCCAAAACATTAAGCGTAAGAATATCTAGATCATTGGTAGGTTCATCCAGAATGAGGAAATTAGGATTTTTCATTAAAATGGAAAGAAGGTATAATCTCCTTTTTTCACCCCCGCTTAATTGACTCACATAAACTTGTTGCTGTTTTCTGGAAAACAAAAAACGTTCTAAAAGCTGGGTTGCCGACAATTTCAATCCTTTCTCGAGAGGAATAAATTCTGCTATATCCTGGATAACATCAAGAACCCTTTTATCCTCCATCAATTGAATACCATCTTGGGTATAATAACCAAAAACAGTATTTTCACCTAAGACCACTTTTCCTGAATCGGGTCGGATTGCCGCAGTCATAAGATTAATAAAAGTTGTTTTACCTACTCCGTTTGGTCCAACGATTCCAACCCGTTCCATGGGTTTAAATTTGTAGGAAAATCCATCCAGAATAATTTTGTTATCAAATGCTTTACTTACATTATGAAGTTCGAGCACCTTTTTACCCATTCTTTGCCCTTTAATCTCAATCTGCATTTCTGTTTCGACTTTGGTTTTACCCACTTTATCCTTCAAGTCAAAAAACGCATCTACTCTCGATTTAGCTTTTGTAGTTCTGGCTTGTGGACTTCTGTTTACCCAAGCCAACTCTCTTTGAAGTAACTTTTTATTTTTTTCCCATTCAGCCCCTTCTGTTTCGATTCTTAAGGCCTTTTTTTCCAAATAATCAGCATAATTCCCACTATACTTATAAAGTTTCCCACCATCTAGTTCTATAATTTGATTACAGACTCGTTCCAAAAAATATCGGTCGTGGGTAACCATTAAAAGGGTCAGGTTTCCTTTTTTAAGGTATTCCTCCAACCACTCTACCATATCTAAATCTAAGTGGTTGGTAGGTTCGTCCAAAATAATAAATTCAGGTTCACTGAGAAGAATGCGTGCCAGAGCAACCCTCTTTTTTTGTCCACCAGAAAGTAGATTCACAGGTTTTTCGAAGTCAGTCAGATTGAGGCGAAAGAGAATTTCCTGAACCTTAGCTTCCATATCCCAGGCCTTCAAAGTATCCAGTTCCTGCAGCGCATTTTGTAATGATTGTTCATCATTCGGATGGAGTAATGCAAGCCGATATTTTTGGACTGCCCTCAATTGAGGATCAGGGCTATCTAAAATAGCCTCAATCAGATTTTGCCCCTGTGAAAATTCAGGTTCCTGCTCTAAAAATGAAGAGCGAATACCTTTATGCATCCAAACTTTGGCATTTTCTCCTTCAACGCCTTCTTTACCCCCAACAACTCGTAATAAAGTGGATTTTCCAGTACCATTTTTGGCAATCAGCGCAATTTTTTGACCTTTCGTTACCTGCAAAGTAAGGTTATCAAACAATACTTTTTCACCGTATGTTTTCGTTATATTTTCAAGAGAAAGATAATTCACGCGTGTTTTATTTTTTCAAACGGATAAAATCATGCAGAATTGAAATAGATTCCCGCAAATAGATATCCTTCCCTACAGATTCCTTAAAGGCTATATTTCTGGTTATTTTTGAAGAGTCCGCATTTATTTCAGCTAAATCGGAGGCTAAATTTTCAACCCCTTTAATCTGATAATTTTTAAAAGCATCTCTAAATTCTTGCGCTTCCTTTTCTTGATTTTTGAGTAATTGCCTATATGCATTTAAACCTAAAGGCATTATAGACTGATCTCTCTGCTTTTTAATGCGGCTTGCATTTTTAAGAATCATTTGAAAAGATGGATCTGTTTTGATTCTGTCTTCACTCTTTTTCCTTAAAACATCCAACTGTTGCAATCTTGACTTTTGAATTTCATAGCCAACGGGAGCAATCTCTGTCCATTCCATCGCATAATCCTCTTCTCTTTCCCCAATTTCAAGGTAATGATATTGGTCAGGTAGAATAATATCCGGAGTCACTCCTTTTAATTGAGTAGAACCCCCATTAATTCTATAAAATTTTTGGGTTGTAATTTTTACCTCACCCAGAGGTTTGAAAACTTCATAACCTCTTAAACCCATATCTAAATCGAAAAAACGTTGAACAGTGCCTTTCCCGTAAGTTGATTTTGTTCCTACTATAATAGCTCTTCCATAATCTTGTAGGGCTGCCGCGATAATTTCAGAAGCTGATGCGCTCATATTATTTACCATAACGATTAGCGCACCATCATACTGTGTTCTTGAATCAGGATCTCTTAGTACGTCTGCTTTACTTTCTTTAGATTTTACCTGAACCACAGGACCAGATGGAATAAAGAAACCGGTCATTTTTACAACGTCGCTTAAAGATCCACCTCCATTATTTCTAAGATCCAGTATGATACCATTTACATTCTCTGCTTTTAATTTTTCAATTTCCTTCTCTACATCAGGAGCACAAAAGCGACCTTTTGGGTCTTCAAAATCAGCATAAAATCTTGGCAAGTAGATATAACCAAATTTCTCATTTGGCGACTGATCATTTTTTAGCAGCAGTGATTTGGCAAAACCTTCTTCCAACTCAATGATATCCCTGACAATTTCAATTTCTTTAATTGTTCCATCTACTTTTTTAACGAGTAGTTTAACTTTAGTTCCTTTTTTTCCTCTAATTTGCTGCACGACATCATTAATAACCATGCCAGAAATATCTTTAAATTCCGCTCCTTCCTGAGCTACCTTTAGGATAATATCATTTTCAAAAATTTCCTTTGTCTTCCAGGCAGGACCCCCAACTACAATAGTTGCAACTTTAGTATAATCACCTACTGTTTGCAGTGTTGCACCAATCCCTTCTAATTTTCCTGTAAACCTGATATCAAAATTTTGTTTCTCTATAGGCTCAAAATAATCAGAGTGTGGATCATATAAATGGGTTAGACTATTAATGTATATACTTAACCTATCAGACCTTTTTGTTTTAAAAAGCCTTTCATACCATTCATCATATAACTTTAAAACTGCTTCTCTGGCCTCCTTTTCTAATTCTTCTGTGCTTTTTGCTTTTATCTCCGCACTTCCCTTTCCTTGAATTTCCAATTTCTCATTTACCCTGGAAATAATTTCATAAACCAGCAGTTTTCTCCAGACTTCTTTTAGTTCATTATCATTTGAAGGAAAAGGTCTTTTATCACTATCGGTCTCAAAAGTTGCATCCCCATTTAAATTAAATGGCTTTGAAAGTAATTCCCTGTAAAAACCTTGTGTCTTTCTTAGAGATTTATCTAGTAAATCGATGGATAAATCAAAAAAGGTAAAACTTCCTTCCATTGCCTGATTATCCAGACCAAACCGATGAATTTCCAATAAGGCAAGATCTTCTTTGGTTAAGAATCGTTTTCCTCCATCAATACTCTCAATATAATAATTGAATAATTGTTCTGATAATTTATCGTCTAACGATTTGGGGCGAAAGTGTAATTGCTCAATATAATTAAGGACTGTTTTTACTAAAACAGCCTCTTTGCCCTCAGATTGCTGAGGCTTCGGTAAAAATGAAGCAATTAATAAAATACCTGCAAAAAGAGATATAATTAGAAGACCTTTCTTTTTCATTCAAATTAATTTACTTAAACGTGCGAATATAGCTTTTAAAAGCCACTTTTTACGAATGTTTGCTTTTAGTAAACGGAATTTTTTAGTAGCTTGTTTCAATATATAACTTAATCTTGAAAAAAACACTTGCCGTGGCTAAAATATCCTTTATATTATTACTTTTTATGATTACAGAAGCAACTGCTCAAAGTACTTTCGTACCTAATTATGATGAAACCAAGGTCCAACCTTTTAGCCTACCAGATTTAGGCGATATTATTGGTAAAAAAATAACCAATGTAACGCAATGGGAAGAAGCTAAAGGTAAATGGCTCCAAGTTTATGCCTCAAAAATGTATGGAACCTTTCCATCAAATAAAGTAAGCGTTACTTCCAAACTAGTGGTTCAAAAAACGGTCCTTAATGGTATTGCAGAAATGAATGTCTGGGAAATTTCTCTGGCAAATAAAGTAAAAGTTCACCTCCTAGGTTTTATTCCCCTTGGAAAACCTGTCAAAGTTGCCTTACTGGGACTTAATTTTTGCGGTATAAATACTGTATTTGAGGATGCAGAAATACCAGTTTCTCCCAAATACGTTATTTGCAATGAAGCCCCCTTTTTTAATAATCATTTCGCAACCGATAAGGCAACTGGAATACAAAAAGAAACCTGGCAAATAGAAAAAGTTATCCAATCAGGTTATGCTACCTTTTCAGTGGCCTGTGCCGATTTTGAAGAAGATTTTCCTGATGGTTATAAAAAAGGCGTGCGTACTGTTCTTGCCGATGATTTAAATCTTAAAGCTGAAGACTGGACAGCCATGAGTGCATGGGCCTGGGGATTAAGTAAAATGTTAGATGTAATGAAAACCCTTCCAGAGCTAAAGGATGCAAAAATGATTCTTCATGGCCATTCTAGAATGGGAAAAGCAAGTCTTTGGGCCGCTGCCAACGATAATCGTTTCGACGCTGTAATCGCTATACAGTCTGGTGAAGGAGGTGCAGCCCTCCTTAGAAGGAATTTTGGAGAAGGTATAGAACCCATAACCAATCGATTTCCTCATTGGTTTTTACCTAATTTTGCACAATATGCAGGAAAGGAATCTACCTTACCCATGGACCAACATATTTTGCTTAGTTTAATTGCTCCCAGACCGCTATTCGTAAGTAGCGCGCTGGACGACAAATGGGCCGACCCAAAAGGAGAATTTCTTTCAGCTAAAGAAGCTGGGATTGCTTATCAGCTTTATGGAAAAAAAGGAATTTCTGAAGAAAATATGCCCGAAACGGAGATCCTCGTTGGAAATCATGTAAACTATTACATCAGAAAAGGAAAACACGAAGTAAACGTTTTAGACTGGGATTATTTTTTAAAATTTATTCCTAAAGTTATTTCTGGAAGTTTCTAATTTCATTTATTAAAATGACTCAATAATTGTTCCTTATAACTGGGCCCTACTGGAATTTTTTCTTTCCCAACCTGAATGGTGTTGCCATCTAAAAAATCAATCTTATCAATAGCCACAATATAGGATTTGTGAACACGTATGAATTGAGAAGATGGTAATTCATTTTCTAATGACTTTAGGGCACCCAGTGATAAAATGCGACTTCCATTTAAATGAAAAGAAACATATTCACTTAAACTTTGAATGTATAAAATTTCCGAAAGCTTTAATCTATGGATTCTGTGCTCTGATTTAACTAAAAGAATACCTTTTTCAACACCTTCATTTTCATATGTTCCTTCATTTCTGTACCTAAACCGTTCAAGGGCCTTATTTACGGCTAAAGTAAACCGCTCAAAACGAATGGGTTTCAATAAATAATCTACGACATCCAAAGAATAACTCTCCAAAGCATGTTCAGGATAGGCCGTTGTTAAAATAATTAATGGCTTATATGTTAAAGATTTAATAAATTGTAACCCACTCATTTCAGGCATCTGAATGTCTAAAAAAATAAGATCAATTTCTTTAGTTTGCAAAATTTGCATTGCCTCAAGTGGATTTCTGCACTGAGCAACTATAGTTAGTCCTAAACGTTGAACATAATTTTCAATCAGCATCCGACCCAACTCCTCATCATCGACAATAAGACAACGCAAATTCATCATGTTATAATTTTTCAATAATTAAATCAACTGAAAAGACATGATCTTGCTCATCAATGGTCAATTGAAATTGATCCGGGTAGATTAATTCCAGCTGACGTCTTACATTTGCTAAACCAATTCCACCTGTGTGATCCGTTGAATGTGCTTTTCCAGGCAAGCTATTTTGAACGTAAAGATGTAAAGATTCTCCCGAAACCTTTAAATTAATGTTTATCCAGCCATTCGCTTTATCTTCAAATTTGCTGTGTTTAAATGCATTTTCCACCAAGGGAATTAAAAGCATAGGTGCAATTTCTAAATGTTCAGGAATTTCACCACATTCGAAGTTAACATTTAATCCCCTGCTATCTTTCAATAAATTTAAAGATATAAAATGCCTGATATAACCGATTTCTTTTTCAAGCCTTACTCTAGGTGCATTGCATTCATATAACATATACCTCAACATATCAGAGAGTACCAGTAAATAATCAGGTGCCTTATCCGATTTTATCAGTGTCAAGGTATAAATGTTATTTAATGCATTAAAAAGAAAATGAGGATTTGTCTGACTTCGTAAAAATTTTAGTTCCGTTTCAAGTTTTTCAGATCGTAATTGTACGGATTCCTTTTCCTTAATTGCAAATAAACGGGTAACCTGTAATAAGGTGCTTAAGAGGAATGCCATAAACAAGGGGAAACTTCTCCCAAGAAAGTACCATGATTTGGTAAGTGTACTTATTTTTCTTAAAGATCTAAATCTACCTCTAGGATAAAAATATTCAATTAATTCTTGTACACCATAACTTACAGCAAGTATAAGTAGTAGTCCCAGAATAAAATATAACGCATGTTTTTTCTTTAAATAAAAGGCAGGAAACAACCATTGTGTATTGGAATAAACCAATAACATCTGTCCAAGAACAATGATGCCTGATTTTGGAATTGTTTCCAATATATTTTCACCACCTCCAATTAGAAAAGTTTGTGTAAGTAAAATTCCTAACCAAAGCAATCCATGAAATAATAATATTTGGAAACGGGGCATTTTTTTAAACTTTTATTTGAACAAATTTAAGATAAGTCTATTCTTTTTAAATATTTATTCAATAAAACCCCATTTATTATCAATAAAACTAAAATTTGCACTATTTAGATTGGTTGATAAAAAAAGGCTATTCATTGAAAATATTTTTATTAGCACTTTTTTACCTTTTAATTTGCTACCGGGTTAAAAAAAGACCTTTAGCTACTATCAAAAAAATTTATCTGATGCTTAAGTACAATTTTTTATTGTTTTTTACATTTTCACTGACCTCTTTAATGGCTCAGAATGTTACCTTGACCGGTACTGTATTATCCAACGGTGATGGATCATCACTTCCAGGTGCACATGTTATTCTAATCCCAACAATAGGAGGTGTAGAATTAGACAACCTCACTGACGACAAAGGTAAATTTATCATAACTAACTTAAAACCAGGAGATTATAATCTAAAGATTAGTTATCTTGGTTTCACTGATTTCCAGAAACTACTTCAAATTACCAGACGTGGTCTTGATTTGGGTGAAATAAAGCTGGTAGAATCTGCCTACGAACTTGGACAAGTTCAAGTAGTTGGGCAAGCGGCACAAGCAACAAGTAAAGACGATACTTTACAGTTTAATGCCAGTTCCTTTAAGACAAATCCAGATGCATCTGCAGAAGATTTGACAAGGAAAGTTCCCGGAATAGTCATGGAAAATGGAAGAATTCAGGCCCAGGGGGAAGATGTTAAAGAGATTCTGGTTGATGGTAAACCTTTCTTCGGTAATGATCCTGCAGCTGCACTTAAAAATCTTCCAGCTGAAGTGATTGATAAAATCCAGATTTTTGATAAACAAAGCGATCAAGATGCCTTCTCTGGTTTTAATAGTGGACAAACCAGCAAAGCCATCAATATAATAACTAGACAAGATAAAAGAAATGGAACTTTCGGTCGTTTGTTTGGCGGCTATGGCACAGATGAAAGATATCAAGCTGGTGGAGCCGTAAATAAATTTAAAGACGATGTCCGATTAACACTTTTAGGTCAATTCAACAATATCAATGAACAGAACTTTTCAAGTGAAGACCTTTCAGGTGTAAGCCAAGGTGGCGGACGTGGTTCAGGAGGAGGAAGCTGGGGCGGTGGCGGCGGAGGCTGGGGCGGAGGAAATAATGACTTCGTCGTTGATCAAAAACAAGGAATTGCTAAAACAAATGCGTTTGGTTTGAACTACTCAGATACGTGGGGAAAAAAATTAAAAATTGCTGGAAGTTATTTCTATAATCAAGGCAATATTATTTCAGAACAGAATCTCAACAGAGAACTGATAAATAGCAGAAGTGATTTTTCACAGTTTTACGAAGAACATAATGAAGCCACATCTGGAAATGTGAATCATAGATTAAACGTAAGGTTTGAGTACGATATAAACAAAAATAATTCATTAATTATTCAACCTCGCATGTCTATGCAGGATGCTGATGGAGTTCAGTTGATTACAGCAGAAAATAATACCCAGTTATTAAAATTGAACAATAGTAAAACCGATTTTTCTACTTTACTAGGTGCTTTAAATTTTTCAAATCAGATTTTATGGCGTCACCGTTTTGAAAAAGCTGGACGCTCTTTTTCTGCAGAGATAAATAATTCCATAAGAAACCAAGATGGAGAAAGCTACTTATATGCTTTAAATAATAGCTTTGGAACGTTTTTACGCTCTGACACTATTGACCAGGAAAACCGACTTTTAGCTAAAGGTTCTACCTTAAGCGCAAACTTAAACTATAATGAACCAATAAGCAAAAAATCTGGCTTACAATTTTCCTATAACATATCCAGACAAATAGATGATTCTGATAAAAAGAATTTTAATCTGGATCCAGTCTCCGGAGTTTATTCCGATTTAAATACCGCCTTGTCAAATGTACTCGGAAGTGAATTTTTAACCCAGCGTGCTGGTTTAGGCGTTCGTGGTGGAAATGAGAAAATGCAGTTCAATTTCAATACAAATGCACAATGGGTAAATCAAGATGCCTCTCAAACTTACCCTTTGCAGGCAAATATTCAAAGAAATTATTTTAATATTCTGCCATTTGCTTATTTTAAATATGATTTTACAAAGCAAAAAAGCATTCGGTTTTTTGGTCGTGCCTATACCAATGCACCCTCTATTAGTCAATTACAAGAAGTGGTTGATAATAGTTCCCCATTGCGTTTAAGAACTGGAAATCCAGATCTTTTACAAAGCACGGGGTATAATTTAAGTCTTCGTTACTCTGCCACCAATCCAGCAAAATCAACGGTTTTATTCACCTATGTAAGTGGAACCATTAATCGCAATCAAATTACAAATAGTACCCTTATTGCAACGGAAGATAGTTATCTGAATGGCGGTGTTTTATTCCCGAGAGGTGGTCAGCTTGTTATCCCTGTCAATTTAAATGGCAATTGGAATATTCGTTCTTTTGCAACCTATGGTTTTCCCTTAAAAATGATTCGTTCCAATGCTAATTTTAGCTTAAATGCAAGTTATCAGGAACAACCTGGTATGGTAAATAAACAAATGAATACCTCTGAAACTACAACACTGGGATTTGGACTATCTGTAACTTCAAATATTTCAGAGAAGATTGATTTTACTCTTTCGTCCAGGACGAACTGGAATCAGGCTATTAGCTCCTTAAATAGTTCTTTAAACAGTATATTCTTGAATCAACAATTCGAAGGCCGTGTTAATTTAATTCTTCCAGGTAACTGGACATTCAGAAGTTCTATCATTAATCAGTCCTTTAGTGGCCTAGGTGCTGGCTTCAACCAAAACTATTGGTTATGGAATGGCAGTATTGGTAAAAAGTTCTTAAAACAGAACAAAGGTGAATTATCCCTTGTAGTATTTGATTTGCTCAAGCAAAATGTAAGCATTCAAAGAAATGTAACGGAGCTTTACATTGAAGATGCTCAAACTATCGTGTTACAACAATATTTTATGCTACGTTTTAACTACAGGCTTAGTGCCATAGCAACGCCTACAAACAATCAGCAAAATAACGATATGAGACCTCCTGGTATGCCATGGAATAGAGGCAACTAAAATATTTTATAGTGTTTTTTTTATAATTGTACCATAGTTGATTAAAAAGCCCGGAAAAATTTCCGGGCTTTTATTTTTTAGCCTTTTACCCCAATCCAACTAAATTCATAAGGTAAATGAGGAACTTTTATTCTTTCAGATATTCTCTTCAACCTTGCAGGTAAAGCCATAACATAATCTCTGGCTTTTTCACCAGAGGCATTCAGATTTGTCACATCACCGATTTTCCACTCCTCAAGTAATCCCTCCATAATATCAATGTAATCTTGCGTTGTATAAACACCAATTCTTTGTGCGGCGTCAGAGAAATGACTAAATGTCTCTCCAATTTTAATACCTGTTTCCCGTAAAAACAGGGCGGGCATAACAATTTTTTTCTTCATCATATCCTCTAAGGCAACCAACATTTCAGAGGGATCCACTTCCAGAATTCTGGAAACGAATGATTTGTAAGCCCTGGCATGTCTTAATTCATCTGCAGCGATAACACCACACATCTTTGAAAGCAATTTATTACCATATTCTTTTGCCAAGGTAGCTGTTCTTCTGTGTGAAACATTGGTAGCAAGTTCCTGAAAAGAGGTATAGATGAAATTACGGTATGGATCTGTTCCTGTGCCTATGTCAAAACCGTCTTGAATCAAATACTGCGTGGAAACTTCCATCGCTCTCATATTAATCCTGCCAGATAAATAAAGGTATTTATTAAGTAAATCACCATGTCTGTTTTCTTCTGCCGTCCATGCTCTTATCCAGCGACTCCAACCTTCTTTATCTCCCTGATTCACCCCATCTACACTCATTAACCATGATTCATAAGTAGGAAGAGCTTCTTCGGTTATGCAATCACCAATTAAGACAACGAGGTAATCATACGGTAATTCTTTCGCAGTTTCCCTTAAATATTTTAGATCTTCAAAAAAGTTTTCACTACTTGAGTCTGGCAAAAAATCAGTAGGTTGCCAAATCTTATCAACAGGAGTAAGATAGGAATCAATGATATCATCCATATTCTTAGCCAGGAATTGCATCACTTCGATGCGATTAGGAGATAGTTGCATGAAATAAGGTATTGGTGTTTTTTGAATTTTGATTTGTACAAATGTACAACTTTTATAAGTAATTAATAATTTCGCACCATTTATACTTAAAATTTTACGGTAAAAATGAGAAAAACAATTGATTTCATTTTAAGTGCAATTTGCATGAGTTCTTTTTTTCTTCTTTTAGTCATTTTTCAACCCATACAATGGATTGCCTATCAAACTATTGGGGAAAAAGCGCAAAGGAAAGTAGTGGAGGTGCTAAATTTCTTTTTAGTTGGAACTCTTTACTTTATTTTTTCCAGATTATCCTTTTCTTTTATTCAATATCCACCAAAAGATAAAAGGATCATTTTCGTAGCCAATCACCAAAGTATGCATGATATCCCATCTTTGATTTGGTTTCTTAGAAAATATAAGCCTGTTTTTGTTTCTAAACTTTCCTTAGGAAAAGGTATTCCCAGCATTTCCTACAATCTCCAGAAAAGTGGTGCTGCTTTAATTGATAGAAAAGATGGAAAACAGGCAATCAAGGAGATTATCAGAATGGCAGAACAAGTTGTTGAAAAAAAACAAGCTGTACTTATTTTTCCCGAAGGCACCAGATCCAGAACAGAAAATTTATTGCCCTTTATGACAGGTGGAATTGCTGCCCTGATTAAAAAAATACCAGATTCATGGATTGTTCCTATTGCTATTAATGGCAATGCTACCATGAATCCAAAAGGTCTTTTCCCATTGAAATCATTCCAAAAATTAAGCTGGACCGTTTTACCAGGATTTTCAGCGAATCAACTGAATGCAAATGAAATTTGTGAAAAAGTAGAATCACAGATAAATAATTTCAGACATTCATTTGTTGACAAATAACCTTGTTTTATTATTGCACTTTAATATTTTAATTCGTACATTTGAATCTCTAAAACTAAAATAATGAATCTTCATCTTTTTATTTTCGGTCAAGGTCCTTGGGAAGTAGTTCTCATTTTTGGTGCCGTACTTCTTCTTTTCGGTGGCAAGAAAATTCCTGAGTTGATGCGTGGCATTGGAAAGGGTATACGTGAATTTAATTCTGCTCGCTCAACATTGGAAACTGAATTAAAAGAGGGCACCAAAGAAGCAGAGCGCGCGCGTTTAGAAGAGAATAAGTAATCTTTTAACTGCCTTTTTTAAATATATAGCTTAAAAGCTGTTATTTTAATTATTCCCCTAATTACACAATAAAGCTTTCTTTATTGTGTAATTTTTTTATTCTGTTTTTTTGACTTTTATAACCCTTCCAGGTCGCAAAATAAGATTTCTTTCAAATCCATTCCACAATAATAAATCTGAGAAAGTTACACCTTCAATTTTCATAGCAATTTCAAACAAGGACTGGGGTTTTTGGATTTTATAGAGGATAAACTCTTCTTCTCTGATTTTAGCCTCTTCATTAGAAAATCTAAATGAAAGATTTGACTCACCTAATTGTATGGGTACATCCAAGTTGGACAATTCTTTTACTATTGGCCCTCCGGTTCTATCTTGATCTATAACCATATCATTTGTATGATATACCAAAATTGGCTGACAATAATCAAGCTTTGAACTTTTTAGTTTATTCCATGCTTTTAACTGTGCGATTTCACATTTAAATATTGTCGATAAATCTTCGAGCGTTTCGCCATAATGAGTATAATAAATTGTTTTGCTGTAAGCAGCATTCATTGTTTCTTTGGGAATTTCCATTAAAATTGGATTAGAAGCAATCGCAGCCATTTTATCAGCATCAGGCACTTGAGAATTTAGCCACTTATTCACTATACTTCCAACCCTTTTAGGAAGAAAAAGATCAAATCCATTTTCTGAGGCGGGTATTACATTTTTTCTGTAAGAAGGATTTAGAATCTCAATCGTTTCAAGAGATAAACCTGTTAATTTTGCAATCGTTTCAAAGCTTATACCACTATAAATTTTAAATTGTTGAGTCAGTTGCAAATCTAAAGGGGGTAATTCAGGTTCAAGTCCATGCACCTCAGCGAAAGTAGACAGATAATTTGCAGCAATATAACCAGGAACATAATTTGATGTTTCCTTAGGCAAATGGTGCCTTATTTCCCAAAAATCAGTACTTCTTCCTCTTTTAACAGCTCTTATGACTCGTCCACTTCCACTATTGTAAGCTGCTATAGCCAATTCCCAAGATCCAAACTGATTGTATAAATCTTTCAAATATTTTACAGCAGCTTTAGTTGACGCTCTTGGATCACACCTCTCATCTACATAGCTGTCGACCCGTAAACCATAAAATCGGCCCGTTGGTGCCATAAATTGCCAAAGCCCAACAGCACCAGCATGAGAAAGGGCTCTGGGTTCAAGAGCAGATTCCACCACAGCCAAATATTTTAATTCCTTGGGCAACCCTGCTTCCTCCAGATAATCTTCAAACATTGGAAAATATAGAAGCTGCTTGCCTAACATTCTTTCGGCACTGCGTCTGCCTCTTACTGTATATGTTTTTAGATAACTCTTTACAGCCACATCATACCTTGCTTTAATTACCTCATTACTCATGGTTGATAAACGGGAAATAATCCCCTCTTCATCATAGGGAATCGGGTCAGCCTCAGGTGTGAAGGAAGACAAACTAAAGAATAGTATAATAATAAATGCTGTAACTTTAACTTGCATAGTGTTAATAGTAATTATCTAAAGGGTGAAAATTACAAAAAAATATTGGCTTTTTACTGATATTAGGCTCCGTTTATAGCCTTTTATGTTCAAAAGCCTGTCGTTTTCTGCAGGTAATTAAGTATATTCGCGAAAATTTAATAAATGGAACTAAATAAAAATACTTTCGTTGCCATATTGGCTGGTGGAATCGGCAGCAGATTTTGGCCGGCAAGCAGAGAAGATCGTCCTAAACAATTTCTTGATATCACACATTGTGGAAAGTCGTTATTACAACTAACTTTTGACAGATTCAAACTTATTTGTCCAGAAAATCAGATTTATATTGTTACCAATGAACAATATGTGCCTTTGGTTCAGGAACAATTACCTCAAATACATGCTTCTCAGATTATTGGTGAACCTGGTCGGAATAATACAGCTCCTTGCGTGGCCTATACCGCATTTAAAATACATGCTTTAAACGAAAATGCTAATTTAATTGTAGCACCTTCCGATCACCTCATTTTACAAGAATTCGCCTTTATTCAAACAGTGAATGAAGCCTTGTCTTTTAGTGCTGCGAATGATGCTTTGGTAACCTTAGGTATTCAACCTGTCAGACCAGATACTGGATATGGTTACATCCAAAAACTTCAAACCCCCGTTTCTGGAAGTGTTTATAAAGTGATTCGATTTGCTGAAAAGCCCCCTTTGGAGACAGCAAAGTCCTACCTGGAAAGCGGTGATTATCTTTGGAATGCTGGCATTTTTATATGGAGAACAAAAACTTTACTCGATGCTTTTAAAAAGCACGCCTCAGAAATTTACGCCCTGTTAAGTGCGGGAATTTCTACATACAATACAGCAGCGGAAGACGATTTTATTAAAAGAGAATATCCTAAAACACCCTCTATATCTGTTGATTACGCTATCATGGAAAAAGCTGAAAATGTATATACGCTGCCAGGTAACTGGGGATGGTCCGACCTGGGCACTTGGGCTTCTCTTTATGCTGAGTCAACTAAAAACGAACATGGAAATGTTAATGCAGATGAAAAAAGCTTGTTGTATAATACATCAGGCTGTCTGATTAGAAAACCTGAAAATAAAATTCTTGTAGTTAAAGATTTACATGATTTTATGATTATAGATGAAGGAGATATTCTTCTTATTCACCCACTTCATAAGGAACAAGAAATTAAATCAATTACAGAAGATGTTAAGTATTTATAAACCAACCTTTCTAAACATTTATCTTTAATTTTCATTTTAATAATTTGAACCAAATAATTTTTTTACGTGATTTTTATCTGAAAAATGATTAATTTTAGAAAAAGTCAACATCAACTCATATTTAATGACTCCTCTCAATAGTATCGAAAACATGGTTTTTGCAAAAGAAGATCTATATTTTTCCCTTCAAAAATTTTTTGGATTCGATCGTTTTAAAGGTAATCAAGAAGAAATTATCCAAAGTGTACTTATGGGCAGAGATACTTTTGTGATCCTGCCTACCGGAGGCGGAAAATCACTTTGTTATCAACTCCCCGCTTTAATGCTTGAAGGTACTGCAATCATTATTTCTCCTCTCATTGCTCTTATGAAAAATCAGGTTGACTCTATTCGGGGACATAGTTCAACCGATGAAATTGCTCATTTTTTGAATTCTTCTCTGAGCAAATTACAAATGAAACAGGTTAAACAGGATATCGCAGATGGTAAAACAAAAATGCTTTTTATTGCTCCTGAAACCCTGACTAAAGACGAAAATATAGAGTTCTTTCAATCTGTAAATGTCTCTTTCGTCGCCGTTGATGAGGCGCATTGTATTTCTGAATGGGGACACGATTTCAGACCAGAATACAGAAGAATCAAAGCAATGCTCGATGCTATTCGCAAGGAAGTTCCTCTTGTGGCTTTGACAGCAACCGCTACACCTAAAGTTCAGTCCGATATTGTGAAAAATCTGGACATGCGCGGTGAAAATATTTATATTGCCTCCTTCAATAGAACAAATCTTTATTATGAGGTCAGACCAAAACTTCAGCCAGAACAAACAATTAAACATATTGTACAGATAATTAAAGCACATCCTGGTCAATCCGGTATCGTTTATGTTCAAAGTCGTCGGGCTGCAGAAGAAATAGCGAAAACGCTTTTGGTTAATGAGATAAAAGCCGCTCCCTATCATGCTGGTCTCGATCCAAAAGTCAGAAGTAAAACACAAGATAATTTCCTCATGGAGGAAATTGATATAATTGTAGCAACCATTGCTTTCGGAATGGGTATTGACAAACCCGATGTTAGATTAGTCATTCATTATGATATTCCTAAAAGTATAGAAAATTACTATCAGGAAACAGGTCGTGGAGGTCGAGATGGACTTGAAGGTAAGTGTATTGCCTTTTTTTCTTACAGGGATATTTTGCGTCTGGAAAAGTTTTTACGCGACAAACCTGTGGCTGAAAGAGAAATGGGCATGCAGCTTATGCAGGAAATTATGGCCTATTCTGAATCAAGTGCATGTCGACGAAAGTTCTTACTCCACTATTTTGGGGAAGAATTTGATGATACAAAATGCACAAATATGTGCGATAATTGTAAATTTCCCAAGGAAAAAAAGGAAATAAAAGAAGAAATGAAAGTGGCTTTGCAAGCTGTCTTAGATCTGAAACAAAATTTTGGTATAAAGATTCTTGTGGAGTTTATCATCGGTACCGATAATAAAGAAAACAGAGATTTTAATTTCAATAAGCTGGAACGTTTTGCTTATGGCAAAAACCAAGATGCTAATTTTTGGTTTTCTGTCTTTCGTCATGCACTCCTCAATGAATTTCTTTACAAGGATATTGAAAGCTATGGCCTCCTAAAAATAACCGATAAAGGGAAAAAATTCATTCAGAATCCTCAATCTCTGCATATTCCAATCAATCAGGACTTCGTAGCTCTCTCTGCAGAATTTGTGGAGGAATCGTCAAAACATGCCGCCCTCGATACTACATTGTTTAATCTTCTAAAGGATTTGCGAAAAAAGGAAGCCAAACGTCTTTCAATGCCTCCTTTTGTCATTTTTCAGGAAGCTTCCCTGGAAGATATGGCTACTCAATATCCCATTTCGCTCGATGATATGACCCTGATAGCTGGAGTTAGCCGAGGAAAAGCAATTCGTTACGGAAAACCATTTATTCAACTCATTGCTTCCTATGTAGAAGAAAATGAGGTGGAAAGACCCGATGATATTCTTATCAGACAGGTTGCAAATAAATCAAAAGTAAAAGTCCAGATTATTCAAGGAATTGATAGGAAAATGCCACTCGATGATCTGGCCAAATCTAATCAGCTTTCTTTAGATGAACTCCTCTCAGAAATGGAGGCGATTGTAGAATCTGGTACCAAATTAAATATTGATTACTATATCGAAGAGGCTATTGATGAAGGGGCAAGAGAAGAAATTTACGACTATTTTATGGAGGCGGATACCGATTCACTGCAACCAGCAATTAAGGCACTACAAGAGGAAGATATAACGGAAGAGGAAATACGCATTTTTAGAATCAAATTCCTTTCTGATTTAGCAAATTAATCGTCCCATTTTTATGCATCTTATCATTATTAATGGCCCTAATTTAAATCTACTTGGTAAAAGAGAACCCTCCGTTTATGGTAATCAGTCCTTTGAAGATTATTTCTCTTCCCTCGTTACTAAATATCCAACCCTTTCTTTATCCTACTTTCAAAGCAATCATGAAGGAGAAATCATTGATAAATTACATGCCATTGGATTTGATTACAACGGTATTATTCTCAATGCCGGCGCTTTTACCCATACTTCTGTTGCTATCAGAGATGCCATAGCAGCTATACCAGCACCCGTTATTGAAGTACATATTTCAAATGTTCATGCCAGAGAATCATTTAGACATCATTCAACTATTTCGCCCGTTTCAAAAGGGATAATTATTGGTCTTGGTTTAACAGGTTACTCCCTGGCCATTGACTATTTTATCGCAAATTCTTCCACTGCTTCTTGATCTTTAGAAATATTCCAAATTACACCGAAGTCGCACTTGTTACAATTTTATGACAGTTCTCACTCTGCCAATGGTTACTTTTGTCTATAATTTTGAGTTATATGCTGTCAAATTATAAAATAATAACGCTTTCTCATCACCATACCAGTCTCAAAGATTTAGGTAAATTTGTATTGCCTGAATTTGAAGAAAAAGTCGTTGATTTACTTTTTAAGGCAAAACAAAATTTCAACATTCAAGAATTATTTTATTTATCCACTTGCAATAGGGTTATGTTCCTACTCTATTGTGAAAATAGTTTAGATCAAAATAGTGTAATTACATTCTATAATCATTTTCTTCCTCATCTAACTGATTCCGATAATCAAATTTTAAAAGAAAATATTAAAATTTTTCAAGGTATCGATGCAGTGAATCATTTGTTTAATGTGGCTTCCTCTATTGATTCACTTGTTGTTGGTGAAAGACAGATTCTTTCTCAATTAAGAGACGCGTATGAATTTGCCAAAAACAAAGCTTTATGTGGTGACGCCATGCGTTTATTAATGGATCAGGCTGTACTGACCTCTAAAGAGGTTTTCTCTCATACGCGAATAGGAGAAAAGCCAGTTTCTGTAGCTTCACTGGCGGTTTTAAAATTATTAAGATACTCTCTTCGTCCAGATGCTCGTATCTTATTGATAGGTGCAGGTCAGACTAACAATATTGTCGCTAAAATACTTCAAAGTAACTCCTTTACCCATGTTCATGTTTTTAACAGAACATGGCAAAAAGCCGAAGCAATTGCAAAACTCTTTCGAAATGGCAAAGCTTCCCTCCTGAATGATTTGGAAAATTATACACAAGGATTCGATGCATTAATCGCTTGCACCTCTTCGCCGGCCCCCCTTATAGATTTGAACTTATTTACTTCCCTGATTCAAAACGAGAAAACACCAAAAGTAATCATTGATTTAGCCGTTCCTAATAATATTGCAGCAGAGGTAGCTTCACTGAAACAAGTTCATTATATCGAAGTTGAATCATTGCGCCATATTGCAAGCGAAAATATGGCCTTTAGAGAGGCCGAGGTAACGAAAGCATCTGATATCATTTCATCGAATGCTGAAAAATTTAGCCGGCTTTTCAAACAAAGAAAAATTGAAAAGGCTTTCAGTACAATTCCTGATGAAATAAAGGCAATTAAAGAAAAAGCAATGACCGAGGTTTTTAAAAAAGATCTCGCTGGACTCGATGAACCAACGAAAGAACTGATTGAAAAAATGCTCACCTACATGGAAAAAAAGTGCGTAGGGTTGCCCATGAAGGCAGCGAAAGAATTAGTACTTTAAAACTCAGGCTTGTTATCTCCCTTACCTTATTCGAACAACAAGCCTAAGTTTATTTTTTCTTAAAAGTTAAGCTTTTATATTTAATTGCAACGATAATTCATCTAATTGAAGAGAGGCGATCTCAGAAGGTGCGTCAATCATCATGTCTCTGCCTTGATTGTTTTTAGGAAAAGCGATAAAATCTCTAATAGAGTTTTGCCCGTTTAATACCGCACAAAGCCTGTCAAAACCAAATGCAATTCCACCATGTGGTGGAGCTCCATATTCAAAAGCACCCAGTAAAAATCCAAATTGACTTTCTGCTTCTTCAGGTGTAAAGCCAAGTAGCTTGAAATTTTTGGCTTGCAGCGCTCTATCGTGAATCCGAATAGAACCTCCTCCTATCTCAACCCCATTGATAACTAAATCATAGGCATCAGCACGTAGATTTTTAAGAATTTCTCTGTCATCACTTGCCATTGCTTCAATCTGCTCTTTCTTTGGCGATGTAAAAGGATGATGCATGGCATAAAAACGCTGAGTGTCGTCATCCCATTCTAACAATGGAAAATCGAGCACCCAAAGGGGTTTAAATTCTCCCTTTTTCATTAAATCTAAACGACGGCCCATTTCTAAACGAAGCTCGCCCAATTGTTTTCTTACTTTATCTGTTTCACCTGAAAGAATGAGTATCAAGTCACCCTGGGTAGCACCAAATAAGTCCATCCATTGCTTTAAAGCTTCCTGGTCATAAAATTTATCAACTGAAGATTTAATACCATCCTGATTATACCTTACCGTAACCAAACCTTTAGCTCCAATTTGAGGACGTTTCACCCAGTCGGTCAGCTCATCCGTTTGCTTTCTGGTCATATCAGCTTTTCCAGGAACTCTGATACCAATGATTAATTCAGCCTCGTCAAAAATACTGAATCCTTTATTTTTTACCACTTCATTTAATTCTACAAATGCCATATCAAATCGAAGATCTGGCTTATCAGAACCATAAAGACGCATGGCATCGTCATATTTCATTCGGGGGAAATCGCCCAATTCTAATCCAAGGGTATGTCTGAATAAATGTCTGGTTAAACCCTCAAAAGTATTTAGTACCTCTTCCTGGGTTACAAAAGCCATTTCACAGTCAATTTGAGTGAACTCGGGTTGCCTGTCTGCTCTGAGATCTTCATCTCTGAAGCATTTAACAATCTGAAAATAGCGGTCATACCCAGCCACCATTAGAATCTGTTTGAAAGTCTGGGGAGATTGGGGTAAGGCATAAAATTGACCCGCGTTCATTCTACTTGGAACAACAAAGTCACGCGCACCCTCTGGCGTAGATTTAATAAGAAAAGGCGTCTCAATTTCAGCAAAATTTAGATCTGCTAAATATTTTCTCGTTTCAAGAGATAATTTTGATCGGAAAAGAATATTTTTTTGAACCAGATTTCTTCTTAAATCAAGATATCTGTATTTCATTCGTATATCGTCACCTCCATCTGTATCATCTTCAATGGTGAAAGGAGGAACCTTTGAAGCATTCAAAATCTGTAAGCCTGAAACCTGAATTTCTATTTCACCCGTATCTCTGTTTAGATTTTTATTCGTTCTTTCCCTTACTTTCCCATCAATCATTATGACAAATTCCCTTCCTAGTTTTCTTGCCGATTCACAAAGTTGTTTGTCCTCTTCTAATGAAAAAACCAATTGTGTGATCCCATAGCGATCTCTAAGATCCATAAATGTCATCGCACCAAAATCTCTGTTTGCCTGAACCCAGCCACTTAGTCTAACTTGTTTGCCAATATCAGATATTCTTAACTCACCACAATTATGCGTACGGTACATATTACAAGTTTTAACAAAATAAATAAACGCAAAAATATAAAAACAAAGGTCAACTTCGATAAAAAAAGCGAATCAATACTTGAATTGGCAAGTTATTATTTGTTCTCATATCTGAATTCTCTAATAGATATATATTTCTTCTGTCTGAACCAATCCCAGCCATTTCAAAAAAGGTATTGATAAATCCTATCCGCTTCTCCCCTAACTCTCTTCCTTCCTTATAATGATTCCCCATGGTCTGAATTGCCATTTCAATACCTAATCCTGGATATTCTGAGAGAATTTGTAAAATTCTGTTTAGTTCAAACATACCAAAATTATCCGGATTTACACTTTCTATGGGGAAAAAAGGCACGTATAGTGGAATTAATTCAGCATAATCAAAAGGATATGCCACCATATTAATGTTTGTGTCCATGGTCACTTTTACTGACTCAAAAAGCAGGCTATCTTTTAAGAGGGTTACATTTTTACTTCGATTTCTAACTTCTATAGTTTCAATTTTTGTGGTTGTTTCCTTTCTGTCTAATTGTAACAATTGCTTTTTCTCTCTCAAAAATTGTAAATAATATTTTTGACTTAGTAAATCTATCATTGAAACTTTTATTCTTTTTCCTATTTCCCTTTCTATCAATGGCTTTAACCGAAGACTAATTTCATTGAAAAAAGGAAGCTGTAATTGGTTTTTAACTGGCCATACCAGATTATCCCTATTCGATTCTTCCGATAGTGAACTCTGAAAAACGGAGGGTTGTCGTATTGTTTTTAATTTACGAATATAATCCTCCATCAGAATATTTGAAAGTGCTAATTCATCTACTGTAATTAGGTTTTTTAATCTGTCTAATGCCTCCTTTTCATATTCCTTCTCCAATTCTCTGACAACTTCTAATTGATTCGCAAACCATTGATAACCAATTATTTCATTTACAAAAGACTGGAAATTTTGCATGGTATCCTCCTCCTCTGATTTTGCATTTATAACACCATATTCGCTTCTCCAGAATTGAATCCTGTTGGCTCCATCAGAAAAAGAAATTTCCACATCTGCCTCTTGTGGGGTTGCTAATTTTAAAGTCAGCGAGTATGAATTAGCCAATATCTTTAACTCGTTTTCAATTGGCTTTAAATCTATGTCTGGTAATTTATTAATATTAGACCAAATTTCTGATTTACTATTTTCAATTTCTTTCAGCAAATTATTAATTTCCTTTTGAATTTCTGTAATAAGATTATTCTGACTATTTAGTTGTTTTTCCAATCTCACAACTTCCATTTCAAACTCTTCTAGGTAAGTATTCCTTTGCAAATTTGCTGCATAAATGTTCTTTCCTTCCTTTACAGGCAATTGAATAGAAGGAATAAAAAACGAAGATTTATCGGAAACGATTAACAGATAATCAGAAAGAGGCAAATAAGTCGTAAGCCCATAATATAATCGGTCGTTATTAAGTGGTACGAGTGTGTTTCGGTTTATATTTCCAGCATAAAAATGAGTGAAACCTTCTATTTGCCTGTTTTTTGCAAATATTTGACCGTTTGTTTTTATTCCTATTACGCGATCAGATTGAAAGGCATTAGGTAAAACTGCCTGGTAAATAGCTTCATTGTCATCCTTGTCTTTAACGGTAAAAAATATTTTTTTCCCATCTGCCGAAACGGAAGGGTGATATTCATCTAAGAGAGAGTTGGCCTGAAGACCAATATTTTCAGGCTGAGACCAGGAATACCAATGATCTTCCACTCTTTTTGCGGTATAAATATCTAAGCCCCCATAACCGGAATCACTTTCTGCACTAAAATAAATGGTTCTATTATCCAGTGAAACAGTCAAATCATTTATATTCCTAAATTTTTCAAATCCTTTTAAAGCCTCAGGTTTAGTCCAGTTTGAGGTAGAATCTAAAACAGATATATGGATCGAGTAATTTGTTGAGTCTCCAAATCCCAAGAAACAGACAGTTTTTAATGGATTGAAGGAAAGCCATTGAAAAGGAACCTCTGATTTTGGGTATTCAAATATTTCATTTTGCAACCATATTCTCCCGTTAAAATCATAAATTGAATAATTTATTTCTTCAATACCACGACGAATTAAAAGACAATTAGATTGGTTTAAAACAGCCATCGGAAATTCCTCTTCATCGGTATTTATATCACCTGTTAGAGGGTATGGTTTTAACCACTGTCCATTATTATCTGTTTTTTCACTTACCCAAACATCAGATTTTTTATCAATTCCTACATTGATTAAATGGTTTTTCATGCTAAAATAGACAGTATTTCCATCTTGAGATAGTATGGGGGAAGCATGATTAAAAAGAAGGTCAGGAAAAACCCGAATTCTTGATAAAAAAGATTGACTCTTCAGGCTTAGACAGCAGACACAAATGAAGACCTGAATCCATAAACCCCTTTTAATCATAAGATTTTTTTAAACTTTAAAAGTAATCTCCAAATTTTCTGAACCAGCACGTGACTGGCAGGTTAAAATATAGCCTTGTTCAATTTCCTCTGGATCAAGAGCGTGACATACATCCATAACGACAGAACCGGAAATAACTTTTGCCATACAGCTTGAACATGCCCCTGCAGTGCAAGAATAAGGTGGATTTTTCTTTGAAGCGAGCAGAACCTGGAGAATTGTTTTTTG
>JBEAXK010000005.1:0-16020 GCA_041159865.1 Bacteroidota bacterium
GATAGGAGGGTGTTTTTATTCCCTCCTGACCATTCCAGTCTGTCAGGTTATTACTCGCAGGTTGCTCCCCAGCAGAGCCTGTTTCCACTTCACCTGACAATGGTAAAGATATAAAATTTTCATTTAGTGTGTCTAATAACTTTTCTTTTGCCAGATGTATGGATTCTCTCCATGTTTGCATAGGTGTTTTGCCTAAACAATATTTACCTGAGTGTGGTCTTTCATTGTTGTAATAGTGCAACCATACATCTACATCTTGTTGCAACTCTTCAATGGTTTTGTAAATTTTTTTTCTAAAAGCTGTTGCATAGAATTCATCCTGAATGGTTCGGTGAAAGCGTTCGCAAATGCCATTTGTCTGTGGGCTTTTAGCTTTTGTTTTCGTATGGTCAATATCCTCTATAGCCAGATACAGTTCGTATTCGTGATGCTCTCTGGCTCCACAATATTCCGTTCCTCTGTCGGTTAGTACTCTCATCAATGGAATGCCATACATATCGTATAGAGGCATTACTCTGTCATTTAATATATCTGCAGACATCAAAGCACCTTTGCGATCATAAAGCTTAACAGTGGCTACTTTAGCATAGGTATCTATAAAGGTTTGTTGATAAATTCGACCAACTCCCTTGATATTCCCTACATAATAGGTATCCTGCGATCCAAGATAACCAGGATGATAGGTTTCTATTTCTCCTTTGGACACCTTTTCTTCTTTCGCTTTCTCTAAGGCCACTACTTGTGCTTCGGTTAAAACCAGACCTTCCTGAGCTACTTTGGCTTCCAGCGCTTTTAATCTCTTTTTGAAAGTTTCCAAATCATTACGCAACCAAACGCATCGAACTCCTGCGGGCGATATAAATACTCCCTCTTTCTTCAATTCATTGGATACCCTAACTTGACCAAAAACAGGATTTTCCGTAGCAAATGCAATAACTCGTTTCTCAATTTCAAGTTCAATTCGATTCTTTAAAATGGGCTTCTTGCGACTGATTTCCTGTAAGCCTAATTCTCCACCTGTTTCAAACAGATCCTTGTAACGATAAAATGTATCCCGGCTATATCCAAGGTACTTACATGCTCTGGAAACATTTCCTAATTCTTCTGCTAAATGTAGCAAACCTAATTTGTTTTTAATTAATTTTGTTTCAGTTTTCATTTCTGACAGTTTTAAGGGTGAAACTTGTTTTTTTGTGATAATTCAAACTTAAGTTTTTTTCCCTTAACTGTCAGATTAAATCGTAACTATTTCACTTTAACCCAGAATATCCAACCTAATATTTTGTTGAAAATAAGCCACCTGACTTCAAGATTTCCTGGAACAGTCTTTTTCTAAAAAAATACGCAAATAATCCACTAATTAATCCGCGGAACCACCATAATTAATAATTTTCATATAGACATCGAAGTCCGCCACATTTACTACTCATTAAAACACCTTATATATCTTAATTTTATCCTTTATCCCTGTTATTCTCCAGCCCAGCTGCTATAAATCGCTTGTTGCAGGGCACTTGGTTGATCGATTTTAGAAATAGTATGCTTGAAAATATTATCTCCTTCTTTTGATTTTATCTTTTCCATTTTTAACCCAGCATGTGCCAGATGCTTTTCATAATCCAATGCTTTAGTTGTATATACATACTCAAAAAATTCAGATAAAGATACGCCAGCAATTTGTTCGCAGGAAACCTGAAATTCAGCTTCCGTAAATCCTCTTTTTTCAAATTTATAATATTTGTCGTATAGCAACCTCATCACATCATCTAAAGATTTAGTATTATTCGTTGATTTTCGTATCTCGAAATCCAAAAAAAGACCGATAAGCGGTCCTTTTTCATAATAGGAGATGGATTTCCCAGGTTCTTTACCTTGCGTGCCGAATGGGCCGTCACTCCAGGTACTGTAACTGGCTTGTTGTAAAGATTGAAAAAATCGGCCAGGATTATTTTCAACGGAATTTATATTGTTACTTAAATAAGATAAAAGCATTTTGGCATCCATTAATCCTGCTCTCTTTACGACCAGGTATTCATAATACACCGTTAATCCTTCACTTATCCATAATTGATTGGTCCTGTTTCCCATTTCATAATTAAACGGACCTAACTCTATTGGACGAATTCTTTTGACGTTAAAATGATGAAAATATTCATGCGCAATAAAATTCATCATTCGATTCATGCCAGCCTCATTATTTAAACCATTCCCATCAAAACTAATGGTTGTGTTGTTTAAATGTTCAATCCCACCCCTTCCTGGTCCAATGGCAATAAAAGTATATTTCTTGTAGGGAATGTCATTTATAATTCCAACGGAAGAAGCAACAATCTTTTTCAGGTTATCCATAAATAATACCCTGTCAAACTGTCCTATGTTATAACCAATGAAAGCATGTTCTATCCCGTTTAAGTAAAAAGAGGGAAGCGCTTCCAGTTTTCCAATCAACAAAGGACAATCGTATAATATATCAAAATCTTTTGCTTCAAAAGTGTTCGTTTTTCCTTTTACAGGATCTAAACCCGTAGCTACCGTAAAATCTTTATTATTTAATATCACACTTACCGTTACTGGAATATTTAACTTTCCAGGAATGTATAAAAATGAATTTTCTGGAACTATATATGCATGCGCACTATCTACAAAACTATTTGCTACAAATTTTCTAAACGTTTTTACTTTATAACTTATCTTAAATACCTTATTCTTAACCCCTTTAATTACCCAGGTATGATCATTTGGGTGAATAACCGACAAGTTTTTTTTATCCGAATCTGAAGCTTGTATATTTTCAATTGATTTTGAATAATCCATTAACTGGTAATACCCTGGCATCCACCTTGGCAGCTTTAATTCTATCGAATCAATGGACCAAAAGTTACAAGAGAGCTCAACTAAATAACTATTTGTTTCCCCTGTAGGAAAAGTAAGCGTGTACTTCAATTCAGGAATTTTAACCTGCCCAATCACCACCTTATCACAAAAATTAAAAACAACCAAAAAAATTAAAGCTTGCTTAAAGTAGGTATTTCTCATTGCGTTTCGTTTTGCACCTTTTCTTTCGGATCAGATATTATAAATATACACATTATTCCTTATTAATCAGGCTTTTTTCAACATGCATCATCCATCCATTTATAAATGAATATGAAAATTTTCCAACATCATTCTTAAAATTTCAGAAAATGAAGTATTCAATATAACATGATACTCCTTTATCCAGACTGCTCGTTAAGATAAAAAGTATTACCTTTAAAAAATGACAGATTTATTACTTGAAATGCGAAAAGAAATGGAAGCCCTGGAATATTTTATAACCCAATCATGCCTTATTCACTGCTCATCTTTATTTAAGAAATATGGGTGGCACAGGTATTTTATTCTCCCTTTTTTTCATTCTTCAATAGATTAATAAATGAGATATTTTCTTTGGTTCTCCCTATTGTTTTCTTTACTGAATAGCACCACTCCGATTCCAAAAGATCCAATTCCCCCAAATATCATTTTTATTCTGGCGGATGATTTAGGATGGAGCTCCCTCTCCGAACAAATGGATCCTGACATGCCTGGTTCAAAAAGCGATTATCACCTTACGCCTAATATAGACAGATTATTAAAATCTGGTATGCGGTTTACCCAAGGTTACGCGCCTGCCTCTATTTGCTCACCGACCAGAAGAAGTATCCTTTTTGGCCATACGCCAATGAGACAGGATGATGAAACATTTGGAAGTAGATATGAACCTGGAAAAAATAGTTTTTTAACTATTCCCCAAGTTTTAAAAAAAATAAATCCTGAATATGTGACAGCACATTTTGGAAAATGGGATTTGCGCATTGGAATACCCCCTGCTTCTTTCGGTTACGATTTTTCAGACGGAGATAATGGAAATGCCCAGGGAAATACCATAAATACAGGGGATGAAAAATGGACTACTTTTTTTACTGAAGATAATCCCAAGCAAATAGATACTCTTACCAACAGAACCAAAAGATTTATCAGCGACCAGGTTAAACAAAATAATCCGTTTTTTCTTCAATTATCTCATTATGCTACCCACGCAAATATTACAGCGAGGGCTGAAACCATCGCTCGATTTGAAAAAATACCGAAGGGGGATAAACACCACCACGCAGCCTGGGCTGCCATGTTAGCCGATTTAGATGCTTCCATAGGTGCACTCATTTCTCATTTAGATCAATTGGGTATCCGAAAAAATACATATTTGTTCTTTATGTCCGATAACGGAGGTGTCGAGTTTATTGCACCTGTCAAAAATCGCTTAGACCATCCCGATTCATTCCCTTCTCCTATGTGCAATGCGCCATTGAGAGGAGGAAAATGGACTTTGTTCGAAGGTGGCATTAGAGTGCCCTTTTTCGTGTCCGGCCCCGATATTCCCGTAAATTCAAGTAGTAATACGCTGGTTACAGGGTATGATTTGCTCTCAACCTTTGCCGACATTGCAGGATCAAAAGAGCCCAATTCATTTTCCTTAGATGGAAATAGTTTTAAAACTTCTCTTTCAAATCCTAAAGCAAACACTACCAATAGAAATCTATATTTCCATCGGTTCAATAACGGATATCCTCATTCTGCTATCCGTTCTGGCAATTATAAACTGTTGAAATTCTGGAAAACAGGGGAAATACTTCTTTTTAATTTAAATAAAGATCCGGGCGAAAAAACGAATCTTGCTGCTATTGAACCTGAAAAACGAATAACTTTAAATAAGGAGTTGGACCGTTATTTTAAAGAAGTAAATCCTGCTTTATTCAATCAATTATCCACCTTAACCTCTAAATAAATGAAGCCATTTTTCAAATACTTAATGATTGCTTTCAGCCTTTTTACTCTTGCCTTGGTCTTTTACAGTTTCAACATAGAAAAAGCAGCCGCTAAGCATCCAAATATCATTTATATTTTAGCTGACGATCTGGGATACGGAGATCTATCTTGTTATCAGGCATCAGGAAAAATCCACACACCAAATATCGATTTGTTAGCTGCCGAAGGCATGCGATTTACCGATATGCACAGCCCCTCAGGCGTATGTACACCTACCCGATATGGTATTATTACTGGGGAATATCCATGGCGCTCGAAATTACCCGTGGGTGTTTTACGGGGTTATAGCCGAAATCTTATAGATCCGGAAAAGGGAACCGTTGCCGAATTACTTAAAAAGTACGATTATGAAACGGCAGTGGTAGGAAAATGGCACCTTGGTATCGATTGGATTTTGTCTGATAATGCCGTTGAAAAAGGTCTTGGAAAAGTTCCCGCCTATGGTATTCAGTCTGAAATGGACACCTCTGACATTAATTTTGACAAAAAACCTTCCTTTGGACCCAATAATCTGGGCTTCAATTATTCTTATATTCTTCCCGCTTCTTTAGATATGCCCCCTTATTGTTATCTGGAAAATCATCAGTTAACGTCACTACCAAGTTCTTTTACATCTGGGAATAAACTGGAAAGTGGTTACACCGGTCCTTTTTGGCGTGCGGGAAAAATGTCACCCGATTTTGATTTTTATGAGGTATTACCCACCTTTATTAATAAAGCAAAGGCCTTTATCTTAAGTCAGAAGAGGGAGAAACCCTTTTTTCTTTATCTTCCTCTTGCCGCACCTCATACTCCCTGGGTACCCAAAAAAGAATACGTTGGCTCTTCTAAAGCAGGGGAATATGGTGATTTTACCCAGCAGGTAGATGCGGCAGTGGGCGAATTACTGAAAGTGCTTAAAGAAAGAGGGATTGAAAAAAATACCATGGTCATTTTTACCAGTGATAATGGTCCTTACTGGAGGGAAAACTTTACTGAACAATTTCAACATCGGGCAGCTGGCCCTTTTAGAGGTATGAAGGGCGATGCTTATGAAGGTGGTCATCGAATTCCTTTTATTGTCCGTTGGCCAGCGAGAATAAAAATGGGTACTGTCTCTGATGCTATAGCTTGCCAGACAAGTCTGCTCAGTACTCTGCGGGATTTGTTGTCTGATAAAGATCCAAAATTTGACAGAAAAGATAGCTATAGCATTTTACCCGATTTGCTAAGCAAAACCAATCCTTCAAATGTGGAAAAACCTATTATTCACAGTTCTTCCAAAGGATATTTTGGCATTCGTTTAGGCGATTGGAAACTTATTGACCATCTTGGCTCTGGCGGATTTACTTCGCCCGATAAGGAAAATCCAACGCCAGGTGGGCCTAAAGTACAGCTTTACAACCTGAAATCAGATCCGATGGAAAAGGAAAATGTTTCTTTAAAATATCCGGAAAAGACAACTGAACTTTTAGCTAAACTGGCTGAAATTAAAAAATAGGATTTTGCCGTTCAATGCTAAATTTATGACCAAAATAACCTATTGGTCTTTAGGATTAATAGTCTGTGCATTATCGTGCACCCAATTTAAAAAGGTTACTTTTAAAGCTGAGAATAATATCCCATTTTCAGGTTCAGAATTTTATCGTATTGCCGCCTCCTTTTCGGTAAATCAGAGAGATTCGTTGTGCATCGCTGCGGCGGTTAATGGTAACATCCCTGCTTTTTTTCAAAAATTTGTCCCCATTAAAACGAGATTACAAGATAAAAATGGCCTTTTTCATCAGGTAAAATTTTATGTTTCTCCCGATTACCTCATGATTGGTTCAAATAAAGACTATGCCAGAGTACCTGTATCACCTGGTACCGCTCAGGTATTAGCTGATAAAATGAATTGCTTTTTACCTACTGCCCTGATTGTGGATCAAATTTATCTTCATAGTAAACATCAACTTTCCCCCATTCCAATGTTTGCGTTTCGGGACAGTACCCCTACCTTTTGGCAACATCATTTGATGATTGAAGGTCAACTTCGAAATAAAGGAAAGGGCTTAGTGGCAGGTATAAAAAAAGATCTTATTATTTGTTCCGAAAAATATTTTAAAGGGAAAACTAATAGGGTTGCTATCTACGGCTGGCACAAGTTAGACGGAAAACCTATTCAACCCATTTATACAGGACATATTGATAGTTATGTTGATTATAGTCATGGCGCCCGGTTTATATATAGAATCATAGAAGTTGATGGTGAAAAATATGATTACGAAGATCTACTTCTTGATCCTACCTTTAAATATTTGTTAACCAATGACGATGCTCCTACGATTACCAAATATCCATACTCCCTCCAATCTTTGGAATAATTAAAGCAAATTATTCCTATTTTGTCTTATTGACAGGTTTTCAAATTTTATTATGATGCTATTTAGAAAATTATCTTTTTTGGTACCTTTTATAATGGGTCCATTTTCATTTATGCATGCGCAAAAAACAAATGTGGTTGCTGGCGTTACCTGGGATTTAGCATCTGAAAGAGCTCAAAATATCAGTGCGTTAACCTATCAATTGTTTTTTGATATTCCCGAGGAAATGAATAAACCTATTCCTGCCAAAGTGGAAATAGCGTTACATCTAAAAGATAATTTAACACCTTTGCAACTGGATTTCAAAGTTTACCAGGAAAATATTCAAAAAATAATGGTGAACCAAAAAGTTATTCCCATTGATTTTATTGAAGGCCATATTGTCATAAATCCAATGCATTTAAATGCTGGTAATAATAAAATTCAAATAGAATTTGTTGCTGGAAATCAGTCTCTTAACAGGAATGCCGACTTTCTTTATACCTTATTGGTTCCTGATCGTGCTGCCACCCTTTTCCCCTGTTTCGATCAACCTAACTTAAAAGCAAGGTTCTCGCTTACGCTTCAGATTCCTAAAAACTGGGATGCTTCTGGAAATGGAATGCTGATTAAAAGTACCCCTAACGGTCTTAAAAAGACCTTGGTCTATAAAGAAACACAAGCCATAAGTACTTATTTATTTGCCTTTGCAGCAGGAAAGTTTCAACGCCTTACCAAGGAGAACAAAGGCAGGAAAATGAGCATGCTTTACAGGGAAACCGATTCCTTAAAAGTAGCTCAAAATATGGATAAAATTTTTGATCTCCATGCTACTTCTGTTTCATGGCTCGAGGATTATACACAAATACCCATGCCTTTTGAAAAGTTAGATTTTGTCTTACTTCCTGGATTTCAATATGGGGGAATGGAACATGTTGGAAATATTTTCTACAAAGAAAGCGCCCTGATATTAGATGAAAGTGCTACCGATAATCAAAAATTAGCGCGTGCCAGACTCATAGCACACGAAACCGCTCATTATTGGTTTGGAGATTTGGTTACCATGAACTGGTTTAATGATGTTTGGCTGAAAGAAGTTTTTGCCAATTTCATGGCTGCAAAAGCAGTAAATCCGGATTTCCCCGAAGTAAATCACGAATTGAGTTTTCTGCTTTCTCATCATCCAACCGCTTATAGTGAGGACCGGTCAGGAGGAAGCCACCCCATTCAACAAACCTTAGAAAACTTAAAAGATGCGGGTTCCTTATATGGAGGTATCATTTACCAAAAAGCCCCAATCGTCATGCGTCAATTAGAAAAATTGATGGGTGCTGCAGCTTTCCAAAAAGGACTTCAACAATATTTAAAAGAATTTTCTTATGCCAATGCAACCTGGGATGATCTCATTTATATTTTAGATGAATTAACGCCTGTTTCCCTAAAAGAATGGTCTAACGTATGGGTAAAAGAACCCGGTATGCCTCATATTTTATCGACGGTATCAACAGATGAAGATGGTTATATGAAGGAATTTACGATTCAACAACTAAAAACCTCTCATTCTGGTCAATATTGGCAACAAGAAACGGAAATGGCGCTCTTTTATGCCGATACGATAATAAAAATTCCCGTTGTGATAAATGGTTCGAAAACGCAGATACCTGTTACCCAAAAATTAAAAAAACCTTTAGCTATTTTACCTAATGCTTCCGAAATAGGTTATGGTTATTTCCAATTAGATACTCCCTCTTTAAGCACTTTTTTACATGGTTCTTTAACCGTGAAAGATGAATTAATCCGTGGAGCTATCCGTATTTCTTTGCAAGAAGAATTAATCCATAAAGAAATTACAGGCGAAGATTTCATTAGCTATCTGCTCATTTCTTTAGAAAAAGAAAAAGAATCATTAAACAGGCAGTTGTTGCTTAGCCAGCTTAATCAGGTTTTCTGGTCTTTCCTTTCCGATGAACAACGGAGTATTTACACACCTCAAATTGAAAAGTTACTATGGGAACTTATGAATGAAAGTACCTCTGTCAGTGCAAAAGCAGCGTATTTTTCTTCCTACAGAGACCTTGCTTTATCTCAGGAAGCGACTCAAACTTTGTATGATATCTGGTCTGGCAAAAATAAAATTTCTGGACTTCCCGTTTCCGAACAACAAATGATTGACCTGGCAGTGTCGCTTGCATTACTGTTGCCACAACAGGCAAGTGAAATTATCGATTCTCAACTAATGAAAACTTTAAATCCAGATAGGAAAAAAAGATTAAAGTATATCCAACCTTTTCTTTCGGCCGATATTCGAGAAAGAGATACTGCTTTTGAATCCTTATTTGAAACTGAAAACAGAGGTGTAGAGCCTTGGGTAGTAGATGCTGTAAGGTATTTAAATCACCCATTAAGAGCAAAAGAATCAACACATTATATTACACCAAGTCTTGAATTACTGGAAGAAATTCAAAAAACCGGAGATATATTTTTCCCAAGACAATTTATAACGGCGGTCATCAGTGGACACCAATCACCTACTGCTGCTTATTACGTTAAAAAATTCCTTTTGGAACACCCCCATTTCCCCTATAGATTAAAAAACAAGGTACTCATGGCAGCCGATTTACTATTTGCCACACAAAAGCCATAGGTTTTTAACCTTGCTTAGGTCTGAACGCTTTTATTTTGTTTTCATTTACCTCAATAAAAGGCCCTTCAATCAGATCAATGCAATATGGAATAGCAGGAAAAACGGCCTGTAAACACTGTGAAATAGAGGCAGGTTTCCCTGGTAAATTTACAATGAGGGTATTCTCGTATATACCCGCTGTTTGTCGGGAAAGGATTGCTGTAGGTACATATTTTAAGCTCTCCATTCGCATTAATTCACCAAATCCGGGAAGGATTTTTTGACAAAACGCTTCGGTGGCTTCAACGGTAACATCTCTTTTTGCTGGTCCAGTACCACCTGTAGTGAAAATAATACAGCATTTTTCATTTTCAGCTAAGTGCTTAAAAGCATCTAAAATCAATTCATACTCATCGGGGATAATCTTAAATATAGGCTTGTAAGGAGACGAAATATACTCATTCATAACCTTTATAATAGCCTCTCCGGAAAGACCATTATAGGCATTTGCATCGGCACTTGCTCTGTCAGACATCTGCAAAACCCCAATAATAATCTCTTTTTGAACCATAAACTACTTATTTTTTAAAAGACCTGGCTGCTTGACTCCTCTTATTTTCGATGCCATTTAACTCCCAGTCGTAATCCAGATAATCCAATTTAGCATAATTATCTATTGATTTTTTTGAATATTTATTCAGGTAATCAATGACTGAAGCACCATTTATTCTAAAATCACCTGAGAACCAGCTAAATATTTTTGAAATTTTGATATTTGATTTCTCTATCTGATTTCTCTGTGGATCATTAATAAATTTGCGCATCGCATCATTTAATTGCTCATCTAAATGGTCGGCAGTATAAGCTTCATTTCTTAATAAAGGACATGAAAAGGAAGCACAATTTATGGCTGCATGAATTCTTGGATCTTTAAATTCTTTTCTTAAAATGGTGTGTTCAATATAATTAAGATCAATTTTTTCTTTCCCCATGGGAATAAAGGGTATATCCCAAACAGAGTTAACAAAAGGAATACCCTTTTTAATATCCTTGATGCTTTTTACCGGATAATGATCAAGGATTAATTTTACCGTAAAAGCATTGTAGGCATTTATCCAATAAGCCATCTTTTCATTTTTACTCCATTTAGAAGTAGGCCTATTGGCAGAAAGTTTGTCCAGATAAACCTGCAATTGTTTTTTATCTTTTAAAAAGCCCTGATAATCGACCATGCCATTTTTTGAAACATGTTTTTTAACCAATACATCCCATTCTCCATGCATTATTGGATTAGCGTAATTTAGGGAGACAAAAAGCATTATAATTAACCACATATACATTCTTTAAAAAGGTTCAATCTAATCATTTTTCAAGATTAGGAGAAATAATATAAAATCCAAATACATAAAGACATTAATACGGCAGCCATCATTTTAGTTCCCGAGAAGGAATAAGGCTTTCCAATATTTAATAAAAAAAGACTTCCCGATAAAGGAGCTATAAGAAAAGATATTTGTTTTCCGTCTGATAGATTCAAATACAAAATAGTTACTGAGATAGCATGAATGAATAAAAACCCATATATCCGCCAACGATGAGCCGTTAATGAATCTATGGCCATCAGCTGATTATCTTCATTTACAAGCAGAGATTCCCCGACTTTTCTTAGTACGAAAAAACGGCTAATGAACAATAAAAAAATGGAACTTATGGAAGTTAGTGCCACCCGGTGTAAAAAATTAAGTTTTTCACCAAATATTGAGGATATAGCAGGGAAAAATGCCGTGATGCTACTGTAGGATACTTCAAGTAAAATAGCAATAAACGGTGCTGACACCATCGTCCATAAGGCTGCCTGGGATGGTATTCTCCTGACAAATACCGCAGCAAAAAAAACAACAATGATGCCAGGAGTAAAATAAGACCCATGAGAAGATATTTTCAGAAAAAAGTTTCCAGCACTTTTAGGATTGTAAGTTGCATAGGCAAGTATAGCAGCTAATAATGTAATCGTTAGCGTTACTAATCTGCCAACAATCACCAATTCTTTGTCCGTAATATTTTTCTTAAAATATTTTTTATAAATGTCAACACAAAACAAGGTTGTTGCTGAATTCATCATGGAATCAATAGTGGAAAAAGTAGAAGCCAGTACCCCTGAAATTAATAAACCTATGAGTCCAAAACCTGCTGGAATTACAGCATTCACCAAATATAAAAAGGCATCGTCAGGTAAAATCTTTTGCCCGTCATATTTAATATTTAACAAATGGGCTGCTGCCACACCGGTAGCTATAGTAACAAAAGGAATTCCGAGTTTTAAAAACCCAGCAACCATGACACCATATTTTGCCGCATCATCACTTTTAGCAGCTAATACGCGTTGAACTAAATATTGATTGGTTATCCAATAAAAAAAATGTAAAAGTATTAGACCCGTGAAAACACCTGAAACTGGTAAGTCAGGATGATTCGCCGGAAGATAAAGATTCATTTTTCTTGATTCCGCAGGAAGTTGACCGTCCAAAGTAAGTAATCCTGAAAAACCATTTATTTCAGGTGATGAAAAAGTAAAATAACATAGTATGATAGCCACCACAATGATGAAAACGGCCTGAAGGGTGTCCGTATATACTACCGCACTTAAACCACCAAAAAAGGTGTAACTGCAAATGATAAGGGATAATAAAAAGAGGGCGAGAGGGTAATTTATTTCAAACAGACTGCCTTGAGTAAGCATGGATAATGCCCGTGCGCCAATATAATAATGCCCAATTAACTGAACAATAATTAGCAATAATACCAATAAAGCATAGGTCAATCTGACTTTATCTCCAAACCTTTTTTCCAAAAACTGTGATAGGGTAAATAAGGGCAATCGTCGATAAACAGGAATAAATAAAAAAGCCAGTATAAGAATGGCAAAAACGGCCAGTACTTCGTAATGACTTTGGGCAAAACCTACTGAATAGCCAATGCCTAACATTCCAATCAAATGGGAGGCACTGATATTGGTACTGAAAACAGAACCACCCACAACCCACCAAGGCAGTTTCCTTCCCGCCATGAAATAATCCTCACCTCCCTTACCCTTTCGACTAAAAAAAATACCTACCCCTATTTGAATGATAATAAGAGCTATAATCAGCAGAAAATCAAAATGGTCAATGGTTAGTTTATTCATTTACGGAACTTCGTTACCTAATGATGCTTCATATAAGGAAAACCAATCCTGCAATTCCAATGCCAAAGAAGTAGATTTAACAGCTGTCTTAATGCGTTCCACCTGATTTGTTCCGATCACTGGAATCAATTGTGCGGGATGTTTCAATAGCCACGAAAGAGATAAAACATCGGCCCCAACCTGGTATTTATCCGCCAAAACCTGTAATTTATTCTTAATTAAATCATTTCCTTTTTCATTAAAAATAGATCCACCGCCCAAAGGACTCCAAATCATAGGTTTTATTTTCTCTTTAAAAAGAAAATCAATACTACCATCAGTCAATGGAAAAGGATGATTCAGATTTAACTCAATTTGATTGGTAATTAAAGGAATATCTAACCGGGATTGTAAAAGTTGAAATTGTTGGGGAGTAAAGTTTGAAACACCAATATGCCTCACTTTACCTGAATGCACCAAATCGGAAAGCGTTTCCGCCACTTCATCTGGATTTAAAAGGGGGCTGGGCCTGTGCAGTAACAAAACATCCAGAAAATCGGTATTCAAATGTCGGAGAGAATTTTCTACAGAATACGTGATATGTTCTCTGCTGTAATCATAATGTTTAACTTTAGTCAGTGGCTTTTTCTGGCTTACTAATTGAATACCACATTTAGTGATCAATTTAATTTGACTTCTCAATGCGTTATTTCCTTTTAACAATTTGCCAAAGAAAAATTCATTGCCATAATCATTATAGAGATCAGCATGGTCAAACGAATCAATACCTACTGAAAGACAAGTGTCCAGAATATGAGAGATATCTTTTAAGGATTGCTTATTTTCATCCCAACGCCACACCCCATATACTATTTGCGAGAGGGAGAAAGTGGACGTTAAATCAATTTGTTTCATTTTATGCTTTTTATTGTAAAGTTTTCGTAGTCAAAGGTGTATCTGGTTCATTTTCGGGAATTCTACCTTGTATTTTTGCCAGTTTTTCGTTGGGTAATCTGTCCAATACGTACTTTTCAAATTTAATGGCCGATTCAATTAGAGGATAACCCGAGAAAATAAATGACCTGATGCCCATATCCATGTATTTATGTATTTTGTCGATAATCTGTTCAGGCGAACCTACAAGCGCGGCACCACATCCACTTCGGGCCTGACCGATACCTGTCCATAATAATGCTTCAGCATAGCCATCTTTATCGGCATTTTCCCTCAAATTATCTTGTTGAAGAACCCCCATATTTTTTGCATCCTGAGCCCTGTTTTTAAGTTCCTCTCCTCTTTTAACTTCCAGTTTGGAAATCAGTTTTTGAGTTGAAAACCTGGCCTGTTCTTCATTTTCCTCAACAATGACATGAATTCGCAATCCAAAATCTATTTTTCTGTTGTAATTAGCCGCACGTTTTGATACATCTTCCATTGTACTTTTCAAACCCTCCTCTGTGTCTGGCCACATAAGAAATACATCACAATATTGGGCACAAACGTCTCTGGCCTCGGGCGAAAAACCACCAAAATATAGCAGGGGACCTCCGTTTTGCTGATAAGGCTTAACAGGTTCTGCAGATAAATCAAATTGGTACATTTCACCCTTAAAATGAATTTCATCTTGCGTCCATGCCTGACGAAGAATCTCTATAATTTCTCTTGTTCTTTGATATCGGACTTTACCTTCTTCCCTCATTCCCGGCAGATCAGAATTAATGACATTTAAAGTAAACCGACCTTTTAACAAATGGTCCAGTGTACTTATAGTTCTTGCCAACATAGGCGGGTGAAGTTCGCCAAACCGATGGGCAACCAATAGGGAAATATGTTGAATAGAGGGAGCAACAGCCGCAGCAAAAGTAAATGGGTCTTGTCCAACCATGTAGGAGGAAGGAAGCAAAATATTATTGAAACCCAACTTTTCAGCTTGCTGAACAATACGTTGACAATGTGAAAAATTACTTCTCCTGTGTCCGTCCAACTGACCCAAAAAGGAAGTATCTCCACCACATAAGTCGGCAAACCAAGAAATTTCAGCAGTTCTTCTGGAAGTTCTGATAGGTATCACAACGTCATATTATTGATTATTGGATTTACTTTTGGAAAAATAATCAATTTATCTGTTATACCATAAAATAAATTAGCCTTACCCCTATTTTATACGAGGTAAGGCCAATCTGAAAATTCAGGCTTTTTAATATTCAATATAGGCGATGGTTACCGACGATCCTGGGGTTGAAGCCCTCGGATCCATTTCCATCTTAAATAGTTTTCCCGCTCCTCCTCCGGGAAGATTTAAACCTCCAATGGGACCACCAGATGTATAAATGAGAGCACCTGTAGATGGGTCATAAATCTTCCAGACGGGAGTTCCAACAATTGAAATTATACTAAAGCAACTAACGGTTTTACCAGCAGGAACAAATATTTCATTTTTCAATGGATCATAAGTTCTAAATGGAGCTACGTTACATAAAGAACGATTAAAAAACAACCCAGGAATTCCTTTACAATTTCTTTTTGGACCAATGGGATCTTTTTCAACAACTCTGGTAGTAGGTGTACAGGCTTGAGCTTGCGTTGAAGTGGTATTAGCAAGTTGAATGAATAGAACTGCTAATACGAGATAAAAAATATTTTTCATGATGGTTTAATTTACAAGGTTTATTAAGGTTGGTAATCCACAAATCCAAGGGTAATCCAGGAGCTTTTAGTTGATGTTGTCCTGTTAAGAACTATTTTATAGACTTTATCAGAGGTAGGTGCGGTCAATTTTAATGCACTTAAACGGGGAGCTGTCGTAGGCATTACAGGATCAAAGACCACTGCACCGGTAGCTTCATCTACTATTTTCCAGTCTGGCCTTCCGCTATATCCTACTATCACGAAACAAGATGCTTCCCTTCCTTTTGGTAAGGAAATAGTGTGGGTTGAGGGGTCAAATGTTGTCGCTGATTGTTCGCAAACGGTACGCTGGAGGTAATTTCCCGATTTTCCATTACAGGTCTTAGTGCCGTAAGGTCTAAGTTCTGCATCACGCAGGGCAGCATCACATTTTTGAG
>JBEAXK010000038.1:0-10615 GCA_041159865.1 Bacteroidota bacterium
GCTTAAAAAAAAGAGGGTTAAAATTATTTAATAAAAAAAATAACTTTACATTCTAAGCATAAAAATTAATGCGAATCATAATATGAATATTGTAAGAATCGTGTTGCTGTTAATTTTTCCATTATTAGGGATTTCGCAGGCACCAACTAAGATTAATTTCCAGTCGGTTTTAAGAAATACGAATGGGGAGGTTGTATCCAATAAGGCGGTAAATTTGAAAATTTCCATATTATCAGGCACGATTACCGGGACCGCTGTGTATATTGAAACGCATTCTAAAACAACGGATGTAGTTGGATTAATTAGTTTACAGATTGGTGGTGGATCAGTTTTAAGTGGGGTGTTTGGCACTATTAATTGGGGTAGTTCAGCTCATTTTATAAAACTGGAAGCAGATTTCAGTGGAGGGAATAGTTATGTATTATTGGGAACACAAGAACTGATGAGTGTACCTTATGCCTTGTTTGCATCTAAAACAGATACATCGGTTTTGAATCTGACCTCAAGATTTTCAACGAAGTTGAGTGGAGCGGACACGGTCTCTATGTCAGCTCGCATCAATGCCAAATCAAGTTTATCTGACACCAGTTTATTGAATCTGACCTTAAGATTTTCAACGAAGTTGAGTGGAGCGGACACGGTCTCTATGTCAGCTCGCATCAATGCCAAATCCAGTTTATCTGACACCAGTTTATTGAACCTGACATCCAGATTTTCAACGAAGTTGAATAAAACGGATACATCCGACATGTTATTCAATTACAAAACAGGATTGAATAATAAGCTGAATTGGATTGATACAACCAACATGTTGTCAACGTATTTAAGAAAAGCTGATACGCTCTCTTTGTCGGATCGCATTAATACTAAGCTAAGTAAAACGGACACGGCCTCCTTGTCAAATCGCATTAACGCTAAGCTTAATAGTACTGTATTTCCTTATTACCCAGGACTCCGCAAGGGACATATCATGTATTGGAATGGATCGATCTGGGTAAATCTAGATCCTGGTACTGCCGGTCAAGTTTTAAAGATGTCCTCAGCGGATGAGCCAGTACCAGTATGGGGAACTGTTTCAACTACTTCGGTTCCTGCTTTCTCCCCTTGCGGAGCAACCATTTCTGACATTGATGGCAACGCCTATAATACGGTTTTGATTGGTGCTCAATGTTGGACAAAGGAGAATTTAAGAGTGAGAAGATATAATAATGGTACAGCGATACCATTTGATGCCACTGGTGGTGCTGGTGGTAGTTCTTCAACATGGCAAAATTTAGAAATAGGAGCACATACCATTTATGCACATGACAGTGTGGCAACTCCTTCGAACCTCACCAAATATGGCTACTTATACAATTGGTATGCTGCAAAAGGGATAACTAAAATTGGAACAATTTTAGCTAATGATACTTTAAACATCTGCCCTTCAGGTTGGCACGTTCCTACTGACGCAGAGTGGACAACTTTGACTGATGAACTAGGTGGAGAAAGCGTAGCAGGCGGTAAGATGAAATCCGTTCGCACTTTCTATTGGAATAGTCCAAATACAGGGGCAACGAATGAAAGTGGTTTTTCAGCTCTCCCAGGTGGTTATCGTAATAGTGGTGGTGGTTTCGAGAATATTAGGAGCAATGCTTTCTTCTGGAGTGCTACGGAGGGCGTTTCCAGCATCGCTTGGAACCGCGACCTGTTCTACGACCAATTCTATGTGAAGAGGAACTACTTTTACTTTGGCGTCAATAAGGCTGTTGGTGCCTCTATCCGCTGCCTCAAGGATTAATAGTTTGTCTATTTGATTATTTGAGGGCTGGCAAATGCGGGAGGTAGGAAAGGGGGTGTGAGGAATTCCCCACAATGCGTCGGGTTGTTTTTTAGGGTTAAACCTGTAGCGGAAAAGACGATCCATGCCTCGCCTCTACGCTTCAGCACATGAGTTTAGCCAGGCTTTTTTTGGACAAAATACGTGATTTTTTAAAATCAGATCAAAAGACAAATATCTTACTTTACCACACTATTTAGGTTTGCCTACTTAAATATTTGTATGTTTACTAAAGCCATGAAACTGGTCTTTAAAAACAAAAAATGAAAGCAAAATTTATAAATCCATTTACAGACTTTGGATTTAAAAAAATCTTCGGGGAGGAGGCTAGTAAACCTTTATTGTTAGATTTCCTGAACTCACTTTTGCCTGAATCGGACAAAATTGTAGACCTGACCTTTAAGAATAATGAACAGTTGGGAGAGATTGACACAAATCGTAGAGCCGTTTATGACATTTATTGCGAGAATGAAAAGGGGGAAAAGTTCATAGTGGAGCTACAAAAGGCAAAACAAAATTATTTCAGAGAAAGAACCCTTTATTATGCTACTTTTCCTATTAGGGAACAAGCGGAAAAAGGATTTTGGGATTTTAATATGAAAGCGGTTTATTGCATAGGTATTTTAGACTTTACCTTTGACAACCAAAAATTAGACCCTGAATCCAACGAATTTAAACATACGATAAAGCTTAAGAATCAAAATGGAAAGACATTTTACGAGAAATTGACTTTTATTTATTTTGAGATGCCAAATTTCCATAAGGGGGAAACTGAGTTGGAAACAAGATTGGATAAGTGGCTCTATTTTATCAAACATTTGGAGGATTTCCAGACTATCCCGCTAAGTATCAAAGACGAAGTGTTTAATCAGGCGTTTGAGAAGGCAGAACTTGCTAATTTGGGTTCTATAGAAATGGATAACTATGAGAAAAGTCTGAAAATATTCAGAGATTTGAATGGTGCCTTTGACACGGCATTTGGTGATGGAAAATTGGAAGGAAAAATCGAAGGGAAATTGGAAGGGAAATTGGAAGGGAAAATTGAAATAGCAAAAGCACTAAAAAGTATGGGCGTCTTAACTGCGACTATTATTGCTTCAACAGGTTTGACAAAGGAAGAAATTGAGAAGCTCTAGCAATACTTTTTTATAAGATTTTTAGATTAAGTTAAAAACTACCTCTTCAATTGATTTACATTGAAGTGTTAGAATGATGGTGTTTGCTACAATATAAAGGCTTTAATCCATGGCGTATAGGGCAGATATAGTTGCACCAGATTTGCTTGATACTGAAATTTCTTTCCAGTTCCTTTTTTCATCTTCTGTCAGAGGATTTCTCCATTTGACCATAAAATGACCGAAAAAAGGTTTTTTCAAAAGTTTGTATATAATCATTATAACTAAACAGGTTTAGGACAAAGAAAAGTTTTATTTATTCCTTTTTCGTAAAGATATCTAATTCCTTGAATTCAAAACTACCGCTACTTTTGTAGCCCTCCACAACGAACGACACCTCATGTAATTTTCCCATGGTCAAGCCTTTAGATTCCCATTGGTCAAAATGATCTGATATATGGATGCTACCCTTATTTCGTTTTTCTCTTCTAATACTAAAATATTGTTGAAATGTTGTGATGCCAACGATGGAGGGTTTTTCAACCCTGGTTTTTGTATAAACATCATAAATACTGCCATCAGTTTTAAAAGACCCTTTAAAAGTAGCATCTGGCGACATGTAGGAAACCCAGTTTCGCCAGTCTTCAATAATATAATATTCAATTAAAGGCTCAACCGTCCAGCCATAGACTGACAAATATGAATTGCCTTTTTTATCTTCAGAAGGATTATAATAACAATCGTAGGTGGCATAAAAGTCTCCAATTTCTTGATGCTTCCTTTTTTTGTCGTAGGCCAACCCACGACGAGCCAGATAATTTTCTATACCACTCCATTCCCCACTGAATAGAGCGCCCTCAGAAATGGTCATACAAGCATGCCCCTTAGCATATTGGTTCCATAATTCATATCGAAATCCGTCTTTCAAGCCAATAATCTGATCCTTGTTGTTTTCCATACAGATTTTTTGAGCATGTAAGCTATTTGCAATAAAGAAAAATAACAGGAGTAGCGCAAACAACACGTTTTTTCCTTTTGAAAAATGGGGTCTTCTCATGATAAAATCCATTTTTTTTGTCATTTCCACTTATTCCCTTATTTGGACTTAAAGGTTTGCATATATTTCACTAAATCTAACACCTCGGATTCATCCAGTGGGTCAAATAAACCAATAGGCATCAACGAAGTCGGCTGTACTTCCCGCGATTGAATATTAGATTTATGGATGACTGTGGCTTCCTGACCCACAATGCGCATAGTAAGCTGCCGCTCATTTTCACCCACTACATTCCCTGAATAGGTGCGTCCATCGCGTGTTGTCACGACAACCAATTTATAATCATCTTGTATTTCCCCACTTGGATTCAGGACATTGAACAAAAGATAGTCCAGATTACCTCTATTTGATCCTGTCAAATCAGGACCAATGTCACCACCTTTTCCATACATTTTATGACAACTGCCGCAAGCTACCTGAAAAAGTACTTCCCCCCTTTTTGCATTGGCTGTTTGCAGGGCATTAGCTGTTATCATTTTTTGATATTTAGCATAGGCTTTAGCGAGGGAAGGCTCTTGTTCTATGGGACCCCAAACTTCAATAAAACCGCTGCCAACTACGCGAAGTAACTGTCTGGCAGTATAGGCGGGTATGTCCTTTTTCGGCACCTTTTGTTCCTTTAAAGCTTGCGTCAAAAGCCAACCATATTGGGGCCTTGAGGAAAGGGTTAGTATAGCTTGCTGCTTTTCTGCCTCATTAAAATCTTTGTATTTTGACAAAAGTAATTTTCCCAGTTTTTCTGAATCATAATTTGCGATAGCTTGAATCACATCTATTCTTAAAGCAGGTTCATTGATTAAATTTGGTATCTCATCCAATAAAGCATCCCCTTTTCGAACGGAAATATCGCGAATGGCTTGAATACGAGTAACATTTGTCGCATTTTTATTTTTCAGCGTAGCCATTGATTTTTCAAGCACTTCCGTATCCCCAAACCTTTGGGCAATCTGGTTGGCTAATTGTTCCATTTTTCCTTTATTGCGTTTCAATTTAGCATAAACAGCTGGCCAGGTTTTAGGTGCTTTAAGATCAAAACGACCCTCCAGACCATCACGCATACCTTCCAAAATAAGCATTTGATTTTTAGACTTTTTACTAATGGCAGTAATGACCATTTCAGGTAAATTGGCATCTATCAGGCGTCGAGAAATGTATTGTGAGATTAAAGGAATATTTGCATTATTAGCCAAGGAAATCGCTCTGTTAGGATTATTTTTCACCAAGGGTTCTAAGCCAAACCAAAGCATTTTAGGTAGGTTATGATCTATTTCGTCTTCACTGTGTAAAGCAAGTTGTTCTGCCAGATTCCAGGCAGCTTCTTTATTGATTCGTTGCATGGCAGAAGCCAGATATAAGCGCACAACGGGAGAAGGATCTTCTTTTGCGAGGCGAATAAAGGCTAAAATCGCATCATTAGAAGGGTTTTTATCTTCACAGAGAAATTGAATGGCCCATGCTCGGATATGTGCATCTTTGTCGGACAATGCTGAGAGGAGTTCATTTGAGGTAAATTGATTGGTAATATGCAAAGCCCACATCGCCCGAAGCCTGTAATCAGCATTAGAATTTTGCTTGTAAATGTCTTGTAATGCATCGACAGCATTTTTACTTACATTACCTTTATGTGCTCTATGTTGCAAGATAACTCGGGCACGTCTTGCATGCCAATCACTCGGACTTTTTTGTAATTCCACCAATTGTTTATCGGAAAAAGTATTCAAATCGGCAAATCTGTTTTCAAAATTTTGTGCCATTGATTTTTCAGGCATTATTCTGAAAATACGTCCAGTCTCACCGTTTAACACTTCCTTTCCACAAATATCAGCGTCGTGCCAATCTAAAACATAAAGTCCACCATCAGGACCAACTTCCATGCTAAAACCTACCCATTGGGCATTATTCGCCAGAAGCAACTCGTCGGCATGTTTGGCGATAAAACCAGAGCCCTTTGGCTGTAAAATATCAGATAAGACAGCGTGTTCGTGGATATTTGCCATAAAAATACGCCCTTTATGTTCTGCCGGGAAAGCATCAGATTGATACACTCTGGCGCCACCATGTGCAGACCGATGGCTATGGTCGGCTATGGTTCGAATATCACTATAAAAATAAGGATTAAAATGCTGGCCTCCCTGCCTGTGATAAATACCGCCCGGAATCACGTGCCACATGTGGGGAATGACACAAGCACTGATAAATAATTGTCCTTTGGCATCAAAATCAATCCCCCATGGATTACTAAAACCATGAGCTACCACTTCGAATTTGTCTTTTGTGGGATGATACCTCCATACACCACCGTTGATATCAACACCCTCACCATCTAAAATATCTTCTGGAAAAGGATCTTTGTGCCTGTAAAGCCGACCTTTTCCTTCGGGTTTACGCACTTTTGAAGGGGTTGCAAAGCCCTGACAGCCGTACAACCAGCCATCGGGTCCCCAATGCAGGCTGTTTAAAGTTTCATGTCTGTCGCGAATACCCCAACCGGTCAGGCGGACTTCAATATCATTTTCGTCTGCTTTATCATCGTGGTTTTTATCGGGCACAAAAAGTAGATTAGGGGGTGCGCCTAAATATAATCCATCAAAACCAACGGCCATAGCTGCGGGAAAAGCAATGCCTTCTAAAAACACTTTTTTAGTATCCGCTACACCATCGTGATTGGAATCTTCAATGATTAAAATACGGCTATTGCCTGCATTTGAAAAACCATGTCCACGCGACTCATAATCACGGTTTTCTGCGATCCAGAGACGCCCTTTATCGTCCCAACAAAAGGCCATTGGTTGGGTAATCATGGGTTCAGCAGCCCAAACATTGACTTTGAAACCTTCTTTCATGGTCATATTTGCTGCGGCCTCTTCGGGGTTTAGAAATTTAGCATCTCTGCCTTCCTGTTGAGCAATGCCCCAAAGAGAGGCGGTATTGTACATGCCTTTATCCCCGGAAAAATCTCCCCAAAGATTATCCATTTCCATATTATTCAGTGTACCCGAATAGGCGACAACCTGATGCTGAAAAGTAGCCATCTGACCCTTTTTAATATGCCAATCCCCTTGTTTTGCCCTCACAGGACCTATTCCCAGTTGACCATCTACCCGCCAGGTATTTGGAAAGCCTTCATTAGCGGGATGATCAAAAAGGGCAATATGCCCCCAATCGTTTAAGCCATCAATAGCGATACCGACATCAACCCACTGAGCACGTTGAGCATCTGCTTTTTGGTTCATTTGACGGGCAGTATTCACAGCTTCTCCCTGAACACCTGCTTTCCAAGGCATTCTTAAAAACAAACCACCATAATCAAATTCATTTATGGTAATCTCCTCAAGCGCTTCGCCCTCCCATTCTAAGGTTAATAGGTGTTTATTGTCTTTATGAGAAAATGTCCAGGTCTGTGTTTCCTTTAAAATAGGCTTTCTATCTTCATCTAAAAGATGATATACCGTTTGCCATTGCAATTTATCCCCACTGGCTTTAAGGATTGTCGCCTCTACTTTTTGCCAATAATCACCCGTAGGATTATGAAAAAAGTCCCTGCCTATTTGCGCTTGTATAGCATCAGGTTTATCTTTCCGATAAAACCATTTATTTAAGCTATCCTTGTTTATACCTGACCCATTTACTCGGGTAAAGCCCCAAAACAATCCGGTCTGGTGCCTATGGTGCTCAGGACTGTACTGTGTCAATGAAACGGTGGTATTAGGCGCTAAAATAGGATGAATATAGGGTCTGAAATCAGCCTTTGCGTTTTGCACCACCACAGGGTTTAAAAAACCTGTTTGCCAAACTTCAATCTGATCTCCATTTTGTTTTAAGGTAAATTTTAGTGGAATAGGGTCGAGTTTCTTAGAGGACTGACCAGATAAAAAATAGAGAATGCAAAATAGTACGAAGAAAAGCCGGTTCAAGGGTAAGGGAATTTTCATTATCTATAGATTTTTCATAGTGATGTTATTTTGTGGCAATACCTACAGGTCGAGCCTCTCTTTTTAGGGTCTGGTCAAATGCTTCAAGTGCCTGTCTTAGTTCGTTGGCTATTTCAGGATTTTCCTTTATGACATTTGCGCTTTCTGAAATATCCTTTTCTAAATGGTAAAGGGCTTCTGTTTGCTGATATGTTTCTGTTTTTCCATTTTTACCATCTTTTCCAGCGATAGAGACGGCTTTATATTTCATAGGAATCATATATTTCCAGTTTCCTTTGCGAATAGCAGATATTTTTTCATCAGAGAAATAATAAAAATATCGGTTATCAAGCGTCTTAATCATCCTTTTACCTTTAAGTGCGGGCAAAATATTGATTCCGTCTATCTTTTTTTCGGGCAATGGCGTTCCCGTTATTTGACAAAGGGTAGGAAGTATATCCAGGCTGGTTATCAAATCTTGATTTACTTTACCTTTAGGGATAACTTTAGGAAAAGATATGATACAAGGAACCCTGAAGCCTCCCTCAAAAACGTCAAATTTACCACCTCTAAGTTTACCAGCACTGCCACCGTGATTTCCGTAAGAAAGCCATGGTCCGTTATCAGAAGTGAAAATAATCAGCGTATTATGCAAGACTCCTTTTTTCTCCAATGCCTTTACAATTTCGCCAACAGACCAATCTATTTCTTCTATGACATCGCCATATAACCCCCCTTTAGATTTGCCCATAAAATCTTTAGAGGCAAAAATGGGAATATGGGGCATTGTGTGGGCTAAATAAAGGAAAAAAGGGTTTTTTCCTGCCTGTTTATCAATGAAATCGACGGAATGTTCCGTATATCGTTTGGTCAAAGTGGTTTGGTCAGCTGGAAATTCAACGACCGTATTATTTTTCATTAGAGGTGTCTGATGATTTTTATTATCCATTTTCACAGAGTCATAGCGTTGGATCATTTCCCGGGTCATCCCCTTTCGCAACAAAATATTTTCCGCTAAAACCATATCGGGCGCAATGGTCATATCATTGCTGTAAGGCACGCCGAAATATTGATCAAAACCATGTTGGGTTGGTAAAAACATTTTTTTATCACCTAAATGCCATTTACCCGCCATCGATGTAACATATCCGTTTCCTTTAAGTAACTCGGCAATAGTCTGTTCCTCTGGATTTAATCCGGTATTTCCCGGATTATTTTTTCCTTCAGGGAAAAGTACTTTTGGTAAACCCAGACGGTGAGGATAACAGCCAGTCAACAAAGCAGTACGGGATGGGGTACAAACGGAGGCAGCTACATGAAAGTCGGTAAATTTCATACCATTTGCTGCCAGAAGATCAATATTTGGTGTGGAAATAGTCTCCGATCCATAACAGCTCAAATCGGCATAACCCATATCGTCCATGAAAATGAGTATGATATTAGGCTTTTGAGGTGCTACTTGCTTTTTCGTTTGAAAAGAAGTAAAAACAAAAATGATAAGGATCGAAAAGAATAAATGTTTTATAGGTTTCAGGTACATTTTTAAATATGGTTAGATATATTCTCGTTTAGAATACAACATTGGGTTAAATCGATGTTTGATTTCTATAAAAATAAGCAATTTTTGTTCAATATTTTAAAAATGAAATACATGATTTACAATCATTAAAGATTTTTCTGAGTGAGGATTAAAATCTTCTTCTGTTGATTTACATGAATGCTTCAGATTAATGCTCTAACATGGAAATTTAAAGGAGCAATCTTGAAAGTAAGCAATCTTATTTAATGTGAACCCGTAAGCCAATACAAAATTTATTTATAAGTTGATGTTGCAACAAAATAATAGCTTGGTTTCATTTTAATTATCATTTTAAGGAGAGCTTAAATAAATGATTTTCTAGGTTTCCTTTATATCAATAATTTTATCTCCCCACAATCGAGTGTTTTTTCTAAAGTGATTACAAGATTTTTAAAATTATTTTTTCACGATTATTTCCAGGGGTATTTAAAATGAACTGTAATCAACTTATTGATTTTAATTTTTTTAAAGGTTAAAATTTCCTGAAACATGTTTGAGTTATTCGGTTAAAATTTACTAAAAACAATACGTTATAGAAATAACAATCTAATTTTTTCACCCGTCAGGTATGATTTGAAACAAATATTTGGGCATTATTCAACCAAATCAATCTTTTCTCATGGTAAAGTTTAAAAATTACATCTTTCTCCTTTTTCTGGCATTATTGTTTAACCTAAATGCAAATGCTCAGATAGATAAAACCTTTTGGTTCGCAGCTCCGAATATTACTTCAAATCATGTAAATGACCATCCAATTAGATTTAGGCTCATAAATCTATCTGCTACAAATATTGCAACGGTAAGTTTCTCTCAGCCCGCTAATAATTTATTTTCATTAGCTTCTGGAGGAATATCTTTGACAATAGGAAGTTCTACAATTACTCTGACATCCAATTCATTTGATATTCCTGCAAATTCGGTTGCAACATTAACTTTTGATGCCACTGGAAAAACCAAAATTGAATGTAGTGGTCCTGTGAGTCCAAATGATGGTATTTCCAATTTTGGAATCCTAATCCAAAGTAGCGAACTCCTTTCAGGTTATTATGAGGTTAATGGAGGTTCAAATGATGATTTATTTTCACTAAAAGGATTAAATGGTTTGGGAACAAGGTTCCTTATTACATCACAACT
>JBEAXK010000012.1:0-23911 GCA_041159865.1 Bacteroidota bacterium
TGGTCAAATAGCCACCATATTAAGTAAAGAAGGAAAAATACCGTTGGAATCTGTTCTTCTCCACAGTGAAAATCCAAATATTCAGGGAATAACCAACAAAAATGGACAGGTAGATCTCTCCCCATTTATATCAACTGAAAAAATTGATATCCGTTACCTTGGATTTAAGCCCATTATAGAAAGTTATTCATCTATAAAGGAAAAAAAATTCATTATATACCTGGAAGAAGCAGGTATAACTTTAGATGAAATGGTGATTTCAGCCTCCAGATGGCAGGAATCCTCAAAAGGAATTCCATCAAAAATACGGACCATTTCAACAAGTGACGTTCAATTATTACAACCCCAAACGGCGGCTGATTTATTGGGAATATCGGGAGAAGTTTCCATTCAAAAGAGTCAGCAAGGAGGTGGAAGTCCTATGATTAGGGGATTTGCAACAAATAGATTGCTTTATGTGATAGATGGAGTTAGAATGAATACGTCCATTTTCAGAGCGGGTAATCTTCAAAATGTTATTTCACTCGATCCATTTACTATTGAGAATACGGAGGTAATATTTGGACCCGGATCAGTTATTTATGGTAGTGATGCCATAGGAGGTGTAATGAATTTCCAGACCATTAAACCGCGATTATCTGTTGACAAAAAATGGGATATCCATTCCGATATAAGTTCGAGATATTCCTCCGCAAATAAAGAAGAAACCACACATGGAACGCTTCATATTGGGACAAAGAAACTTGCTTCCGTCTCCAGTTTTAGCTTTAACCAATTTGGAGATTTAAAAATGGGAAAATATGGACCAGATAGTTATCTGAGGCCATTCTATGTAGATCAGGTCGAAAATATGGATAAAATTATTCAAAATGCTAATCCTCGAATACAAGTTCCTTCCGGCTATGATCAACAAAATGTAATGCAAAAACTGTTGTATAAGCCTTCAGAAAAATGGGAAATTCAATATGGATTTCATCGTTCTGCTACGACTTCCTATCCACGATATGATCGGCTTATTGAAGTTAATACTGCCGGAATGCCTGTTTCAGCTGTTTGGAATTATGGGCCACAGATTTGGCAAATGAATCAATTTTCAGTTCAACATCTTGGGGATAATCTCTTGTATGATGCTTTAACATTTCGCATCGCCCATCAATATTTTGAAGAAAGCAGAATAGACAGAAATTTTTCGGGAAGCAACAGATATAGATTAAGGACGCAAGTTGAGAAGGTAAATGCCCTTTCTATTAATATCGATTTGAAAAAAACGTTAAAAAAAGGCATTCTTTATTATGGTTTGGAATCTGTTGGGAACAAAGTCAGTTCTCAGGCAACGGCTAAAAACATACAAACAGAAGCATCCATTTTAGTTGCCGACCGGTATCCGCAGGCACGGTGGAATAGCTACGCCATTTTTGGAAATTACCAATATCCTGTTTCAAAAAAATATACCGCACAACTGGGTATTCGATATAATTTATTTAACATGGAGGCTGATTTTTCGGGAAATCTGGCCTTTTTCCCTTTTACATTTAAAACAACGAATATCCAGAACGGTGCATTTAGTGGTAATGCAGGACTTGTCATTTCACCTGACGATAAAACCAAAATAAGCCTCAATGCAGCAACAGGTTTTCGAGCGCCCAATGTAGATGATATGGGTAAATTATTTGATTTTGTATCGGGTGAAGTGGTTGTTCCAAATATTGATTTAACGGCTGAAATAGCCTATAATGGTGAAATTAACGTATCAAAGTTATTCGGAAATTCGCTGAGAATAGATCTTACTGGATATTATACTTATCTTAAAAATGCGATGGTTCGCAGGGCAACTACGGTGGAAGGAAAAGATAGTATTCTTTATAACGGCAAAATGAGTAAAGCCTATAGTATTCAGAATGCCGCTTTTGCCGAAATTTATGGTTTTCATGCCGGTTTCGAACTCAATTTACCCTTGGGTTTTTATCTCTCAAGCAGATATAATGTCCAGATTGGTAAAGAAGAACTGAATAGTGGCGCAACAACAAATTCCCGACATGCAGCACCTGCCTTTGGATTAAGTACGTTAGGTTATAAAAAAGGAAAAATACATCTTCAATGTTATGCCGTTTACAGTGCCTCCGTTTCTTATGAAAATTTAAATGAAGAAGAGCGTCAAAAACCAGCCATTTATGCCAGCGATGAAAATGGAAAGCCTTATTCGCCAGACTGGTACACCTTGAATATGAAAGGAATGATTACCGTTTTTAAATCTACCACCTTAAATATTGGCCTTGAAAACTTAACAAATCAAAGGTATAGAACTTATAGTTCTGGCATCGTGGCACCCGGTTTCAATACTATTATTGGGTTATCTTTAAAAATTTAAGCACAAAAACCTGATAAAATCAATCTAATAAGTTAAAAAATAAGCCAAGCACCCGATATTTTTATTTGGTACTTGGCTATAGTAATATCAATAACTAACTATTTCACTTGACAGATATCCTATTCTCATAGCAACACATTCTATCGTTTGATTTGGCAGATTAATTGGCTCAGTGTAAACATTCCAGGATTTTTCTCCTTTGCTTCTCCAACCAATAGAGGCACCCACCGTGGAACAAGAAATATGTAACTTTTCCGCATGAATAGTCATTTTAGGTAAGGCAGTTACAGGTGGTTGGTTTTTGCCTTGCCACCAACCAGCAATCAAATCCTTTTCAGGAATTCCCCCTTTATCTGGAAAATCTTGTTGCCATTTATCCATTTGCTTTCGCATTTTCACTAATATCTTGACATATGTAGGATCTTGAGCAAGATTAACTAATTCAAAGGGATCTTTTTCCCAGTCATAAAGTTCCTCAGAAGGTTTTGTTTTTTCAAACCATAAATTTTGAAAACCAGTTAACTTACCTTCTTCTTTTTGTTTTAATAAATCCCTCATGAGGGGCTGTTGTTTTCTGTATTCCAAATCCATATATCTTGGTAATTCTGGATAATAATTCCTTATATACTGATATTTCGGAGCCAACACCGTTCTGACTCTGTCATAATGAGAATCGAGCCGGTCTCTGGCGGCAAAGACCATTTCTCGTCCATTTTTTGATGCATATTTGCCTAAAAAGGCTTTTCCTGCCAGTTTTCCAGGTGGCTCAATTCCAGCTAATGATAAAACCGTTGGAGCAAAATCGATGGAACTTATCCATCTTGCATCTCTGCTTCCAGCCATTTTCCCATCGGGAAATCGAACAATTAAAGGTACATGCAGACCTCTTCTATAAATTTCCCTTTTAAAAAAAGGTAATCCATCGCCATGATCTGTCCAAAAAAAGATAATGGTATTATCGAGTAGCCCATCCTCTTCCAACTTTTTTAATAAAGCACCAATTTCTTCATCCAGTATTGAAATATTGGAATATTGCCTGGCCACTTCCTTTCGGGCAACTAAATTATCCGGATAAAAAGGAGGCAAAAACACCTTCAAAGGATCAACGCTTAGTGGCCTATCTGCATTGGCCCAAATCTGAGATTCGTGCGTGGTATTAAAATTAAAGACACTGAAAAATGGTTTCCCTTTAGGTCTGTTTCGCCAAGTAGCTTTGTTAGAAACCTCATCCCAGGCGGTGGGTGGCGCCTCAAACTGATAATCCGTTTTATTATTATTGGTGGTATAATAACCCGCGGCTCTAAGATATTCAGGAAAACATTTTACCTCAGGTGGCATAACTACACTATATGATTTTGGAAGGCCAGTTTGTTCTGGATAGGTATTATTTAAGGTTCTCATATTATGTCCCCCATTATAAGTTTGGTATGAACCAGTGATGATGGCATTCCTGCTTGGAGCGCAAACGCCAGCGGTAGTATAAACATTTTCATAAACGATACCTTCTCTGGCTAATCGCTCTATATTGGGGGTTTTTATCGTGTTATCACCATACATGGATAGTCTTGGACTCATATCTTCCGCAGAAATCCATAGAATATTGGGTTTATCCTGGGAAAAAACATAATGATTGAAACTTAGTATCCAACAAAACGAAAGGAGAAAGGAGTTTTTAATTGAAAAAGTTAGTGATAAATTCATCATTGATTTTTTAATTAATGAAAAGGAAGTATAATTGAAACCATCCAGATAGTACCAGAAATATCAAACATACCCGAGGTATTTGAAATACCCAGCATCCACCAAGGAATTTTATTTCCTCCATGCATATAATTCTCTTTCGAAAACTTTGCTTTTTTTCTGAAAAATAACCCTATCAGAAGAATAGTTATTAAATAAAATAGTATAACCATTCCATCCCAGATTCCAATTTTCATGCGATGTATATTAATCTTTAAGTATGGTTCAATTTATAAAAAAAACATCATTATTAAAGTTAAAAAAAAGAGTAGCCACAATTTGATAAAAAAAAAGATGCCCTTACAAGAAGAGCATCCCTAATTTATACATTTGACTCAAAAAAAAGCATTATTTATCCCACCAGACTTTGGTAGTAAATAAATCGGCACCTTGGCGGCCATTGGCCACATCAATATTTGGATTAACACCATACTCACCTTGAGAATATCGAAGTCTTCTTGGAATTTGACCATTAGTTTCATTACCCGGATAATTAACAGGTGTCAACTTGGGTAAACCGGTACGACGCCAGTTGCTCCAAGATTCAATATGATTTAACAGCGAACCATTTACTAACCAATGTTCTGTATGAATGGCTTCCAATTTAGCATCGAGGGTTGCTGTAGGATATGGGTTAGCTGCTAAATAAGCTTGTGCAGAAGCAGTAGAAATGGCCCCACCATAAGAATTAATTTGGGTAACACCTGCAATAACACCTGCATCAAATGCTTCTTTTCCACTTCCTGTAGCCCATCCTCTTTCAATAGCTTCTGCTCTCAAAAGTTCTGACTCTGCAAAAGTCATTACAAATTGAGGATTGTCTAAAGCATACATATTCGGTGCTGGACGTGAATATAGTGTTCTATCTGATGGGGTTACTTTTGCTAACATAGCTGCATCATGACCTATAGGCAGACCTATTTGATTTTCAGGGGTTTTATCTCCAGATTTAAGAGCAGAAATTACGCCTAAACGAGGGTCTTTTCGCGCCTTCATTAAATCAATAAAAGTTTTTCCCCACTGAATGTTGTCGGCAGTAACGATACCTCTGCCTTGAGGTGTCATATTCCATGAATTTGGATTCGCATTATTTCCAGAACCTGTATTTTGAAATTTAACCGCAAAGCTATTGTCATTGGCATTCATCAATCCTCTGTCAATGGCTTTTTTAGCCCAAGCCTGCGCACCAGCAGGATCTACTTTTTGCATACGCATAGCAAAACGGAGCATAAGTGAATTTGCTGCACGCTTCCACTTATTCACATCTCCAGCGAAAATAAAATCAGATTTTGCCGGCATATAAGAAGCCGCTGACATAGCAGAACCTGCAGCCTCCAGCTCTTTAAGGATATCCGCATAAATATCTTTCTGCGGATCATATTTTGGAGAAAAAATACCCGTAAGTGCACCATATCCTGCTTCAGAATAAGGAACATCCCCATAAATATCAGTTAATAGACCTAATTCAATAACTCTTAAGATACGACCCATTGAAAGGATATTCACATTTTTCGCATCCTTTTTCGCAACTTCAATCAGGTTTACCAGATTTTTTATTGAATTTGGATAAGCCCTTTCAAACCAAGCTGCTGATAAATCTCCCTGAAAGGTGTAAACAGTACCTCTATAAAAATTAACTTCTATAGAAGACATTTGCTGCATCATCATGGAGGCATAAATAAAATTAGTTCTCCAGGAACGATAGCCCGGATCTCCACCTTCGCCCGTAATTTGTAGGGTCGCTTGTGCTAAAAGATAATCAATAGGCACTTGAGAAGGTGCATTTGGGTTTACGTTGATACTTTCGAAATCCTCAGTGCAAGAATTTAGGGAGAACACGAAAGCTACAAATAAGACTATTTTTCGTAACATAATTTTTCTTTCTAAAGGTTTACAAATAAAACTTAATGCCGTATTGAATTAAAATTTAAGATTTAAATTCAATCCAACAGTACGTGTTGCAGGTACACCAGCAAGTTCGAGTCCTTGAGCATTCGAGTTATTATAGGTAGATTCCGGGTCGATATTTGGGGTGAATTTCTTCAAAATGAATAAATTCCTTCCGACTAAAGAAACTGAAGCTCCTTTAAAAGGTAAGCGCTCCAACAAACGAGCAGGAATAGTATAATCAATAATAATCTGACGTAGCTTGATAAAATCTGATTTATAAACAAAGGGAGTTGCTACGTTAAATACACGTTCCGCATAAGTTTGTGCTGGAACACTTACCGTATTTTTCTCTCCTTTATCATTTACACCTACTCCAACAATACCTGATTCACGACCTACCAGCGTTTCTAAGGATAAACCACGACGATACGCATAAGCATTTGTACCAGAGAATAAATATCCTCCGAATTTGCCATCAATAAGGAAACTAACTCCTATCCCTTTGTAACGGAAAGAGTTATTAATACCTAAAGTTAATGGAGCCACACCTGAACCGAAATTCTTTAAATCACCTTGAACAGGATAACCCTGTGCATCATGAATTATATCACCATTTGCATTTCGCTTATAATCAAAGCCCTGAACCTGACTATATGGTAAACCAACTACATGATTGATGTACGCGGAACGCGTGCGGTTTTCATCTACACGAATTGTAGTTAAAGAACCATATAAATTTACAACTTCACTATTGTTTAAGCCCATATTATAGGAGATATCCCAATTTAATTTTGAGCTGTTAACCACGTTTGCTGTCAATAATAATTCAACACCCATGTTATTGATTTCGCCAACATTAAAAAGTGCATTGTTATAACCAGAAGTACCCGAAATAGTAGCACCGACAATATCATTTGTAGTCTTCCTGTTATAGAAAGCAAAATCAATATTTAATCTGTTATTCAATATACGGGCATCAAAACCTGCCTCAAATGTGGTTGAAGTCAAAGGCTGTAAGGCTGCATTTGGTACGCGACCTCCGTTGATTTGTGCCAGTGGAGCACCTAAGTGCGTTCCTGATAATCCATAATATAAAGATAAATTATATGGATCGGTATCACCTCCAGCCTGCGCCCAAGAAGATCTAAGTTTTAAGAAGTTCACAAAAGAAGGTAATTTTAATGCTTCGGAAAGAACTAAACTACCTCCAACTGAAGGATACAAGATAGAATTATTACCCGGTGCAAGCGTTGAAAACCAGTCATTCCTGGCTGTACCAGTTAAGTATAGGAAATTTTTATAGGAAACTTCAGCTGATCCATAAACAGAATGAATTTTCTTCTGCACTAAAGCCTCTCCTATTCCTCTCGCAGCTGGATCAATATTTGAGATATCATAGAAGAAGGGAATATTTAAGTTACCACCTCCAAAGTTAGCATCCTGATAAACTTGTTTCATCATGTTACCACCTACTAATCCATTAATTCGGAAATCGTCCGTGATTTTTTTATCAAATCCAAGCATTAAATCTGCATTTGACTCCGTAAAATTTCTATTATTCACGTTGTAACCACCTCTAATACTAAAAGGAGTGCCATATGGGGTAATGGATTGGTACCTAGAATTGAAATTATCAAAACCTAATCGACCTTTTAAATAAAGCCAGTCTGTAACATTAAATCTTGGTTCAAAGGAACCAATAATTCTTCCTTTTCTATCACTATTTGTCCAGTCATTAGCCGCAATAAATGGATTTTGAATATAAATATTATCAGACCAGGTTAATTCATAACCCTCAGGGGTATATTGACTTTCGCGTAATGCATCAATACCTAAAGAAGTTGGCATTGCATTTATAGCATAAGTTGCACTACCTGGGGAGTCTGATAATCGGGGTCTGTTTTCGGTTCTTTCCAATACATACTTAATATTTGTTAAAATAGAAAGCTTAGAACTTAATTCAGAATTTAGATTTAAAGCAATATTATTTCTTCTGAGTGTGCTTCCAGGAATGACCGATTTATTATTCAAATCATTCATAGATAAGCGATAAGTCATTTTATCAGATGCACCTGAGAATGCTACAGAATTGGTAAAAGTACTTCCTATATCATAAAAATTAGTCATATTATCTTTTACTGCACTGTATGGTCTTGATTTTCCATCAAATTGTATAACGCTTGATCCATCGAGCTTTGCGCCCCAGCTATTAGATGTAAGTGCCTCAGCAACTGTTCCAGGTTTCTTACCAAGGTTACCTGCACCATATTCATATTGATAATTTTCGTAAGATCTAAATAGGATATCTTCCGCAACATAATTACTGTTTACTTCAACACCTATTCCTTTCGATCCTTTTTTTCCACCCTTTGTGGTAACCAGGATGGCACCATTAGAGGCACGTGATCCATAAAGTGCTGCCGCAGTTGCCCCTTTTAGTACACTTATGTTTTCAATCTCATCGGGATTTAAACTGGAAATACCGTCACCACGGTCTCCTCCACCCCACATACCGGCACTTCCTAAATTATCATTATTAATCGGAATACCATCTACTACGATCAAAGGTTGATTATTTCCTGAAATAGAACCATTCCCACGAATTACAATACGAGAAGAGCCTCCAGCACCAGATGCAATGGAAGAAATATTCAAACCGGCAACTTTACCCTGTAGAGAATTGGCAATGTTAACCGTTCTTGCCTGAGTCAACTCATCGCCTTTTACCTCCGATACCGAGTAACCCAGAGCTTTCTTTTCTCTTTTGATACCCAGAGCCGTCACAACAATCTCCTCCAATAAATCTGGATTAAGAGAAATGTCAATTACTGTGCTGTTTCCTACAACAACTTCCTTGCTGCCAAATCCAATGTAGCTAAAAATTAGTGTAGCTCCTTTTTCTGCACTAATGGCGTACTCGCCCAGATCATTACTTACAGTACCTTGGTTAGTGCCTTTAACAACTACGTTTGCACCAAACACAGGTTCACCAGCATCGTCTGTGATTTTTCCTTTTACAGACATTGATTGAGCAGAAAGCCCCAATGTCCATAAAGTCATCAAAGACGTCAATAGGAATAATTTTCCCCGCATAATAGTTTAATTAATTGAGTTAATAAAATAATGGTTAATAAAGCAACGTAAACTTAACTTTAATTAAAAAATTTAACTAATACTATTTTGATAATAAATAGTTATAAATTGACTTCAAATAATCAGATTCATTTTGTAATTTTAAATGTTGGAAAATATAATTTTTATTTTCCCCTTTTATTTTTCATAAAATATAGATTACATGAATTAAAAAAATTAAATTTTTTGAGAAAAAGGAACTATTTTTCCACTTTAAAAAAATAGTATTATTTTGAAAATTTTACATGAATTACCTCCGCTCACTTCGGAAGATTGCTTTTTAGTTTTTGATAGAAAAAAGAAGTTTTTTGATTTTCCCTTGCATTATCATGAAGAATTCGAACTGAATTTTATCTCGGGCGGAAAGGGGACAAAAAGAATAATCGGTGATAGTGAGGAAGAAATTGAAAATTTGGAATTAGTTCTAGTTGGTAAAAATTTACCCCATTGTTGGCTTGAATCACCCAAACAGGCTAAGCCAATACACGAAGTTACCATTCAATTTCACCCTGGATTGTTATCTGAAAATTTACTTCAGCGCAATCAATTAATGCCTATTAGGAATTTATTAGAGAAATCGAGCCGAGGTATTTTATTTAGCCAGGAAACTACGAAAGCGATAGAAGATAAAATCTGCCAATTATCAGTTTTACAAGGATTTGACTCCGTATTGACTTTTCTTTCCATCCTTCATCATTTATCCTTAGATAAATCAGAAAAAATATTGGCTTCAGGGGAATATAAAAATTCAACTATTATATCAGATAATGAACGAATTGAAAAAACACTTACCTATATTAAGTGTAATTACGAAAAAAATATCAGCCTTGAAGAAACGGCTAAAATAATAAATTTGGGACCTGAATCCTTTTGCAGATTCATAAAAAAAAACACAGGCAAAGGATTTATAGATCATTTACACGAAATTCGAATGAGTCAGGTTTTAAGACTTTTAATTGACACTGACAACTCTATTTCTGAAATATCCTACCGTTGTGGTTTTAACAATCTCTCCTTTTTTAACAGATTATTCAAGAAAAAATTTCAATGTACCCCCAAAGAATTCAGAGAACAACATTACGGAACCAGGGTATTTATTTAGTGTGAGTCCTTAGTTACTTTACTACCGGAACCACCTTTCAGAAAATCTAAATCGGCACCTAAATGGGCTTGTTCCACATGTTTTTGGTGTAAACGAACATATCCTCTGTCCACAATACCGTTGAATTGCGACCTGTTTGCGAGTCTTTGATTTATTTCATCCTGACTCAGTAAAAGATTTAAACTACGCGCAGGAACATCCAGTTCAATCCAATCACCATCTCGAACAATCGCTAGCGGTCCACCTACTGCCGATTCAGGAGAAACATGCAAAATGCAAGTACCGAAGCCAGTTCCGCTCATTCTTCCATCAGAAATACGAACCATATCGCGAACACCTTCAAGTAATAACTTAGGGGGAAGTCCCAGATTACCAACTTCAGGCATACCAGGATAACCAACAGGTCCTACTTGTTTCAAAACAAGAACGCTATCGGCTGTCGCGGGTAACTCAGGGTCATTTATTCTATTTTTATAATCATCTATATCTTCAAAAACGATAGCTTGCCCTTTGTGCTTCATCAATTCAGGGCTCGCTGCTGAAAGCTTTAATACTGCTCCATCAGGACAAAGATTTCCTTTTAAAACAGCTACACCTGAAATAGGATTCACAGGATTTTCAATCGGACTGATAACGCGGGTATCATACGTTTTTGAGGAAACCACATTTTCTTTAATACTACTGCCATTTACGGTGATAACATTTCCCCTCATGTGTTTGTCTAACTCCTTTAAAACTGCTGGTAAACCACCTGCATAATAAAAATCTTCCATAAAATATTCACCAGATGGTTGCAAATTCAACAAAAGAGGAATATCCTTAGCTAAATGATTCATGTCATCTAAAGACAAATCAACGCCAATCCGTCCGGCAATTGCCAGTAAATGAATCACAAAATTAGTAGATCCTCCAATTGCAGTGTTGACAATGATGGCATTTTCAAATGCCTCTCTGGTCAATATTTTTGAAAGGGTTAAATTTTCTTTTACCATTTCTACAATGCGCATACCTGAGTGATGAGCCAGGACGCGCCTATTTGAATCTACTGCTGGAATAGCGGCATTTCCAGGCAGGGATAAACCTAAAGATTCCACCATACATGCCATAGTTGAAGCTGTACCCATAACACCACAGTGACCTGCACTCCTGCACATGCCAGCTTCCACCTCCTGCATATCCTTCTGGGTGATTTCACCCATTCTTTGTGCTTCACTGAAACGCCATAAATCGGAAGTACTGATATTAGTACCTCTATATTTTCCTGTAAGCATGGGACCTCCACTCACCACTATGGTTGGAATATCAACGCTGCACGCACCCATAACTAAGGAAGGGGTTGTTTTATCACATCCACAAAGAAGAACTACGCCATCTAATGGATTGGCGCGAATACTTTCTTCGACATCCATGCTTACGAGATTGCGATAAAGCATGGCAGTTGGTTTTATTAATGTTTCTCCTGTTGACATAACAGGAAACTCAACAGGAAAACCTCCAGCTTCGTAAATTCCGTTTTTAACCTTTTGAGCCAGTTCTCTAAAATGGGCATTACAAGGAGTAAGTTCACTCCAAGTGTTACAAATACCAATAACTGGCTTTCCCTCAAAATGATGCGCAGGAATACCCTGATTTTTCATCCAGGCTCTATAGATAATGCCATCTTTACCTTCTCTGGCAAACCAGTTTCTACTTCTCAAATTATTTGTTTCCACCGTTAATATTTTATCTCAAAATAAGAAAAATTAAACTCTTTTACAACTTTTTAAGAAGCGTCGGGAAAATTTTATTTAGCAATAACGAAATAATCATAACCATGGAACAACCAATTAGATTCAACCAAAGATATCCTATTTTTACCACTATTTCCTTTCCCCCTAATGTAATGGGTGTTCCAGTTTCATTCAGGTAAAAAAGAACAAGAATCATTAATTCTGTTAATATTGCGGCCCAAAAAACTGCATTCCCCTTTACCGATTTTAAGAAAAAGCCTACCAAAAAGATACCCAATATGGTACCATAAAAAAGGGAACCCACAATGTTGACAGCCTGAATGAGGTTTTCAAATAATCGTGCTGATATTGCAAAGAGGACTGCAATCGCCCCCCATAAAAGAGTGAATGCTTTTGAAATAAAGAGATAATGCTGATCTGTTTGTTCTTTTACAAAAGATCGTTTATAAATATCAATAACTGTTGTTGTTGCCAAAGAATTTAATTCGGAGGATGTAGAAGACATGGATGCTGAAAAAATAACCGCCAAGAGTAATCCTACAATACCCACTGGGAGAAAGTCACGAATAAATGTGATAAAAACATAATCAGTATCTTTAATGGAAGCCGATGGTTGTGCCTTTTTTATAAGCATTGAAGCCTTTTCCCTCAACTCTTTTTCTTCATTCATCAAATTCTTAACATCCTTTTTACTTCTAGCAATAACTTCCTGATTTTCAGATTTCAGCTGATTAATATAGCCATTAATTACTTCTTTTTTTCTGGCAAATAAAATTTCATGCTCCTTATTCAATTCTTCATACTGAAGCGCATAAGTATCATTTTTTTTAATTGCATGGATATTTCCTTCATTAAAATGGAGGGGACTTTTATTAAACTGGAAGAAAACAAACACTAATACACCCACAAATAAGATTAAAAATTGCATGGGTACTTTTAACAAACCATTGAACATTAGGCCTAATCTACTTTCTGTCAGCGTTTTTCCAGATAAATATCGTTGGACCTGGGATTGGTCTGTTCCAAAATAACTTAAAAATAAAAAAACACCACCAATCATTCCAGACCAAAAAGTATATCTATTTGAAAGATCCCAGGAAAAATCGACCACTTGAAGTTTATCCATTGACCCGGCAAAGCGAACAGCATCAGTGAAGCTAACATTTTCAGGAAGTTTATAAACAAGCACTAAAGCAGCAATAACCATCCCGACCAAAATGATAACCATTTGATGAAATTGAGTTACGCTTACCGCCTTTGTACCTCCAGAAACAGTATATATAGTAACACCAGCACCGAGAACAAGTATGGTTAGGTTTAGTTGCCATCCAAGGATAGTTGAGAGGATAATAGCTGGTGCAAAAATGGTCAGACCCGCTGCTAATCCCCTTGAAATGAGAAATAAAATGGCCGTAAACGTTCTCGTTGCTAAATTAAATCGCCCTTCCAGGTATTCGTAGGCAGTATAGACCTTTAATTTGTAATAGATGGGTAGCACAAATACCGACAAAATGACCATAGCTAAAGGCAGACCAAAATAAAACTGGGCAAATCCCATTCCATCTTCATAAGCCTGCCCCGGCGTCGATAAAAAGGTGATGGCACTGGCTTGAGTAGCCATTATGGAAAGGCCTATAGACCACCATTTTAAATCATGATCACCTTGAAGATAACTCTGCGTTGTATTTACATTTCGTGTTTTCCATATACCATAAATGATAATGCCAGCGATAGTTCCTACCAGTACAATCCAATCGATTAAAGCCATGGTGACAATTTATTTAAGAGAAAGCTTTAGTGAATAAATAAAACAGAAGGATAAGAAGAGCATGGAAAACCAATACAAACAGGTATAATTTATTCCATGTACCCAATATCGGTGGATTATCTTCTTTAATCGTCTCAATCATCGATAATTTATCTTCCATTCCTTTAAGGTTTAATCTCTTTTCCCATTGAAATCATATTGGCAAATAAGCGAAAAGCGCCAGGAACTCCTGCCGGTAATTCTCTGAAAAAAGAAATACCGCTATATATATAATAACCCTTTCCATATTTTGCAACAAGTAAAGCACCATCCAAAGGTTTTTCACCTGGATCATTAAATCTTAAAACAGGCGTAAAGCCAGCATCCCATTTTCCTGGAAAATACAATCCTCTTTCTTGTTCCCAGCCTTTAAAATCATTTTCCGTTATTTTATTTGGAAAATTTAAGAGCGTATGATTAGGTACCAATAAAGTAACAGGTGCATCTTCATCTGTAATTCTTTCTCTCGAAATAGTTAGTGGCAAAGGTGCTAACTCCTTTTCCGAAACTTTTAAATCTCCTGTGGTATTATACTGAACAATTAAATTTCCACCATTTTCTACGTAATTAAACAAAGCTTTTTGCTTGAATTCAATCCCTTCAACGGTATTATAAGCACGGACACCTAATACAACGGCATCAAAAGTCTTTAGATAATCTTCGTTCAGATTATTAACATTAAGCAAAGTAACCTGATAACCCATTTGGGAAAGACTGGCAGGTACAACGTCCCCTGCACCCATTAAATATCCTATTTTTTCGCCTGATTTTTCCAGATCAATGCGGACAACTTTTGCATTGGACGATAAAAGAACTGTTTGTGCAGGTATGTGTGCATGCTTGATAATCAACATTTTTTTATCATACGTCTCTCCATCTGTCTTCATGATAACCTTTGCATTCCCTTCAGATTGAAAGTCTGGTGGGGTTACCCAAAATGACAGTTCCTTTTCTTCCCCTTTTCTGGTAAATTGAATAGATTGCTCCTTCGGTGAAAAAGTCCAGCCTTCAGGAACATCAAGAGAAACCGTACCAGAAAGACCTGTTTTATTAGCCTTAATGACCAATTTCAGAGATTGACTATCTTTTTTTGCAAAAACATTAACAGATTCCTGGAAACTACCTGTGATTGGTGGAATAATTTCAAATGGTTGATAAACCTCTCCTGCTACAGGATCGTCCATTTTGTAAACTATTTCTGATTCCAAAGAAAAAGGAATTCCTTCAATTAGATAATTAGCTTTCACTTTTAATGATTTAGGTGTTTCGGGCAAACCTCTTAATTTTTCATCCTTGACGTTGTAAACACCTAAATTCCATTGATCTAAAAGCCAATAGGGACTCGTTAAAGATATATTTTTTGGAAGTTGAATCTGTTTTGAAAGTTTTAATACCTTGTTATTTGCCATTTCCATGTTCAGTAGGGTATCAACCTGAGTTGGTAAAACCTGAAGAGATTGCAAAACCACTTTAACTGGACTTCTGTGAATATATTCTAGTTGAACTTTAATCGTTTCTCCAGGTGTTGCCGTCGATTCCATAGCCACAGCTTCCTGAAAAAGACCCAATGATTGTTTAATAATAATTTTAAGATCTTTTAATTTTTCTCTTTTCCAATATCCGTCCTCCAGTTTTTCAAGTTCTTTTAGGGCCAATAACAAATCAGGCAAAACAGCAAAAGGTTTTTCCATACTGAAGTTCGTCTCCACCTTTTTTAGTAAAGTACCTACTTTTTCAGCCCCTTTTACCCTACTCCATGTGGTATTGATGCCAGCAAACAGTTTATTATTTTCAGGTAAATCCCCTTTTAATAATTCTAAATATTCCGTTTCTGATCCTCTTACCCCTAAAGAACCAAATCCTTGACTTTTATGCATACTCCGGCTTTCAGCCGCAATTTCATTATTAGATTTTCCAAGTAAAGGATAATAAACCCCTACCTCAAATTGAAGTAATTTGCTTTTGTCCGCCTCGTCAAATGCCTTTTGACTGCCGTAAAACCACCAAGAAGTATTAAAAAACAATCTTTTGGGCTGCCACAACGGTAATCTGGATAATTGATTTGGATACACTTTTGGGTCAGCGGCCATATCAAATGCTTCCACACCTAACATGGCAGAAGCAGTATGATGTCCATGCGTTTTCCCAGGACTTCTATGATCAAATCGGTTAATAATAATATCGGGTTGCCAATACCTAATCACTGCAATCAAGTCTTCCATCACTTTTTCCTTTTCCCAGATTCTAAATGTTTCATCTGGATTTTTAGAAAATCCGAAATCATTAGCTCTGGAAAAAAACTGTTTTCCACCGTCTATTTGTCTGGCGCCTAATAATTCTTGTGTTCTTATGAGACCTAACAATTCTCTGATTTCCGGACTAATTAAATTTTGACCACCGTCTCCTCTTGTTAAGGAAATATAAGCAGTATTGGCCTTTTCATAATTTGCTAAATAAGTAATAAGCCTGGTATTTTCATCATCGGGATGAGCTGCCAGATAAAGAACAGAACCGAGGAAGTTTAACTTTTGAATTTCATGATAAATTTTTGCTGAATTCCATTTCTCTGGAGCCTGTCCATGAAGACCAATAAAAAGAAATAAAGAAAATAAGGATAAGAATAAGGATAGTTTACGCATGGGTGATTACTTTTACAACCTCAATATTACAAAATATTATGTTAAAAAAAGACCTGAAAAAATTCGTTTGTATTCACGGACATTTTTACCAACCGCCGCGTGAAAATGCCTGGTTAGGGGTAATCGAATACCAGGAATCAGCAGCACCCTTTCATAATTGGAATGAACGAATAAATTTTGAATGTTACGCTCCAAATTCAGCAGCCAGGCTCCTCAACGACAGGCAGGAAATAAAAGGTATTGTCTCTAATTATACCTACATGAGCTTCAATATTGGCCCTACCTTGCTTGCATGGATGGAAAAATATGATCCTCATGCCTATCAGGCTATTTTAGATGCCGATCAACAAAGTCTTAAATATTTCAATGGTCATGGATCAGCTATTGCACAGGTTTACAACCACATCATTATGCCACTCGCGAACAAGCGAGATAAAGAGACTCAAATTGTATGGGGCATCCATGATTTTGAATCTCGTTTTCAAAGAAAACCTGAAGGAATGTGGTTGGCCGAAACAGCCGTTGATACCGAGACCTTAGAGATTTTAGCAGAAAATGAAATAAAATATACCCTATTAGCACCACGCCAAGGTAAGGCATTCCGAAAATTAAAGGATGAAAACTGGACGGAATGTGCACATGATAATATCGATCCGAGAAATGCCTACCGATGCTTACTACCATCCGGAAAATCAATAGTTCTTTTCTTTTACGATGGCGGCATAGCCCAATCTGTTGCCTTCAATGGTTTACTTAATGATGGCAATTTATTTGCCGACAAAATGGCCAGCGTATTTGATCAGAATGATATCCCGCAATTAAGCCATATAGCTACCGATGGAGAAAGTTACGGACACCATCATCAATTTGGTGAAATGGCCCTTGCTGCTTGTTTTGATTCATTAATGAAAAATGAGAATATTTGTCTCACAAATTATGGACAGTTCCTGGCTGAAAATCCTCCATTATTTGAAGCACAAATACATGAAAATAGTTCGTGGAGTTGTGTTCACGGGGTTGAAAGATGGCGGGCTGATTGTGGGTGTCACACGGGTGGTAAACCTTCCTGGAATCAAAAATGGAGAAAACCACTTCGGGAAATTTTGGATGACTTAAGAGATGAGCTCATTCCCGTTTTTGAAAACCAGACCTTGTCCTTATTGAAAGATTCCTGGGCAGCAAGAAATGATTATATTCAGATAATACTCCAAAGAAAATCAGAAACCATACATTCTTTTTTTGAGAAACACAGCTTAAAACCGCTACTGCCTGAGGAGAGGATTAAATTATTGCGACTATTGGAAATGCAAAGGCATGCTTTGTTAATGTTTACCAGTTGTGGATGGTTTTTCGATGAAATTTCTGGTTTGGAAACCGATCAGATTTTACAATATGCCCATAGAGCCATGCACTATGCTGAACAGGTAACCTCTTACAAGTTCCGCGATGAATTTCTGGCTAAATTGACCAAAATACCAAGTAATGTTTATGATAATGGTTCTATAAGTTATCATAAAAATGTAATACCAGCCGCTGTCTCTCTTGAGAGAGTTGGTATGCATTATGCCGCATCTTCTCTTTTTGAAGATTATCCAGAGGAATTATCCTTATTCAGCTATCAAATGAAAAGTCTGAACTTTAACCGATGGAAATCTGGAACGCACGCCATTGCTGCAGGCCGGACTATGATTATTTCTCAAACCACCTATACGGAAAAGGAATTTGCATTTGCAGTAATTTATCTTGGGCAGTACAATCTATTCGGACAGATTTCATTGGATATGCCTGTTGATAAATTTGAAAAAATGACTGCTAAAATCGATGCTGCTATCAAAGGTACCGATTTAGGAAGGGTAATTGGAATCATGCAAGATTATTGTGGTGGCGAAAGATTTTCATTCTGGCATCTGTTTCGGGATGAAAAGAGGAAAATCATCAACCAGATTAATCAACAGAGCCTTAAATCTGTCGAATATACTTTCAGAGGTATGTACCAGGAGACCTATCCCCTAATGTTAGGACTTAAAGAGATAGACATGCCCATACCCTCCCCTTTCAAAGATACTGCCGCTTACATCTATAATCTGGAATTTAAAAACCTTCTGCTTGCCAAAGAAATGGATTTGGCGAGACTAAAATCGGTACTTCAAATAATGAAAGAATGGGATTTTGAGTTGGTGGAAAAACCGGAAATCATTCATCTGGCTAACAATAAAATTTATAGCTGTTTGGTTACCCTGTCGCAGGCAGATAAAAAAGTGGAATCGTTGTGTTCAGACCTGATTACCTTTTTAACTACCCTTTTAGGTATGCCATTAGCCTTGAATTTATGGCGAAGTCAAAATTATATTTTCAGTGAATATGGTGCACGCGCATTTAAACAAAAATTAGCGGATGGAACTTTGTCGATGGAAAAATTTCAGCAATTAACGCAAATTATGGGTATTGCTATCCTTGATCTAGAATTGAATCCAGTTTAAAGAAATATTTACCATGTTTTAAATGCTTACCTTTGGATAAATATAAATCAAAATGGTTATTGCAAATCTTGTTTATGACGTGGTCCTCAAAAAATTGATGGAGAATGATAACTTAGCTAAATTTTTTATGGATAAGATTTTAGAACAAAATATCGAAGACCTTAAAGTAAAACCCGAAGCTTTTGGTTACTTAAAAAAAGATGAAAAGGAGTTTGCTAACCCATTCGATAGATGACTTTAATCTAAATTGTTCAAAGAGTTAAGTGTTTTAAAGCGGTCATTTATGGAACAGCAGGCTAAGTAATTTTACTACTTCCTTCAAATTTACATTCAGTTCAACCCTTTATTTTCCTAATAGTCACACACTAAATCATCACATTATAGTTGCATCTTTTGAGGAAATAGGGAGCCAGCATGATAAACAGGTTATACTATTATAGTGTAACCTGTTATATTTACGTTAATAATTAACCTCAGAATGATTAAAAATGGGAACAGAAATCTTTAAAGACCTTTTGGCACAAAATATTATTTCTTGTGGTTTTTCATTGAATATGGTAAATAGTGAGAATGTTTCGAAGTCGTTAAATGAAAACACAGCTTCTGTTGGCTTCATTTATAGGCATATTGGTGAGACAATGCTTATGTTTGGATATTTTTTTGGCAAACAAAGCGACATTCAAAATACTACCATGGGGAAACAAGATGAGGGCCAGGGACAAGATTATGAGGAGAGTAAAAGGCTTATTGAACAAGGATTTAAATTGCTAGATGAGATTGTAGAAAGTACGCCTATTTCAGAATGGTCGGAAATTGTTCAAACGCCATTTTTTGGAGCAGTTTCAAAAGTTAGATTGTTTTCCCACATTTTATATCATAATTCATACCATTCAGGCCAAATTGCCCTTGCGATAAAAAGAGGCATTTAAATTATTGGAACGCATAAATTCTTGATGGAGACATGCTTAATTATATTATTATAGCTTCATCCTTTGTTAAAAGGGGAGCCATAATGGAAAAAACGTCAGAAATCATGGCATTTTCTTCGTCTATCAATGAGTTAGAGGTGTTGCATTTCGACGTGTTTTAAATTAACTTTAGTGAAAAAATGAGGTGTTTTCTTTTAATTTTATGCATGTCAATAATGATTGATTCAGCAAATGGGTTTCCTTCAATCGCAGATAAGACCATCAATATTGAAGGAATAAATATCGCTTACAAAGACGAGGGAAGCGGTCAAATTATTTTGTGTCTTCACGCCTTAGGGCATAGCTCAAAAGACTTTGCTTCTCTTTATAAATTGCCTTTAGAGAAATTTAGAATTATTGCACTGGATTTTCCAGGTCAAGGTCTTTCTTCCCCTTCATCCGTTCATGTATCTTCAAGCTATTACTGTGGGTTAACAAACAAGTTTATCCAACTGTTGGATTTGAAAAATATCATTGTCGTTGGAAATTCTATTGGAGGCGCTGTAGCAATAAGAATTGCAAACAATAATCCAAATGTTAGATTACTCTCCTTAAGCAACCCAGCAGGTTTAGACAAGAGGGGGTTTATTGCCCCATTCTTTTTGAACTATATGGTTCATTTTTTTCAAAAAGGGGTGAAGAAAAATCCTTCTTTTCAAAATCAATTTGATAACTACTATAAAAAAGTGTTGATTACTGAAACTTCATTGAATAGAAGAGCAGAAATTGTTAATGACGGATATCGATTATCATCTTTATTGGTTCAAGGGTGGTCATCTTTTAAATTAGATGAAGAAGATGTAAGGCCATTTATTAAAAATATTCATTGCCCAGTTTTATTAACCTGGGCGATGAAAGATAAGTTTGTTCAGTTTGGTAGAAATAAAAAAGCAATTGAACAATTTCCCCATTATATTTTATTAAATTATCCCATTGGGCATACACCTTAAATAGAAATGCCAGAAAAATTTAATACTGACTTTATTGACTTTATAAATAATAACTAAAAAGATGGGCCACTGATTTAGATTTTGATTTAACCCCCTGTAAACATGCATGAGGTTAAACCTTTCAATTTCTAGATAATAACATACTCAATCATCGTATTATAGTTGTAACTTTTGTTGAAAAGGGGAAGCTAAAGTGCACGAGAGGTAAGAAATGACCTCTATTTAATTTTTATAACCTTCCATAACCCTCTCGCATTGATTAAAACCTACATTGGGGATTTATACTTTAGGTTTTACCATCCACTTTCATATACAATGAGGTTAAGTCTTCCAATTTGGAAAATGTCTATTTAGGTATTCTTTAAAAGGTGAAAAATCTTTATTCACTTCTTTTTGGGAACATTCCAAAGCAGTTTATTGAAACTTTTAAGATTAATACCAGCAAACAACAGAACTTTTTCGTTAGATGCAGTTTCATCATTTTTCTGACGCTTTTTAATTATTTTTGACATTGGGTTCTTGAATAGAGTTTAGTGCCAATTATCCCAAACAAACACAAAACCGCTTGAAGATAGCTGAAAGGCAATGTCGATGATCTCTTTAAAAAATAAGTCACTAAAATTGAAAGAAGAAATAGAAGCATATTTAAAGTCATTCCAAACAATTTGTCCAAATGCGAAAATTGAAGAATTGAACTATCTCGAAAGCGGATTATCAGTTGTAGAATTAAAGGCAAAACATTTCTTTATTTATGCCAATACAATACAGAAAGAAATTGGGTTTGTATATTCCGGATTATTGCGCGCATTTTATATCGACAATAACGGCAATGAAATTTCAGTCAACTTTATTCGTGAAAACAGATATGCGACGCATTATTCTGCATTTATTACACGAACTCCCAGCAAGTATTACTTTCAATGTCTAGAACCTACCGTTTTAGTTACCATCTCTTACAAACATATTCAAGAAGGCTATCAAAAATTTCCAATTTTTGAACGATATGGAAGATTAGTAGCTGAAAGTGTCTTGAAAATTCAACAAAAACGTATCGAGGGGTTTCTTTTTGACAATGCAGAAGCAAGGTACCTGGATTTTATAAATGAAAATCCTGACCTATTTAACAGAGTATCTTTATCCTACTTAGCATCCTATCTTGGCATAGAGAGACAATCTCTAACAAGAATAAGAAAAAAATTAGCTAATCACTCATTTTGACACTTTTGAGTCAGTAATAAGCAAAATATCCTGCTGAATTTTACATTGAAAAAATATCAAATTAAAAATGAAACTAATCATCTTCGGTGCCACAGGTTTTTCGGGACAAGCTATTTTGAGGTTAGCCTTAACTAAAAGTTATCAAGTCACTGTGCTTGTTCGAAATAAATCGGCTATCACCATTAAACATGATAATCTTACCGTCATCCAGGGCAACGTCTTAGATAACAAAGATGTTAAAAAAGCATTGGAACATCAGGATGCCGTAATTCAATGTTTGGGTGTTGGAGGAAAAGGAGATGGAAGGCTAACTACTTTTATTTCTGATGCCACAAAAATAATTGTAGAAGAAATGGGAAAACAGAAAGTACAAAGGCTAATTGCCATGAGCAATGTTGGAGCTGGAAATAGTCTATCTTTTCAACCCTGGTTTTTCACAAAATTTATTCTCCCCTACTTCATGAAGTGGCTCAAGGTAATTATTGATGATAAAAACAGAATGGAGACAGTCATTATGAACAGTGAGTTGGAATGGACAATTGTGCGTTGCCCAAATATTATTGACAAAACACCGAAAGGTAATGTACACCCAACCTTGGAAGGTAAAGGATTGAAATTAACCGTCACCTTGGGCGATATGGCTGAGTTTATTATTCATCAATTAACGGATAGTACTTATTTAAGGCAGGCTCCATCCGTTAGTAATTGAAATGAAATCATATTTATTAATTGCCCCAATTCTATTCAGCAGCATGTCAAATCCAGCACAAATAAATTACATTCAAACGAATATAGGTAAGATAGCCATTCATAAAATGGACAATAAAACCGATAAGCTACCCATAATTATGCTTCACGGCGTCTATTTTGATCATCATTTGTGGGACGAGCAAGTAAAACACATTGATGACCGAACGATTATCACGATTGACATGCCATTTCATGGTAAAAGCCGTGAGATTACAAAACCAGACTGGTCGTTGAATGATTGTGTTGATATGCTCATCGAAATTTTAGATCATTTACAAATCCCAAAGGTTATTGCAGTTGGGCATTCATGGGGAAGTATGACCATTCTCCGAGCAGCAAACAAGCAACCTGAAAGATTTTCATCAATAGTGTTATGTAATATGCCTTTTTTGGCAGCATCAAAAAAAAATAAATTAGCCATTCGTCTACAACATAGCATGTTAGTTTTCAGAAATTTTTACACGAAACAGGCTGCAAAAGCTTTGTTTGGTGCAACATCTATAAATAAAAATCCGAAATTAATTGAAATGTTGAAACGCCCTATGAGTATTTTGTCAAATAGTCAAATTAAAAAAACCGACAAAGCTGTAATCATAAATGCAGAAGATGCAACCAGATTAATCAATAATTTGAATGTAAGGACGATTGCAATAAAGGGAAAGGAAGATTACGTCCCGACACCACCAAATATTAAAACAATAGAAATAGAAGGCGGACACATTAGCCCTCTCGAAAAACCTACAATAGTTTTAAGTGTTATAAAAGATTTTATAAAATAAATTAAAGTGAATTTTGTTAATAGATTAATACTAAAATTTGAGTAGATTAAATACTGTAAATTCAAAAAAATGAGAAACATAGAAAAACGGCTAGAAAAGTTATATACATTTATAAAAGATGCCGATAGAGTAAATAGCTCTGTATCATCCGCTAATGTCGGCTGGCATATAGAACATTCTTTGCTTGTAATAATAAAAATGATTTCTGCTTTAACAGCTTCTGATCCTGCTCAATACAAGTGGAAGTTTAACCTTGCAAGAGCAATTGTATTTACAATCAATAAATTCCCAAGGGGAAAGGGTAAAGCTCCTGATGCTGTAAATCCCAAACAAACAGAGAAAACAGATTTTGATGCTC
>JBEAXK010000097.1:0-17408 GCA_041159865.1 Bacteroidota bacterium
GTTCTTCCAGCTCAATAGTTGTCGGTCATCACTGCCGGAAAGCAACGATTGTTGTTTTTCAAACCATAATAGCCTGTTTACCGAATTTTGATGGCCCTGATTTTTAATTCCGTTCAAAGAGGCCAGGAGATTAAAATTATGGGTATCCCAAACCCGAATAGATTTATCTCTGGAGGCAGTAAACAATATATTGCCTTCGGCATTTAAAATCATGTGATTGATAGTAAATCGGTGGGCTGGTAAAACTTTTAATAAGTGACCATCTTTTCTATTCCATATTTTCAAAAGGGCATCCCGACCTCCCGAAATGAGCTTTTCCTTATCAGGGTGAAAAGCGAGGGTAAATACAGAAGGCAGATGACATGATTTCCATACATCTTTCAGATTAAATGTATTTCTGTCCACGAAGTAAATGTCACCATCAGAACATCCTAATGCAAATTCATCTACTAGGTTATCATAAATAACCGTGCGAATGGCTTTATAGCTAATCTGAATACTTTCTAAAGGACGTTGTGAGTTTATCGACCATTTAGTAAAAAACCCATCCCCTCCTGCAGTAAATATTTCGTTTTCAATGTGTAATATGGAAAAAACGCCCTTTTTGTGGTGAGCAAAGGATTTAGGTGTTAACTTAGGACTATTAAGGTCAATCCAGTAAACAATTCCGTTCATGTCTCCCGCAATACAGAAATTAATGGTTTCTAAATAACAAATAGAAAAAATCTGAGCAGGAATAGTAGCTAAATTAATACCTATTTCAGGATGGTCAATATCCCATTTTACCACCCAGCCATCACTCCCACCAGAGAGAAAATAAGTAGAATTTTCAATCGGATACAAAGCATATATAGCACCCTGGTGTCCTAAAAAGGAATGATTTATATTCAAAGGCATTGAAAAATTATATTTAAACGCTAATATTAGGTATTAAATATCATTTTTCATCTTATGGTTCTAAAATTGTAAAAATATGCCGTTGTGTTATAAAGAAAAATTTGGAAATGATTGTGTTTGGGGGATATGGGAAATAAAAGAAGAAGAAGATTGGTTTTTTAAACAATGGCAATTATCCTCAGAGGAGCAACAGCATTTTTCTAAATTAAGGGGTCGTAAGCGATTGGAATATCTGAGTTCAAGACATTTGGTTCATCTTTTAACAGAGCTTGAGAACAGAATGCCCATGCAAACTGACCCAGCAGGTAAACCCTATTTTGCTTCAAAAGCCAATCTGCATTTATCCATCAGCCATTCACATGGATATGCATCTGCTATTCTTTCAGCAAATATTAAAGCAGGGATTGACATACAATTAATAGTTCCACAAATGCAAAAAGTAGCAAAAAGAGTATTTAATGAAATGGAATTATCCTTTATTCCTGTAGGAAAAGAACTGGAGATGTTACATATTTTTTGGGGTATAAAAGAGTCGGTCTTTAAAGCCTATGGAATTGGTGGGATAGACTATAAAGAACAAATTAAAATTCAACCATTTGAATATCAAGATTTTTCAGGGGAGTTTAAAGCTTTTTTGATTAAGGAAAGGCTAACCATCATGTATAAAGGTAATTACCATTTTTTACCCGATGGATATGTTTCCATTTATCTATTTGAGGAAATATAGGTATGATAATAATCAGTTAAGAAGTTGACACAACTCATTTAGTACGAGAATATGACCTAATATCTTTGAGGTATCAAACAGTAAAAAAATTACTTATGAACCTCAAAAATATCATCACCTTAGGCCTTTTCATTTTAACTGTTATTTCTTTAACAGCACAGACCTATAAGTTAAAGACCAAGGACATCTCCGTCAGCGGAACATCCACCCTACATAAATGGACTTCCGACATAACACAAGCAAACGGTCAGGGTGTATTCCAGTTTGAAGACAACCAGTTGTCTGGTATTAGTTCTATGGAATTAACATTTCCAGTAAAAGGAATTGTTAGTACCAAAGGAAAAATAATGGATAATAAGACCTGGGAATCGCTAAAATCAGATAATCATCCCAACGTCATTTATACTTTTCAAGGGACCGATGCCTTAACAAAAACAGCCAGCGGGTACACCATAAAAGTAAAAGGTTTTTTACAGATTGCGGGTGTCAAAAAGGCCATTTCTATGCAGGTGAATGGAAATATTGAAACAGGTGGAAAATTACATTTCACTGGAAAGCATACCATTGTATTGCCAGCTTATAATATTGAACCTCCAAAGGCTTTGATGGGAACGGTTGTAGTAGGGGAGGAAGTAGTAGTGGCTTTTGACGTCACATTTGAAAAAAATTAATGGGTGAATAGCACCAGAATAATCATAACTTAAAATTTACAATGATGAAAAAGTATTCTAAACACATTTTTGCAAGCCTTTTAGGTTTATTATTTTTCGGATATATATCCGCGCAAAGCAATGAATTACAGTATTATCGCTTTTGGGATCAGAGAGGTATAAATGTATTTGAGCCTTCAAAGAATAATACGGCTATTTTCAACGGTTTGTACGTTCGGGTAGGGGGTGGTTTTACGCAACAATTTCAAGGCATAACCCATAGTAATAAAGCCGATGCTGTGAATTTTACTTCAGGAGGTAAAACATATAATGCCAATGCTTTATATCCTCTGGGATCAGGTTTTAATCTTGCAACCGCCAACTTGAATTTTGACATTCAGATTGAAGATGGAATTCGTATTTGTTTGGAAAATTATATGTCTGCACGTCACCACAACGAATTCTGGGTAAAAGGCGGGTATATTCAAATAGATAAATTGCCTATGTTTAATTCACCAGCATGGTTTACCGATAACTTCCGGGTTAAAATAGGACACTTTATGCCAAACTATGGAGATCAGCAGTTTCGTCGCACAGATAATGGAAATGCCATGTTCAATCCTTTTGTAGGTAACTATATTTTAGATGCCTTTACTACAGAGATTGGAACCGAAGTTTATGCATTTCCTATGGAAAATGTAATGCTTATGGCAGGTATGACAGGCGGTTTGATAAGTGGTGATGTGAAAGATTACGCTGGAACTACAACTAAAAAACATCCATCTATCTATTTTAAAGCAGCTTATGACAAAAAATTCAATGATTTACGATTCCGATTATCTGCGTCTTTATATCAAAATGCTGGTACCGTAAGAAACACATTATTTGGAGGGGATAGAACCGGATCAAGGTATTATTATGCTATGGAACCAGAATTTATAAAAGGTACAACGGGATTAGCTGAAGCTGTTACTCCAGCCACACGTTTTACTTCTGGTAGAATTAATCCTGGTTTGACCAATGAATTAGTAACTTTTCAAGTTTCTCCTTTCTTAAAATATAAAGGAATGGAAATATTTGCTACTTATGAAAGAGCCAGTGGAAAGACAAATGCGGAAACAGAAACCAGGACTTTTAATCAAATGGCAATTGAAGGTGTATTCAGATTTCTTCCAAATGAACAGGCATTTATTGGAGCCCGATATAATAACACGGGTGGAAGACTTCAGGGATACGCAGCTGATATAAGCATCAACAGAACCTCTTTTTCAGCAGGTTGGCTGCCAAGCAAAAACCTTATGTTAAAAGCGGAACTAGTAAATCAAAAATATATTGACTATCCAAGCACTCATGTTTATGCTGGTGGTGAATTCAAAGGTGTGATGATTGAGGCAGTAATTGGGTTCTAATTCGAAACATGATTACTATAATCGATTCCGCACTGAAAATTCTTATTCGGTGCGGAATTTTTATTTTTTAAATATGAAAAGGACATTGTTTATTATCATGGTATCGATAATTGATTTTTATTTGCTTAGAAGTCAATCTCTTAAGGTGATAATTCAGCCTCAAAGTATGTTGCAAATTCAAGGGAAGACCAATGTAAATTCCTTTAATTGTTATTGTGCTCCTCCTTCTTCGGTTGTTTCATTTACAGCTGAGAATTCTGCAGAAACGCAAAAAGTGCAATTTAAAAAAGCCGAGTTAACGGTTTTAACCAGGAGTTTAGATTGCAGGCATAAAATGATGAACAGGGATATGTACCAAACCCTTAGGGAGGAACATTTTCCAACTATAACCCTTAGTTTGGCTCAAGTAATCATACCTTTGCATAATATTAATGCCCGTTGGAAACTGGAAGGTCAGGTGGTTACGGAGGCCTATCTTACTCTTGCAGGGATGAAACGTAAAATTGATTTACAGGTTACCATCTCTCAACCTCTAAACAATATATACCGATTTACGGCTAAGAAAAGTTTATTATTAACAGATTTTGGATTGACTCCCCCGACAGTTCTTATGGGAATGGTAAAAGTTCGAAATGAAATAACTTTAGAAATTGATGTTTATGTATCAGCTTATTCGACCCCAACCTCTTAGAGATTCTTTGTTTTGATCCAAAAAGTTTTTTAATCCTTTATGCTCTTGTTGAATCAGCAAAGGGTCTGCTGTTAAAATAGCCAGGGCTTCACCACGAGCTGCTTCAAGAATAGCCCCATCTTTAGAGAGATCGGCCAGCTTTAACTGAATTATACCACTTTGTTGTTTGCCATCCATATTTCCAGGACCCCTTAATTTCAAGTCAGCTTCAGCAATTTCGAATCCATTGGTAGTTCTAACTAAGGTGTTAATTCGTTCTCTGCTATCGGCTGATAATTTAAAGGAAGACATTAAAATACAAAAGGATTGTTCGGCACCCCTTCCTACACGTCCCCGCAATTGATGAAGCTGTGACAATCCGAACCGCTCCGTATTCTCAATCACCATTACGGAAGCATTTGGAACATTAACTCCCACCTCAATAACGGTGGTTGCAACCATAATTTGTGTATGTCCTTTGATAAATTGCTGCATTTCCCATTCCTTTTCCGTTGGTTTCATTTTTCCATGCACCATACTGATGGAAAAATGTGGATTTGGAAATTCTCTGGAAAGGGATTCAAATCCCTCCATTAAATTGTTGAGATCCATTTTTTCAGATTCTTCAATGAGCGGATAAACGACATAGATTTGTCTGCCCGCCTGGATCTGTTCCTTCATGAAACCTATCAGCCAAAGTCGGTGGTTTTCATTTTTGTGCACCGTTTGAATTGCTTTTCTTCCAGGAGGCAAGGTGTCAATGACAGAAATATCAAGGTCACCATATAAGGTCATGGCAAGGGTTCTCGGAATAGGGGTGGCCGTCATAACCAGAACATGTGGAGGGTAGGGCTTGCTTTTATGCCATAATTTGCTCCTTTGTTCCACTCCAAAACGATGCTGCTCGTCGGTTATGGCAAGGCCTAAATTTTTAAATTTAACAGGATCTTCCAGCAGCGCGTGTGTACCAATAACGATGGCTATAGTACCATTTTCCAAGCCCAATAATATTTCATTTCTTTTTTTACCCTTTACACTACCTGTCAGAAAGGCAACATTGATGCCTAATGATTCTCCATATAAAGATAATCCAGCATAGTGTTGTTGGGCTAAAATCTCTGTTGGCGCCATCAATAGAGCTTGAAAACCGTTATCTAAGGCCATTAACATAGTCATAAAACCAACTACGGTTTTTCCGGAGCCCACATCTCCCTGCAATAGCCGGTTCATTTGTTTTCCTGTGGCTAAATCTCTTCTTATTTCTTTTAAAACCTTTTTCTGGGCATCCGTAAGTTCGAAACTTAGCAATTCGTGAAAAAATCTGTTAAAGTAATCACCAATTTTACTAAAACTATACCCAATGACCGATTCACGGCGGTTAAATTTTAGTTTTAGAAGACTTAACTGTAAAAAAAAGAGTTCTTCAAATTTTAGTCTTGCACGTGCAGCTTCTAATTCGTTTCGGTTTTTCGGAAAATGGATCCATTCATAAGCCTGAATGGGTGTTACTAATTGATGATTTTTTAAGATGTGGTAGGGAAGGATTTCAGGAAAACCTTCTAATTGAATTCGATCGATTATACCTCGGATCGCTTTTCTTAAGAACCGGTTATCAATACCTACTTTTGAACTTTTTTCTGTACCCGAATACATGGGATAAAAGGAAGAAGGTAAAGACTGATTTTCATATAAAAGAGGTTCCATTTCAGGATGAGGAATAGAAAACTGGTCTCTAAAAGATTGAATTTTACCATAAATGATGTATTCCTGACCAATTACAAACTGTTTATATAGGTAAGAAATGCCCGTAAACCATATTAATTCAATAGAACCGGATTCATCCCGAAGGGTACCAACTAATCTCTTTTTTGAACCTTCACCCATTTGTTCTAATCGCCTGAGCGTTCCTTTAATTTGTACAAAGGCACCTTCTTCGCGGCAATCTTGTATGGGAATAATTTGCGTTCTGTCTATATGCCTATAGGGATAAAGTTGTAATAATTCCTGGATTCGATTTACCTCCCATTCCTTACTCAACCATGTGGCACGTTGCGGACCAACACCTTTTAGAAATGCGACAGAGCTAGATAAGAAATCAGTCATGTTGAAAATAATTAAATTCAAAAATAGGTTAGAACAAAGATACACCACATCGAAATTCAGAAAATACTTATTTTTGCAGCATGGAAACTATAAAACAACAGCAAACAGGGGAATTGGTTAAAAGGAATTTCAGCCAAGTACTTCAGCAAGAAGGTAGCTATATATATGGAAATGCCATATTAGTTACTGTTACCCAAGTGAAAATGACACCAGATCTTGGATTAGCAAAAATTTATCTCAGTGTTTTTAATACCGAGCATAAACAAGAACCTTTGCTCTTGTTAGAGGAAGAGAAGGTTAGACTTAGGCAGGCTTTAGGTACCAGGATTAAAAAATGGGTTAGAAGAATTCCGGAAATCGATTTTTACTTAGACGATACTTTAGATGAAATGTACCGACTCAGTGAGCTATTCAATAAAATGGAAGCCGAAAACCAAATGGGCAAAGCTGAAGACAATACCGATATCTAGTTTTTTTAAAAAAAGTTGGGACTTTAGGACGTTTTAGCAAATAATATAAAAAATAACGGCTTGGTTTGTTTAGTTTTGTCCTACCTTCTTAAAAAATTACCATATGGGACCAGTTCTCCCGCAGAGTTTACTTACGGAATATGATATTTATCTTTTCAAATCTGGAAAGCATCACAAGACTTTCGATAAATTTGGGAGTAAAATTATAAGGGTTGACGGGGTTTATGGGGTACAATTTACGGTTTGGGCTCCAAATGCTCAACAAGTTTCGGTCATTGGTAATTTTAATTTCTGGAATACTCAAAGTCATTTATTATTTCCCCGTTTAGACAGTTCTGGTATCTGGGAAGGATTCATAGCAGGAATTCAAAAAGGAGATTTATATAAATATGCTATTGTTTCAGCAGATGGTCGCCGTCTTGAAAAAGGAGATCCTTACGCTTATTTTTGGGAAATTCCACCCAATACAGCTTCCGTTGTTTGGGACTTAGACTATACTTGGCAAGATAATGATTGGCTTGAACGTAGAAAGATCGTTGCGAGAAATCCTCAACCATGGTCTATTTACGAATTACATTTAGGTTCCTGGAGAAAATCAGAGGATCATTTGTTCTCACTAAGCTACAGAGAATTAGCTGTCGAATTGGTCAATTATGTTGTCGAAATGGGTTTCACTCATGTGGAATTCCTTCCTATCATGGAGCACCCTTATTTTCCCTCTTGGGGATATCAGGTTACGGGATATTATGCTCCAAGCAGCCGTTTTGGAACTCCTCAGGATTTTATGTATCTGGTTGATTGCCTGCACCAAGCTGGGATAGGGGTTATTTTAGACTGGGTTCCTTCTCATTTCCCAACAGATGCACATGGACTTGCTCAATTTGATGGATCGCATCTATATGAACATGCTGACCCACGCCAGGGTTTTCATCCCGACTGGCAAAGTGCCATCTTTAATTATGGACGGAACGAGGTTCGTAATTTTTTGATTTCTAATGCATTGTATTGGATGTCTTACTTTCACATCGATGCCTTGAGGGTTGATGCAGTGGCCTCCATGCTATATTTAGATTATTCCAGAGAAGAAGGTCAGTGGCTACCAAATTGTTATGGGGGTAAAGAAAATATTGAAGCAATTGCTTTCCTCAGAGAATTTAATGAAACCGTATATAGAGAGTTTCCTGATACGCATACCATTGCCGAAGAATCTACTGCCTGGCCAGGTGTTTCAAGACCCACTTTTACAGGAGGTCTTGGATTTGGACAAAAATGGATGATGGGTTGGATGCATGATACGCTTGCCTACTTTAAAAAAGATCCCATTTATAGAAAACATCACCATAGTGAACTAACTTTTTCTATGGTGTATGGCTTCACAGAAAATTTTCAACTTCCCCTTTCTCATGATGAAGTCGTTCATGGAAAAGGTTCTTTATTAGCCCGGATGCCAGGAGATGAATGGCAACGTTTTGCTAACCTAAGGCTTCTTTTTGGTTACATGTACACGCATCCAGGCTCAAAATTATTGTTCATGGGAGGAGAGTTCGGTCAATCTGCCGAATGGAATATTGAACGTGGACTTGACTGGTGGTTACTACAATACGGTTTTCATAGAGGGGTTCAGGCTTGGGTAAAAGCGATGAATTTGATTTATAAAGAAGAAAAAGCGCTATACGAAAAGCAATTTGAACCTGATGGTTTTGAATGGATTGATCATAATAATGCATCTCAAAGTGTTTTGTCCTATATAAGGAAAGGAACTTCGCCAGAAGATTATTTAGTCGTTATACATAATTTTACCCCTGTATCAAGATCTAATTTTAAATTGGGTGTACCCCTCTCAGGTACTTGGGTAGAATGTTTAAATGGGGATAGTCAGACTTTCTCAGGTTCCGGGCATCATGAAAATAATCCAATGCTTTCCATTGAAGGTACCTGGAATAATCAGCCCCAGTTTATAGAAATTAATCTTCCTCCACTCGCTACGGTTATTTTCAAAAGGAGAGGCTGATTTTTTACCAATCGATTCTTGTCATTGAACGATGTTATGCGTTGTTTATCCTATTATTTTTGTTATTGGTGGGTTTATCCTTTTCAGATTGAACAATTTAAACCTATTTGGTATTTTAAGGAAGTTAAAATTAAACCTTATTTAAATTAATTAGCACTTATGAACCTTAGATTTTTATTTCTTTTTACAATTATTTCTTTCTTAAAACTATCAGCACAACCACCAGGTGTAGTTCCTTCGGGTGGTTTTTCTCAAAACACTGGCGTTACGGGTAAAATTACTGGAGTTGTAACAGACTCAACAGCTCGTTCAGTTGTTGAATTTGCGACCGTTGTCTTATTAGATGTAAAAACAGGCGCTCAAAAGGATGGAACCACGACAGATGAGAAAGGAGCTTTTAAATTCATAAATTTGAAGGCTGGAAAATATAAATTATCTCTTTCCTTTATAGGTTACAAAACAAAAATAACACAAGAAATTGAACTTACTCCTCAAAAGCCTGATGCTGATATGGGTAATTTAATGCTTGTTAGTGAAAGTATTGATTTATCAGCAGTGGAAGTAACGGGGGAAGCTGGAGCCATTGAAAATAAAATTGATAAATTAGTCTATAATGCAGAAAAGGATTTAACAACGGCGGGAGGTAATGCTGCCGACGTGTTGCAAAGAGTACCCCTTCTCGCCGTTGATGCAGAAGGAAATCTCTCTTTGAGAGGTTCAAGTAATATTCAGATATTAATAAATGGAAAACCGTCGGGTATTTTTTCTGGAAATCCGGGGGATGCCTTAAAATCAATACCTGCTGATCAAATTAAAAATGTTGAGGTAATAACTTCCCCATCTGCAAGATACGATGGTGAAGGGACAGCAGGAATTGTAAATATTATAACTAAAAGAAAGTCAGTAGATGGCTTTACGGGTTCAGTTAATTCATCAGTGGGAACCCGTTCAAATAATGGATCATTAAGTATGAATTATGCTCGTGGTCGTTTTGGTTTAAATTTAAATGGCGGGGGTTGGTTCAATTGGCCAAGACCTTCATTAGCGACATTTTACAGAGAAGACAGGAGTGGTGTATTACCTAAAATTTTATCCCAAACTTCTACCGGTTCAAGTTCATTTTACGGTCCAAGAGTAACGTTATCTGCATTTTATGATTTAAATGCCTTCAATAGTATAAACACTTCTATTTCATTAAGAGGATTTGGACGTTCGGGTGAAAATATTACAGATGCTACTTATACGGATCCTAATTTTGGTATCAATCAAATTTATACCCGGAATAGTTCAAATTCATCTATCAGAGGTGGATTTGATTGGTCAACTGATTATAGAAAGACCTTTAAAACAGCAGGACATGAACTCGTTTTTGCTTTTCAGGTTTCAGGTGATGTGTCAGACCAGACCAATGAAATTGTCCAAACTGGGAATGATCCTGGCCTAGCACTAAACACAAAAAATGATAATGCGGGTATCAATTTAGAAAATACTTTTCAAATTGATTATGTTTTACCAGTTAATAAGAAAATTACCTTTGAAACAGGTACTAAGTTGATTTTAAGAGATATAGATAGTGATTTTGCTTATAAAAATTACAGTAATGATTTGAAAAATTTTGTAACGGATGTTACCCGTTCAGATATTTTCTTTTATGTTCAAAATGTAATGGCGGGTTATGCTTCTGTGAATTTGAAATTAGGTGAAAAGTGGGGATTAATTGCTGGTTCAAGATACGAACAGACATTTTTAAATGGTGATTATGATAAAAGTGAAGTTTATTTTGAAAATACTTACGATAACTTCCTCCCTAGTGTTACCCTAAACAGGAAGTTGAGTAATTTTTCAAACATCAAATTTTCTTATGCAAAAAGAATTCAACGTCCAAGTTTAAGATACATAAATCCTTATATTGAAATTGAAGATCCAAGAGATGTTACCGTTGGAAATCCAGAAGTTGAGCCAGAAAATACAGATCAATATGAAATTAATTACAGTACTTTCTTTAAAGGTATCGTGTTAAATTCAGGGGTGTTTTATCGTCAGACAAATGATGTTATTGAGCAGTTTTTAACTATCTCTAAGGAAGGAGTAAGCATTAACTCATTCAGAAATATAGGAATAAACAGAAATTATGGTGTTAACTTATTCAGCTCTGCAAATATCAAGGATAAATTATCTTTGCGTGGAGGTGTGAATGTTTCTCTTTATAATGTTTCAGGTACTATTGATGGTAAACTACTCACAAATGAAGCGATTGTTTGGAATGGAAATTTAAGTTCAACAGTAACTCTTCCAAAAGATTTTAAATTTGAAATTAACGGATTTTACAGTTCTCCAAGAGCTAGTTTACAAGGCACGAGAGCCTCTTATCAGCGAATGAGTATAGCGATTCAAAAAGATATCTGGAAAAAGAAAGGGTCTATTGGTATCGTTGCTGTTCAACCGTTTAGCCGTGATTTGCGTTTCATAAATGAACTGGAGGGAACAAATTTCTATCAGCGCAGTGAAAATGCTTTTGCTCAAAGATCTTATGGTATTAATTTTAGCCTTCGTTTTGGTAAGCTTGATTTCAAAGCGCCCAAAGAGAGAACAAAGCGTGTTAATAACCGTGACTTAAAAGACGAAGGAGGTGATAATAATTTTTGATGAAATATAAATTAGTCTTTATTTTTTTATTTGGATTGCTTTCTACCGTTTTACCGGCAGAAAGCAATTCTTTTGCTGTTAAACCTGATCTTTTCGATATTCTGGATGGGAAACAATTTGTTTCTGTTACCCTGTACTTGAATCTGGATTCTTTGCTCAATAACAGATTTAGCGAGGATAAAATACAAGGGATATTTAGTTATAAACAAACGGATGGTAAAGTTTTGAAACTTTCCGTTAAGGTTAATTTAAGAGGAAAATTTAGAAGAAGGATGTGTGGTTTTCCTCCATTAAAATTGAATTTTAATAAGACGGAATTAAATGAAATTCAATTATCTAATGCAGACGAGTATAAATTAGTAACTCATTGTCTGGAAGGGGAAGAAGGGGAAATTAATATTATTAAAGAACATTTGGCCTATCAAATTTACCAGCGCCTTTCCCCGTTTAGTTATAGATCAAAATTATTGAAAATTACTTATCAGGATACAAAAAGTGATCAAAAAGTAGTTGGCATGGCTATATTATTGGAGGATAAATCTACTTTTGAAAAGAGAACAAATTTAAAAGAGATAAAAGATAGCTTTAGTATTTCACGCTCTAATTTTGAGGATATTAATTTCAGAACCCATAGTCTGTTTCAGTACATGATTGGTAATTTAGACTGGTCTACAGCGATAGCTAAAAATCTGGATATTTATCAATCTAAAGGAAATCAAAAAATGATTGTTGTTCCCTACGATTTTGATTTTTCAGGATTTGTAAATGTGGCTTATGCTGTTCCTAACAAAGACTACAAACAAAAAAGAGTAAGAGATAGGTTACTTCTTGAGGCTGATGAAACAGATTCCTTATATAAGGATGAATTAAAAAAATTCATGGAGTTAAAGCCTGTTTTTATTGATATTATAAAAAAGCAAAAAGGATTAAATTTGGAAATAAAGCTAGATTTAGAAAATTATCTGATGTCATTTTATGAAAATTTAAATGCAGGTTTCACACGAACCTTTAATTAAAAACAAGTCTTTTTGTTTAAATATGAAAAAATCTTGCTCCAATAATCTTATATTCGCGCTAAACTGAAAACTATGTTTACGATTAATATTTTCTTAAGATTTGCTCTTATTGCGCTCTTTATTCCGATTGCAGCGCTTTTAAATATATATTTAGGATTTTGGTATGCCTTTCCTTTTTATTTGGCATTACCTATCTTAATCTTAGGGTATATATTTTTAGGAACCGTACAATCTGCATCAAATCTCATGCAAATTGGTGATTATGATGGTACAGAAAAAAGACTTAACCTGGTATTAAAACCAGACTGGTTATATACAACCAACAGAGCTTATTTTTATCTATTAAAAGGATCTGTATTAATAGCAAAAAAGAATATTGACGAAGGGGAGATTTATTTGAAGAAAGCTCAATCTATTGAACTTCCCTCAGACAATGAAAAAGCTATGATTGAATTACAGTTAGCTAATATTTCAGCATCAAAAGGAAAATGGAAAATTGCCGAAATTCACATGCGAACCATAAAACAACTGAAAGTAACCGAAAGTACTCTGAAAGAACAAATAAAGCAGTTTGAGAAGTCATTAGCTAATCAAGGTCAAATGAAAGCTGCATCCAGAATGGGGGCAATAGGACAACAAAGTATGCGAGTAGCGGGTGCGGGAAAAGGGAAAAGGCGTCGCCCACCCATGAGATAAAATAAATCAATTGATAAAAAAAGTATAGTTGGTTTAAGGGTAGTTTATTTTACTACCCAACCACCCTCTACGGGTGTATCAGCTCCAACAAAAACTAATTCACCATTTCCTTTTTCTGCAAGTAACAACATTCCTTGCGATTCAATTCCTCTTAATTTTCGTGGCTCTAAGTTGGCAACCACTACAACTTTTCTACCTATTAAGCTATCAGGTGAAAAATGTAAGGCAATTCCACTGACAATGGTGCGATCTTCGAAACCAAGATCAACCTTTAAAACTAACAATTTATCGGACTTTGGAACAACTGAAGCTTCTTTGATTATTCCAGTTCGCAAGTCTATCTTTGCAAAATCGTCATAGGTTATATTTGGTTTTACAGGAGGGTAAGTTGTTTCTTTTTCTTCTTCCATGATGGCATTTAATTTTGCCTTTTGATTTTCAATAATAGATAATCTCGAAGTATCTTTTCTATCCATAATTTTTGGAAACAAGACTTCAGGTACTCCTAACTGTTGAGTGGCAGGTAAAAACGGTTGTACGATTGATTCATTCAAAAATAACTTTAAGGAAGTTACTGGTATTTGTGATCCTCCAAGCATAGTGTTTATACGCTTTGCAGTAAATGGTATGAATGGTTCAGCCATTACAGATAAAATAGCTGATACCTGTAAACTGATAAACATTATTTCTGCAATCCGAGGATCATTAGGATTTGCTTTGAATAAAGACCAAGGTGCATTTTCTTGTAAATAAGTATTTCCCCATGAAGATAAATCCATAAAAGATTGAGAGGCAGCCTTAAATGAAAATTTCTCCAGCTCAGTCTGCCATTGTTTCACTACATCTAATATTGGGAGCATAATTTCTGACCAATTTGATGGTGCCTGTGGTACAATGCCATTGAAGTAGGTATATGAAAGAACCATAACCCTATTTAGGAAATTACCCAGATTATCGGCTAAATCTTTATCATGAAAATCAATGAATTCATCCCATTTAAAGTCGCTGTCTTTATTTTCAGGAAGTGTTCTTAACAAAGTGTACCTCAAAGCATCTTCCTTATTAGGGAAATCAGCAAATTCCTGTAAATATTCATGTTGTTCTAAGCCCCAACCTCTTGATTTTGAAAATTTCTGACCTTCAAAGTTAAAAAACTGGTTAGCGGGAACGTTCTTTGGCAGAACAAAATCACCGTGTGCTTTGAGCATAGCTGGAAATACAATACAATGAAAGACAATATTATCTTTCCCTATGAAATGAATTAACTCTACATCGTCTCCTCCTTTCCAGTAAGATTCCCAGTCTTTTCCATTTTCTATAGCCCATTGTTTAGTTGCCGAAATATAACCGATAGGAGCATCAAACCAGACATAAAGTACTTTTCCTTTTGCATCTTCCAAGGGGACTTGTATTCCCCAATCGAGATCACGGGTTATGGATCGTGGTTGAAGGCCTGAATTTAACCACGAAAGACATTGACCGGTGACATGTTTTTTCCATAATGAAGGGTCATGGTGGAATTTGCCATCTAAAATGCCTGTTTCTATCCATTCTTTTAACCAATCGGCGTGTTTATCCAGTCTAAAATACCAATGCTTGGTTTCTTTTAGAATCGGCGTTTCACCACTCAACATTGATTTTGGGTTAATCAATTCCATTGGCGAAAGGGTGGTACCACATGATTCGCACTGATCTCCGAATGCTTCTGTATGACTACATTTTGGGCAGGTTCCCGAAATATAACGGTCAGCTAAGAATTGATTAAATGCAACATCGTAATATTGTTCTACGATTTTCTCTATAAATTCATCCCCCTTTTCATATAGTTTAGTGAAAAAGTCCTGGGATGTTTTATGATGAATAGTCTCGCTGGTTCTATGATAATAGTCAAAAGAAATACCCAGCGCCTTAAAGGTGTCTTTGTTAAGTGTATGGTATTTATCAATGATAATTTTGGGAGAAACTCCTTCTTTTTTCGCTCTGATGGTAATAGCTGCACCATGTTCATCGGAACCACAAACCCATAAAACATCTTTTCCTATTAATCTTAGATACCGGACATAAATGTCTGCAGGTAAATAGGCTCCAGCTAAATGTCCCAAATGTAAAGGCCCATTAGCGTAAGGAAGTGCAGAAGTGATTAAATGGCGTTTTATCTTTGACATAGTAATTATTGTAAGGGGCAAATATACAAATAGAATGCCAATTAAACAGGACTTTCAATGATTGTAATCATCCATTCCTATTCTACTTTTATACCCATTATTCAAGTTGGCCAAGAAACAAATTTATATTATTCCTAAGCTAAAACTTAAGTTTTCTGTCAGGAGTATGTTTATTAATCAGCTTCCAAAGCACATCGTAAGGGATTATTTCTGCGCCCAATTTAATGGACGATTCAATGTTAGGTTGGGCGTTCAGATTTTCAAGCATTAATTCACTTCGTTCAGATATAGTTTTCCAGTTATAAGCACAATTAGGGATGAGTAATAATAATCTAATGAAGCTATAACTCCTTAAACTTTCAGTATCTCGAAGATATCTGTAAGAATATTTGATTAACCCCTCATATTTATCTGTTATTTTATCAAATTTACCTTGTGTGAGGTGTAAGATAAATTCAATAGCTACAATAGATACATTCATTCCTGATTTGTCTTTATTTAAATGGGGAACGGTGTTGAAAAATTTAGCCTGTCTGAAACCCTTAAATAAGGTGCTGGAAAAATCAATTGAAATTTCACCCGTTAGATGGAGGAAATATAAATAGATTTTATAAGTCTCCCACTTTTCACGTTCTGTTGGATTTATATTTTGAAGTAACCCCTTTTTTGAAACTTCAAACCAAATCGTTGCAGCTTCATTATAATGTTGTCCATGAAGGGATAGTAAAAAACTAAGTTCCGCATTCTTTAAATTTATCTCATTAGGGGTTGTATGCATGAATACTAGTCCTTCTGCTACTTTTTTGCCTTCATCAAATTGTTTTAGGTTTAAGTAACAAACCATTTGATTTAGAAGCAATTCATTTTTAAGCAGATTTTGTTTGAAAGGTGCTTTCTCAAGATCAATCAAATCTTTTGAAACCTTATTTAATGCGAGATTGAATTCTTTTTCAGCAATTAATGCAAGAATATTAATTTTACTTATATATTGCTTTATTCTGTTCGAGTTATTTAAAAGGAGTAATTCTTCAATTTGACTGATATATTTGGTCACAATATTTCCAAGAACATATCGGCCTTTATTATTTGAATAGAAAGCCACCATAAAACTGGAATATAATTCCCCAGCAAGGCATTCTATTTTATTTTCATTGGTTAGTTGTTCGGAAAGAGTTTTATAGTAGTTGTATTTAACTAAATTTAGCTCTCTGTAGGCATAAAAATCTCTTATATTTCGAGCTGCTTTTTCCCCAAATTCAGGTAAATTAAATTTACTGGCAATCTTAAGAATTGATATGTTTATTTTATTTGCTGCAAGATAAATACCTATGGTGTTTAAGACTGCAACTTGAGCCCCTAATCGATGTAGTGTAATGGATGCATACTCTAATTCTTCATATTTTATATATGGATTTTCTGCATTTAGTATCCAGGCTAAAAGTTTATCACGCAATCGTTTTTTTAAGGAATAATATCTTGAATTTGTAGGTGGGGAATTGAAATAATGTTTACTGGCCTCTTCATCTGACAATAAATTGCCAGAATATATATTTTCCATAAAATCGTACATGACCTTTAATTTGTCCTGACCATCTCTGAATAATCGCGCCTTCACATTTCCAGGCATTGTTTTAAATAAATTAATCAAAGCAATAAGTTCTTCCATGAATAAAAAGTTTAATATTAGATAAAAAATAGAATGAATAGTAAATACAGGGTTGTTTGAGCATTATTTATAACATATTAAAAATCAAAGGGAGAGATAACAACTCTCCCCTTGCATGATATAGATATACACCCTTAACCGTAGTTTGAAATAAGAATCTTATGACTAAAACTTATTTTCTACGACCTTTAACCTTCCATAAAATTAATAGCGTATTTCGAGTTTGAGTAGGACAGTTATACCTGATTTCCAACTTATTAAATGTAGGTAGTTTGAGAGATA